>JBOHPP010000223.1:0-26788 GCA_050731755.1 Candidatus Rokuibacteriota bacterium | reverse complement strand
TCGTTCCGGACAGCGATCCGTACTTCCGCATCGAGCGCGAGCTCATCCGCGAAGGCGTCGGCATGTTCGACATGATCACGCCGCGCGGGGCCGGGGAGCTGATCCTCGAATCGCCCCGCCACGACGACACGCTGGCGTCCATGGAGCCCGGCCAACTCGAGGCGGTCCTCTCGATGTATCGGGACCGACTGCTCGATCTCAAGCGCGACAACCAGATCCGCGACATCCTCGTGCTGCGCCATCACAAGAAGCCGGGAGTGCGGCCCCACCATCCGTACTCCCGCGTCACGGCCATCCCCATCGTGTTCGACGAGATCCGTCAGGAGCTGCGGGAAGCCCGCGAGTATTACCAGTACAAGCGCCGATGTCTCTACTGCGACATGCTGCGCCAGGAAATCGCCGCCGAGGAGCGCGTGGTGAAGCTCACCCCCGCCTTTGCGGTGCTCGTGCCCTACGCCGCCCGCGCTCATCTGGAGACGTGGATCCTGCCCCGGCAGCACGCCTGCGCCTACGAGGAGTCCACGGGGCCGGGACTCACCGCCGACCTGGCCCGCCTGCTGTCGCAGCACTTCCGCACCCTGGCGAAGAGCTTTGGTGATCCCGGCTACGAGATGGCCCTGCACAACGCGCCCAACCTCAAGTCCCGGCTTTTGCAGGGCGACTGGGCCACGATCAGGGACGACTACCACTGGCACATCGAGATCGTGGCCCAGCCGGAACGCGCCAACCGGGTTGGTGGTGTCTTCGTCAACGAGAAGCCTCCGGAGACCACCGCCGCCGAGCTTCGCCAGGCCTGGGAAGGATAGATAGAGCACAGGGTTTCTTGACAGCGGCCCCCTGAGGTGGCAAACTCCGACTGAAATGGTCGCCGATTAAAACCGGTCGGGGATAGACTGGGGAGACGGCTGGGACGGTATGCTGCGGTTCACCAAGCGCGCCGACTACGGGCTGATAGCGATCCATTACATTGCCGTCCACGAGGATGCGGGGGCCGTCAGCGCCAAGCGGGTCGCGGAGGAATTCGCCATCCCCCCGGAGTTGCTGGCCAAGATCCTGCAGCGGATGGCCCGGGCACAGTTGATCAGGGCCCAGACGGGACCCAAGGGTGGGTATGCGCTGACGCGCCGGCCGAGCGAGATCACCGTCGGCCAAGTGGTGCGGGCCGTCGAGGGACCGATCAACATCGTCGGGTGCCTCGAAGATCAGGATTGCCCCCAGCTCCCGCGGTGCAACCTCAGGCGACCCGTGCAGAAGATCCAGGCCGCCATCAGCCAGATGCTCGACACCATGAGTCTGGCCGAGCTGGTCGGCGAGGACGTGCCGGAGCTACTGGCGATCAAGCGATAGCGAGGAGAGCGAATCGATGGCCGTGAAGTTTCCGATCTTTCTGGACGCGCAGTCGACGACGCCGAGCGACCCGCGGGTGGTCGAGGCGATGCTGCCCTACTTCACCGAGAAGTTCGGGCATCCGGCCAGCCGGAACCACCCTTTCGGGTGGGAGGCCGAGGCGGCCTGCGATGCGGCCCGGGGCACGCTGGCCCGGTTGATCGGGGCTCGGGACCCCAAGGAGATCGTCTTCACGTCGGGAGGGACGGAGTCGATCAACCTGGCCCTCAAGGGCGCGGCCGAGATGTACCGGGAGAAGGGCCAGCACATCGTCACCACGGTGATCGAGCAGCGGGCCGGACTCGACACCTGCAAGCGCCTGGAGCGCCAGGGCTTCGAGGTGACGTACGTCCCCGTGCAGGCCAACGGCCTCGTGGACCTCGATGAGATCCGCAAGGCCCTCACCGACAAGACCATCCTGCTCTCGGTGATGTTCGCCAATAACGAGATCGGCACCATCCAAGAGGTCGCGGCCATCGGCAAGCTGGCCAAGGAGAGGGGGATCCTCTTCCACACCGACGCCACCCAGGCGGTGGGGAAGGTCCCCGTCAACGTCGAGGGCCTGGGCATCGATCTGCTGTCCTGCACGGCGCATCTCATGTATGGGCCGAAGGGTGTGGGCGCGCTGTATGTCCGGCGCAAGGGGCCGCGGGTGCGGCTGGCTGCTCAGATCGATGGCGGCGGCCACGAGCGCGGCATGCGCTCGGGCACCCTGCCCGTCCCCCTGATCGTGGGCTTCGGCAAGGCCGCCGAGATCTGTCAGGAGGTCATGCCGCAGGAGAGCGAGCGGCTCCGCCGGTTGCGGGACCGGCTTCAAGACATGATCCTGGCCAGCGTCGACGAGGCGTTTCTCAACGGCGACCCCGACCGCCGGCTGCCCCAGAACCTGAACATCTCGTTCGCCTACGTGGAGGGCGAGTCGGTGCTCATGGGGCTGAACAAGGAGACTGCCTTGTCGTCGGGCTCGGCCTGCACCTCGGCGACGCTGGAGCCGTCGTACGTCATCGCCGCCCTGGGGGCGAGCGCGGAGCTGGCGCACTCCTCGATCCGGTTCAGCCTGCACCGCTTCAACACCGAGGAGGAGATCGACTTCGTGGGCCGGCGGTCGATCGAGGTCGTCAAGCGGCTGCGTGAGATGTCGCCGCTCTACGAGCTGGCGAAGGAAGGCGTGGATCTGAAGTCCATCCACTGGAAAGCCGAGTAGGGGGAGGCGATGGCATACAGCGACAAGGTGGTTGACCACTACAACAACCCGCGCAACGTGGGATCCTTCACCAAGGACTCGACGCACGTGGGGACGGGGCTGGTGGGCGCGCCGGAGTGCGGCGACGTCATGAAGCTCCAGATCAGGGTGAACCCGTCGAGCGGCCTCATCGAGGACGCGAAGTTCAAGACGTTCGGATGCGGGAGCGCCATCGCGTCGTCGAGCCTGGCCACCGAGTGGCTGAAGGGCAAGACGCTGGCCGAGGCGGCCAAGATCAAGAACACGGACATCGTGAACGAGCTCAAGCTGCCGCCGGTCAAGATCCACTGCTCCGTCCTCGCCGAGGACGCGATCAAGGCGGCGCTGGCCGACTACAAGGCCAAGCACGGCGCCGCCGTCGAGGCGGCCACCCGGTAGGGGACCAGGAGGAACGCGCGCATGGCAGTGTCACTGACGGAAACGGCAGTCAAGCACGTCAAGGAGCTCAAGCAGGCCCAGGACCTGGGGGACACGGTCTTCCTGCGCATGGGGGTGAAGGGCGGCGGATGCTCGGGCATGTCGTACTCGCTGGAGTTCGACACCGAGAGGACGCCGCACGACCGGGAGTTCGAGATCGACGGCATCAAGGTGGTGGTCGACACCAAGAGCTACCTCTACCTGGCCGGGACCACGCTCGACTACGTCCAGCAGGGGCTGACGGGCGGCTTCACCTTCGTCAACCCGAAGGCCAAGTCGACCTGTGGCTGCGGGACGTCGTTCTCGTCGTAGCCGGGTCCACGGACGACCGAGCGACGGGCCCGGCGGCGGGCCCGTTGTCATTTTGAGGGGTCGATGAATCACTTCGAGATCTTCGAGTTGCCGAGGGGGCTCGGCATCGATGCAGCCGAGCTGCAGCGGCGGTTCTACGCGCTGTCGCGGCGCTACCACCCCGACTTCCATGCCGGGGCCTCGCCGGCCGAGCAGGCGCGGGCGCTGGAGGCCTCCGCGCGCGTGAATGCGGCCTATCGGACGCTCAGGGACCCCATCACGCGCATCGAGTATCTCGTACGGCTCGAGGAGGGGCGGGAGACCAAGGAGGGGGCGGCCGTCCGGCCGTCGGCGCCGCCGGCGCTGCTGGAGGAGATGTTCGAGATCCAGGAGGCGCTGGCCGAGGCCCAGACGGGCAGTGCCCTCGATGACGACGCCCGCAAGACGCTGGCGGCTCAGCGCGAACGTCTGCAGGCCCGGTGCCTGGACGAGGAGGCTCGGCTGACCGAGCGGCTGGCGCCGGCCTGGGATGCCGCCCGGCCGGAGGAGCGGCCGCGGCTGCTGGCGGCGTTCAAGGAGGGGCTGGCCACGCGCGCCTATCTCAAGACGGTCATCGAGGATCTGGGGCAGGCGCTGGGAGAGGGCGAGGGCATCTGACGATGGCTCGGATCATCGGCATCGACCTGGGCACCACCAACAGTCTCGTCGCCTACGTCGACGACAAGACGGGTCTGCCCCGGGTCATTCCCGACTCGGAGGGGCGCCCGCTGCTTCCCTCGGTGGTGGCGTTCACGCCGGACGGCATCCTGGTCGGCGAGGCGGCCAAGCGCCAACTCGTCCGCCGGCCAGAGTCCACCGTCTACTCGGTGAAGCGGTTCATGGGGCGTGGCTACGAGGACGTCAAGGACGAGCTGCGCTACTTCCCGTTCGCCGTGGTGCCGGCCGATGGCATCGTGCGTCTGCGGGTCGGTGAGCGTGAGGTGACGCCGCCCGAAGTGTCGGCGGTCATCCTCAAGACGCTCAAGGAACGGGCCGAGACGTACTTCGCCGAGCCCATCGAGCAGGCCGTCATCACCGTGCCCGCCTACTTCAACGACAGCCAGCGTCAAGCCACCCGGGACGCCGGCCGCATCGCCGGGCTCGACGTCGTACGCATCGTCAACGAGCCCACGGCGGCCTCGCTCGCCTACGGCCTTCATCGCCTCCAGGAAGGCGTGATCGCCGTCTACGACCTCGGGGGCGGGACCTTCGACATCTCGATCCTCCGGGTCAAGGACGGGATCTTCGAGGTCCTGGCCACCAGCGGCAACACCCGCCTGGGCGGCGACGATTTCGATCGCGTGCTCCTGCTGTGGCTCATGGAGGACATCCAGGCGCGGCACCACCGACAGCTGGCCTGCCGCGAGGTGGACCTGGCCCGGGACGGCGAGGCCATGCAGGAGCTGCGGCTGGCCGCCGAGGCGGCCAAGATCCGTCTCTCTGGCGAGGAGCGCACCACGCTTACGATCCCGTTCGAGGACTTCACCTACCGCCGGGAGATCAGCCGGGCCGAGCTCGAGCGGCTGCTGGAGCCGCTGGTCCAGAAAACGCTCGGCCCCTGCCGGGCGGCCCTGAGCGACGCCGGCTTGTCCCCGGGGCAGATCGACACGGTGGTGCTGGTGGGCGGCTCCACCCGCGTGCCGCTGGTGCGGCGGCGGGTGCGGGAGCTGTTCGGCAAGACGCCTCACAGCCAGCTCAACCCCGACGAGGTGGTGGCGCTGGGGGCGGCGGTGCAGGCCCACATCCTGGCCGGTGGGATCACCAGCATGCTGCTGCTCGACGTGACGCCGCTGTCGTTGGGGATCGAGACGTTGGGCGGCGTGGTCAGCGTGCTCATTCCCCGCAACACCACCATCCCGACCAGCGCCCGCGAGATGTTCACCACCTCGGTGGACGGGCAGGCGGTGATCGACATGCACGTCGTGCAGGGCGAGCGGGAGCTGGCCAAAGACTGCCGGTCGCTGGCCCGCTTCGAGCTGGGCGGCGTCGATCCGATGCCGGCGGGCATGCCCAGAATCGAGGTGACGTTCCTCATCGACGCCAGCGGCATCCTCCAGGTCACGGCCAAGGAGCTGCGGACGGGCAAGGCGGCGTCGATCGAGGTGAAGCCGACCTACGGGCTGGGCGAGGCCGATGTCGAGCGGATGGTCGAGGAGTCCTACCAGTACGCGGAAGCCGACGTGGAGGCCCGGATGCTCATCGAGGTCCGCAACGAGGGGGACACGGTGATGACCCACGTGCGCCGGGCGTTGAAGCAGGCGGGCGACCTGGCTTCGGCCGAGGAACGCCAGCGGATCGCCGCCGCCCTGCAGGCACTGGAGCAGGCCCGGGAGACGACCGACCGGAACCGGATCCACGAGAAGACCGTGGAGCTGAACCGCGCGACCGAGCACCTGGCCCAGGCCATGATGGACGCGGCGCTCCGGTCGGCGCTGGGGACCCGGCGGGCGACGGAGATCATGGAGTCGCAGTGATGGCGGTTCACAAAGTGACCTTTCTGCCCCTGAACGTCACGGTGGAGGTCGATGACGAGAAGTACCCGCTGGCCGATCACGGCAAACCGGGGTCGCTGCTCGACATCGCGCTGGCCCACCACATCGAGCTCGAGCACAATTGTGGGGGCAGCTGCGCCTGCACCACCTGCCACGTGATCGTCAAGGAGGGCGAAGAGAACCTCTCGGAGATGCAGGATGACGAGGAGGATCGGCTCGACACGGCCGAGGGCCTCACCATTCACTCGCGCCTGGGCTGCCAGGCTGTGGTGCAAGGGGACGTCGTGGTGGAGATTCCCAAATGACGCCCCGGGCGCCTCGGGCAGGCCGACTCACGCAGGCTAGCCTCGCGCGCCGAGCGCGCTGCGGCGTCGCACGGCCACGGAGCGAGCCGGCCTCGCGGAGATCGGTACAATGACGCCCCGGGCGCTCATGTGGCGGGACGCCGAGGACATCGCCATCGCGCTCACCGAGCGGTATCCGGACATCGATCCCCTGACCGTGCGCTTCACGGACCTGCATCGGTGGGTCGTCGAGCTGCCCGGGTTCAGCGACGATCCCAAGGCCTCCAACGAGTCGACCCTGGAGAAGATCCAGATGGCGTGGCTCGAGGAGCACCGGAACCGGTGATCGCTCTGAGCGGGGGGTGGCAGGATCTGTTCGACCACACGGTCGGCGGCGACGGTCACGCTGCGCTTCTCCGCCAACGCGCCAGGCCCGCCTCCTTGGAGGGAACGGGTCTCACCGACCCCGCCACCCCCCGCCCGAGCGGCCACCCGTTCCTGCTTCTCCCGCGTCGGCTTCGGAACTTCTCAGGGGCGCCTCTGTGGGCGCTGCTACCAGGTGATGACCTGGTCGGCGGTGAAGATCTTGTCGAGCAGAGCTTCCCAGGAGAGGTCGTCGGGCACCCGGTTGACGTGCACGCCGGCGGGGAGCCGCGGGGCCGGCGTGCCATGGAGCAGGGCGACGATGACGTCGTCGCCGGCCTGGAGCTCCCTGGCGATCGTAGCCGTGGCCAGCGCGGTATCGCCCTTGAGCAGGTGGAGCACGACGCTCATCCGAAGACGACGAAGCGACGGGCCTGCCGCAGCAGCTCGGTGATCCCTTCCCGGCTCACCGACACGATCGGGTGCCCGTCGGCGTTCCAGTCGGGATCCGGCGGAATGGCCGTCTCCTCGACGTGGAAGGGGATGCCCAACGTTCTGAGGCTGCCGCGGAACTTGGCGATGTCGTCGCCGTCGACCAGGGCGTCGGTGTCGTCGTCGAGCAGGTGGACACCGCCATCGGCGAGCACGAACGTCACCTGGTTTTCGCCGGCCACGATACCGACGCCGATGCGCATGGCTTCGAAGGCCCGGTGGCTCCGGCGTGGATCGGTCGCGATGAGGACGAGGACCGGCTGGTCGTCGGGCACGCCGGCGTCAGTTCAGGGCGATGAAGCGGTCGGTGCCGTTGATGATGTCCGTGAGCACCACCAGCCCGCAGTAGGTGATGTCCGGCGAGTCCTCGAGCGGGATCCGGCGCTTCTGGCAGCCGTAGGCGCAGACGAAGAGCCTGGCGCCCCGTCCCGGCAACGCGCGGATGCGGGGGTCGCCGAGCGCGCGCACGCCGTCGTCGATGAGGTAGAGGTAGAGATCGCTGCCACGGTCGAGAGCGGCCGTCGACAGCCCGACGGCCGTGTCCAGGTTGGGATGTTCAGGACCGGTGGAGAGCAGCACGCCCAGCTTCTTCTTACCCCGGTCCATCGCGGTTTGAGCCTAGCACCCGTTTGGAGGCAGAGCAACCGATGAGCCGTCGCGTTTACCTCGATCACAACGCCTCGACCCCGGTGCATCCGGAGGTCGTCGCTGAAATGCAGCCGTACTTCTCCGACGTCTTCGGCAACCCGTCGAGCGTGCACGGCTTCGGACGGGCCGCCCGCGAGGCGGTGGACACCGCCCGCGAACGCATCGCCGCGTTCCTCGGGGCGAGCCAGGACGAGATCGTGTTCACGTCGGGCGGGACCGAGTCCGACAATCTCGCGGTGAAGGGTCTGGCCCTGGCCCGCGGGCGGGGGCATCTCATCACCTCGCAGATCGAGCACCACGCGGTGCTCCGAACCTGTCAGACGCTGCAGGGGCAGGGCTTCGAGGTCAGCTACCTTCCGGTAGACCGCTTCGGCATGGTGGATCCCGACGACGTCCGGCGGGCCATTCGTCCCGACACCATCGCCATCAGCATCATGCACGCCAACAGCGAGGTGGGGACGATTCAGCCGGTCGGGGCCATCGGGGCCATCGCCCGCGAACACGGGGTGCCGTTGCACGTCGATGCCGTCCAAACCTTCGGCAAGATCCCCCTGGACCTTCACGCGCTCGGCATCGATGCGCTGTCCTTCTCGGCCCACAAGATCTACGGGCCCAAGGGCGTGGCGGGTCTGTGGATCCGAAAGGGGAGCCGGATGGTGGCCGTCCAGCACGGCGGCGATCACGAGCGACGGCGCCGGGCCGGAACCGAAAACGTGCCGGGGATCGCCGGATTCGGCAAGGCGGTGGAAGTCCGGGGCCGCGAGATGCGCGCGGAGGGCGAGCGGGTGCACGGGCTCCGTGATCGCCTGTGGGCGGGCATCCAGGCCCGCGTCGGCGAGGTTCGGCTGAACGGCCATCCCACCGAGCGTCTGCCCGGGACCGACAACGTCGCGTTCCGTCACGTGGAGTCCGAGTCGATCGTCCTCGGCCTCGACCTCAAAGGGGTGGCCGTTTCGGCTGGCTCGGCCTGCACGGCCGGTCACGTCGAGCCCTCCCACGTCCTGGTGGCGATGGGGGTGCCGCTGGACTGGGCCATGGGCGCTGTCCGGTTTTCGCTGGGTCGTTCCACCACCGCCGAGGATATCGATTATGTGCTGGCCTGCCTCGAGCCTCTGGTGACCAAGCTGCGCCGCGCAATGCCGGTGGGTGCCTCGTGAGGTACAGCCCAACCCTGGTGGATCACTTCCTGCACCCCCGCCACGCCGGCCTCATGCGGGATGCCGACGGCGTGGGCGAGGATGCGTACGCCGGCTGCGGAGATCTGGCCCGGTTCTTCCTGCGGGTCCGTGACCGCCGCGCCGTCGAGGTGCGCTTCCAGACCTATGGCTGCGGGCCCACCATCGCCGCCGCCAGCGTGGCCAGCGAGCTGATGGCCGGGCGCACCGTCGAGGACCTGCTTCACGTGAAGGCCGAGGAGATCGAGCGGGCGCTGGAGGGGCTGCCCGAGGACCGCAAGCACGCCGCCGATGTCGCGGCCGGCGCCCTGCGGGCCGCCGCGCGGGACTACCTGGCCCGGAGCGGCGGCCGTGTTTGACGCGATCCGGCGCGATGTCCGGGCCGTGCTCGAGCGAGATCCGGCCGCGCGGTCGGCGCTGGAGGTGCTGCTCTGTTACCCCGGCGTCCACGTGCTGGCCTTCTACCGGGTCGCCCACCGCCTGTGGCATCGCGGCTGGCGGACCACGGCCCGGTGGCTCATGCACGTGGCGCGCTTTCTGACCGGCATCGAGATCCATCCGGCCGCCCGACTGGGGCCTGGCCTGTTCATCGATCACGGCATGGGGGTGGTGATCGGGGAAACGGCCGAGGTGGGCGAGAACGTGACCCTACTCCAGGGCGCTACCCTGGGTGGAACCAGCCTCCGGCGCGAGAAGCGCCACCCGACGCTCGGCGACAACGTCGTGGTGGGCGCCGGCGCCAAGATCATCGGCGGCTTTTCGATCGGCGACGGCAGCCGTATCGGCGCCGGCTCGGTCGTGGTCCGGGAGGTGCCGCCGAACTCCGTTGTCGTGGGCGTACCCGGCCGCGTAACATACCGCGACGGCCAACGGGTCTCCGGCGAGATCGACCTCAACCAGACGGATCTGCCCGACCCGGTGGCCAAGACCATCGAGCAGCTGATCGAGCGTCTGCGCGCGCTCGAGGCCGAAGTGGAGAGCCTGCGCAAGGCTTCGGAATCCGAGCGCACCCGGTGAGCCAGGGAGGAGAGCGAACGGTGACCCCCAAGGACGTCATGACCGTGAAGGAAGCGTGCGCCTACCTCGCCATGGACGAGGCCACGCTGACGCTGCTGGCCAGCCAGCGCCGGATTCCCTGCTTCGAAGTGAATGGAAGCTGGGTCTTCTCGAAGAAGTCCATCGACAAGTGGCGGAGTCAGGCGGACCGGCGTCGCGGGTGAGCCCGTGATCGACCGCGCCGCGGCCTGGTCGCTCCTGACCGAGTTCACCGCCGGCGACGGCCTGCGCAAGCACGCCCGCGCCGTGGAGGCCTCGATGCGGGCGTATGCATCGCGTTTCGGCGAGGATCCCGAGACCTGGGGCATCGCCGGGATGCTGCACGACTTCGACTACGAGATGCACCCCACGGCGCCCCGCCATCCGCTGAAAGGGGCCGAGATCCTCCTGGCCCGCGGCGTGCCTCGCCCCGTCGTCTACGCCGTTTTGGCCCACGCCGACTACTCGGGCATGCCCCGGGTGAGCCTGCTCGACCGCGCACTCTACGCCTGCGACGAGCTCACCGGCTTCGTCCACGCCTGTGCCCTGGTGCGTCCGGGCAAGGTCATCAGCGGGATGGAGGTGACGTCGGTCAGGAAGAAGCTCAAGGACAAGGCGTTCGCCCGCACCGTCAACCGGACCGACGTCTACCACGGCGCCGCCGAGCTGGGCGTGGACCTCGATCAGCACATCGCGTTCGTCATCGAGGCGCTCACGGGCGTCGCCCCCGAGATCGGGCTGGCCCGTCAGGAATAGGCGAGGGCAGCCACGCGGTCGTCGACAGGCCTGGCGCGGGGGCGGGCCGACAGGACGGGCACCCCCGCAGTTCGCCGGAATCCTGAGGCCTTCACGTTATACTGCGCGCAAGTGTCATCCAGGCCGTGTCCCTGCGGCTAGAGGATCGTCTGAGGAGGAAAGACGTATGACCAGCAGAGTCGCCGCACTCGTCGTCGGGCTGCTGTTCGCCGCCGCGCCGGCGTTGGCCCAGCAGGTGCCCGGCGTCACCGACACCGAGATCACGATCGGCGTCACCACGCCGCTCTCCGGTCCCGCCGCGGCCTGGGGCAACACCGCGATCGCCATGGAGGCGTGGACCAAGCACATCAACAGCCAGGGCGGCATCAACGGCCGCAAGCTCAAGGTAGAGATCAAGGACGACGGCTATCATCCTGGCCGCGCGGTGGCCAACCTCAAGGAGATCCACGACTCGGTCTTCATGAACGTCGGGCTCCTGGGGTCGGCCATCCTCAACGCCGCCAAGGACTTTCCCCACGAGAACAAGTTCCCGGTGATCAACCCCTACGGCAACCCCGCCATCTGGGCGCGCCAGCCCCGCGAGCGGCTGCGGTACGTGTTCGTGAACTATCCCGACTACCTCGACGAGGGCGAATTTCTGGTGACGCAGGCAGTCACCGTGCTCGGCGCCAAGAAGGTCGCGGTCTTTTACCAGAACGACGACTATGGCAAAGGCGGGCTGGAAGGCGTGCGGCGCGGCGTCAAGACGCTGGCCGGCAAGGTGGCCGTGGCCACCGAGCTGCCCTACGAGCTCCCGGACCGGGAGCTGGGCACCCACGCGCTGAAGCTCAAGGACTCGGGCGCCGACGCAGTGATCTTCTACTCGACCATCACCCACGGGGCCAACCTTGTCAAAGAGATGGCCAAGGTGGGCTACAAGCCCAAGCTCGTCGCCTCTTTCCCGCTCGGCGATCACCTCATCATGTTCCGCTTACTGGGCCCGCTGTGGGAAGGGGCGCACTACAACACGCTGGGCGCCGTCGCCGGCGAGCCCGACGCCGATCGCGCGATCGAGACCCTGACCACGATCGAGCCGAAGCTCAAGGGCAAGGACAACACCGCGCTGGCCGGGGCGGTGGCCATGATGGTCGCCGTGGAGGGCCTCCGGAAAGCCGGTCGCACCCTGACCCGGGAGTCGTTCGTCGAGGGCATGGAGCAGGTCAAGAACTTCACCGCCGACAAGCTCACGGCGCCTATCACCTTCGGAACGAACCGGCGCCACGGGCTCAACGCCGTGCGCATGATGCGAGCCGAGAACGCGGAGAAGAACAAGGTCAGCCCGGTCACCGGGTACCAGGTCTTTCAACCACATTTTTGACCAGGTTGACAACACTCGAATGTGAGATCCAATGCCCGGGGCCATACCACCGAGATGAGTGAACATGGGGGGGTGGAGGCCACCCCCCCATTCCCCCCCGGTCCACTACTCGAAGTCAGGGATCTCAGTCTGTCGTTCGGCGGGATCACGGCGCTGCAGGGCGTCGGTCTCAATCTGGTCGAGGGTGAAACACTCGCCGTCATCGGCCCCAACGGCTCCGGTAAGACCTCCCTCTTCAACTGCATCACCGGTCTCTATCAGCCGACGCTCGGCACCATCCGGTTCCGGGGCGAGTCGCTGTGCGGCCGCTCTCCGGACGCCATCACCCGACGCGGGATCGCCCGCACCTTCCAGAATCTGCGCCTCTTTCATCACATGAGCGTGCTCGACAATCTGATGGTCGGTCGGCACCTGCACTTCCGGAAGGACTTCCTGGCCGCGCTGCTGCGCCGGCGCGGTGAAGAGATACGCCACCGCCGGCGGTGCGAGGAGATCGTCGAGTTCCTGGACCTGGAGCCGGTCCGGAAGACGCGGGTGGCTGACTGCTCGTACGGCATCCAGAAGCGCGTCGAACTGGGCCGGGCCCTGGCCACCGAGCCCCGCCTGCTGCTGCTGGACGAGCCCGTGTCGGGGCTCACCCAGGAAGAGAAGGAAGAGTTCGGCTACTGGATTCACGAGATCCGCGGCCGCTTCGGCATCACGGTTCTCCTGGTGGAGCACGATCTCCGCGTGGCCTCTCGCCTGGCCGGCCGCATGGTTGCCCTGGATCATGGCGTGAAGATCGCCGAGGGCGCGCCGGCGGACGTCCAGCGCCATCCCGAGGTGGTGAAGGCGTACCTCGGTGAGTAACGTTGGGGGCGGGATCGGCGGAGGTCGGGCCCCCCGCGAACCGGGGGGTGTGGGGGGAGCGGAATCGGTCCCCCCACCATTACTATCAATCTCGACCATCGAGACGCTGTATTTCGACCGCATCTACGCCCTCTTCGGCGTGTCGCTGGAGGTCCGCCAGGGAGAGATCTTCACGGTCCTCGGTCCCAACGGCGCCGGAAAGACGACGCTCCTGCGTACGGTCGCCGGACTGCTCAAGGACCAGCCCAAGAAGGGCGAGGTGGTCTTCGCCGGCCGGCGTATCAACGGCTGGGCGCCGGAGGCGATCGCCCGGCTGGGCATCGTGTACGTGCCCGAAGACCGCGGGCTCTTCAAGGAGCTGACGGTCGCCGAGAACCTCGACCTGGGACTCTGGGGCCGCCGCGGCGACGACGTGGCCGGCGACCTGGACTCGGTCTACCGCATGTTTCCCATTCTGCGAGAGCGGGCCCAGCAGGACGCGGAGACGCTCTCGGGCGGCGAGCAACAGATGCTGGCGCTGGCCCGGGCCATGCTGAGGCGACCCCGGCTCTTGATGCTGGATGAACCCTCCCTGGGCCTGGCGCCCCGGGTTGCCCGCAGCGTCTACGAGGCGCTGGGCGCGATCAGCCGTACGGGCACGACGATCCTGCTCGTCGAGCAGAACGCCCGCCTGGCCCTTCAGACCGCGCATCGTGGCGCTATCCTGGAAGCCGGCCGCGTGGTCCTCGAAGGCGCGGCGCAGGAGCTCACGCAGAACGAGGACGTGCGCGAGGTCTACCTCGGGGTCGGCGCCGGGGAGACGCCCTCGGCCCGGGGCTGGCGGCTCTACCGCAAGAGGAGGCGATGGTGATGCCGGAGGACGCGCGCACGCTGCCCGAGCTGTTCTGCCAGCAGGTGGACCGGCGGGGCGACGGTCTGGCCATCCGCTACAAGAAGCACGGAATCTGGCACCGCGTCACCTGGCGTCGGTACGGCGAGGAAGTCCAAACCGTCGCCGCCGCGCTGCTGGCCTTCGGCCTCCGGCCCCGGGAACACGTGGCCGTGCTGGGCGACAACCGTCCGGAGTGGCTCTACTGTCACCTGGGCATTCAGACGGCCGGTGGGGCCACCTGCGGCATCTACCCGACGTCGGCCCCCGAGCAGATCCGGTACCTGCTCAACCACTCGGAGGCCCGCCTGCTCTTCGTGGAGAACGACGAGCAGCTCGACAAGGTGCTGGCCCTCGTGGGCGACACCGGCGTCGAGCGCATCGTGGTCTGGGACGCCAAGGGGCTGTGGGGCTTCGCCGACGACCGGGTCACCTTCTTCGAAGATTTTCAGAAGCAGGGGCTGGCGTATCTGGAATCACACGGGCCGGCGGTGGAGGAGCGGCGTCGGGCGCTGCGGTCCGACGATACCGCCATGATCATCTACACCTCGGGCACCACCGGGCCGCCCAAGGGCGCGATGCTCACTCACCGGTCGATTCTCGCGGTGACCGGGGCGTTCCGGGAGGTCAATCCGCTCACCGACGCCGACGAGGTGATCTCGTACCTGCCGTTCGCCCACGTCTACGAGAACCTGATCTCGGTGTTCGGGGCGATCTACAACGGGTACGTCGTCAACTTCGTGGAGAGCGTGGACACGCTCTTCCAGAACCTCCGCGAGGTGTCGCCCACGTACTTCGCCAGCGTGCCGCGGATCTGGGAGAAGCTCGCGTCCACGCTGGAACTCAGAATGGCCGACTCCACGCCGATCAAGCGGGCGCTGTATCGAGCCGCCGTGGGGGTGGGGCGGCGCCACGTCCGGGCCCGGCTCGCCGGCCGGGTCGGCGTCGGGCTCGATCTCCTCTACCGCCTGGCCCACGTGGCCGTCCTGCGGCCGCTCAAGCACCGGCTGGGGTTCGACCGCATCCGGATCGCCGCCTGCGGCGCGGCACCGGCCTCGCCGGAACTGTTCGAGTACTACCACGCCCTGGGCATCCCCCTCATCGAGGGGTACGGGATGACGGAATCGACCGGCGTGATCTCCGTCAACAGCATGCAGTCGCCGCGGATGGGCACGGTAGGCGAGCCCATCCCCGGCACCGAGGTGGCTCTGGCCGACGACGGCGAGATCCTCACCCGTGGCCCTCACGTGTTCAAGGGCTACTTCAAGGATCCGGAGCTCACGGCCCGAACCATCGACGCCGAGGGCTGGCTGCACACCGGCGACATCGGCGCCTGGGAGGACGGCCGGCTCAAGATCCTCGATCGGAAGAAGGACATCATCATCACCGCCGGCGGCAAGAACATCACCCCGGCCTGGATCGAAAACAAGCTCAAGTTCAGCCCCTACATCCAGGACGCCGTCGTCATCGGCGACCGTCGCAAGTACCTGGTGGCGTTGATCCTCATCGACGAGGACAACGTCGTCAAGTTCGCCCAGGACCACCGCATCCCGTTCACGACCTTCCAGGACCTCACGCAAAACCCCGAGATCGTCCGGCTCGTCGACGGCGAGGTCCAGCAGGTCAACCGGACCCTCGCCCAGGTTGAGACGATCAAGAAGTTCGCGCTGCTGCCGCGCCGCTTCTACGAGGAAGAGGGCGACGTGACGCCGACCAAGAAGGTCAAGCGGCGGGCCGTCGAGAGCCGGTACGGCGACCTGATCGCGGGATTGTACCGGGACTGACCGATCGTGGATCTGATCGAGTCCTACCGCGACGAGCTGGCCTTCGCCCGCCGGCCGATCACGCGGCTCCTGCTGGCGCTGCTCGTCACCGCGCTGGCGGTGTTTCCGTGGCTGGCGCCCGAGCACCTGGTCTTCCTGGCCACGCTGGTGGCGCTCTCCTCCATCGGCGTGATGGGCCAGAACCTCCTCATCGGCTACGCGGGGCAGATCTCCTTCGGCCAGGCCGGATTCCTGGCCATCGGAGCCTTCGCCTTCGGACACCTGCGCGCCTGGGGGGCGCCGTTCCTGGTGGCGCTCGTCCTGGCCGGCGCCGCCGCTGCTCTGGCCGGCGTCGTCGTCGGATTTCCTTCGCTCCGCCTCAAGGGACCCTATTTGGCCATCGCCACCCTCGGCTTCGGCGTCGCGGTGTATCAGATGTTCGTGAACTGGGAGGTGCTCTCGGGCGGGCGGTCGGGGCTCGCCATCGCCCGGCTGCAGCCCCTGTTCGGCCTCAGCGCCTCCCGCTTCCAGTACTACGTCTACCTGCTCCTGCTTGCCGCCTTCACGCTGGCCAGCTACAACCTCATCGCGTCGTACGTGGGCCGGGCCTGGGTCGCCATCCGCGACTCCGACATCGCGGCCGAGGTCAACGGGGTCAACCTCACCCGCTACAAGCTGCTGGCGTTCGCCGTGTCATCGTTCTATACCGGAGTCCACGGCGCCCTCTACGCCCAGGTGCTGGGCCACATCGAGCCCCAGATCTTCAACGTGCTGGAGTCGATCACGCTCTTCGTGGCCGTCATCGTCGGTGGCGTGGCCTCTATCGAGGGCTCGATCCTGGGGGCGCTGTTCGTCCTGCTGGTGCCCAAGGTGTTGGCCGACTTCCGGGAGATGGTGCCCGTGGTGTATGGCGTCGCCATCCTGCTGGTCATGATCTTCGAGCCGCTGGGACTCTACGGTCGCTGGCTGAAGACGCGCCTCTACTTCCAGCTCTGGCCGTTCCGCTGAAGCGATGGAACGGTTCCTCCAGTACGCGCTGACCGGCCTCTCGGCGGGAAGCCTCTACGCGCTGGTGGCTCTCGGCGTCGTGCTGATTTACCGTTCGACGCGGGTGCTCAACTTCGCTCACGGGGACATCGCCACGATGGCGACCTTCGTGGCCTTTTCCCTGCTCTCGCACCAGTACCCGTTCCCGGTGGCCGTGGCCGGGAGCCTGGTCGTGGGCGCCGCGGTCGGGGTGGTCTTCTACTTCGGGGTGCTGGTGCGGGCCCAGCGGGAGGGCGTCAATCTCCTCGGCATGGTCATCCTCACCCTGGGCCTGTCCTTGATCCTCCAGGGCCTCGTCGTTTACACGTGGGGCGCCGAGCCGGTATCGCTGCCATTCCCCATCTCCGATACGGCGACCTATCGGCTGGGGATGGTCGTGGTCAGCCAGCTCGCCCTGGCCACCATTGCCGCCGGCGTACTGGGCAGCGCGCTGCTCTACCTGCTGGTGCAGCGCACGCGCCTGGGGCTCGCCATGCGGGCCACGTCGGAAAACGTCATGGCCGCCCAGACCCTCGGCATTCCCACGCGTCTGGTGCTCGGTGTGTCGTGGGCCGTGGCCTCGGCCCTCGGCGTGGTGGCCGGCATCTTCCTCGCCCCGGCGCTGCTGCTGGACCCGTTTTTCATGCTGGACCCATTCCTCAAAGGTTTTGCCGCCGCCGTGCTGGGCGGTCTGGGAAGCCTGCCGGGCGCGGTGGTGGGCGGGTTGCTGCTCGGAGTGGCCGAGAGCCTCACCGGCGCCTATCTGACGATCCAGTTCAAGAACACCCTGGCGTTCCTGATCATCATCATCGTGCTCCTGCTGCGCCCGGAAGGCCTGCTGGGGAAGGAGTTCAAAGAACGCGTATAATACGGGCCATGGAACACCCCATCGCCTACGACAAGCTCGCCCGCGAGGCGCGCTTCGTTCGCAAACGGGCCCGGGAAATCGCCGAGCTGCGCATGGGGCAGGGCCTGTCGCCCATGGCCGACCTGGCCAGCCGGGACGCCATCCGCGAGCGCGTGCACGGCATCCTGGTGGGCGAGCTGCAGGCCATGGAGGGCGCCGGCCGGACGGTGTGTGACTTCCCCGATGCCCCCTGGGAGTTCACCATGGACATGGCGCGACAGGTCTGGGACGAGTCGCGCCACGTCGAGATTTATCTCGGGCTCCTCGAATACCTCGGGGGCTACGTCGGCGAGTTCGCGGAGTCGACCATCCTGTGGAAGTGCGCGTGTGCCGAGGACGCCGCCGCCCGGGTGGCCGGTGTCAACCGGGGGCTGGAAGGGCTGGCCTGCGACGTGTTCAACCAGTTGATTCATATCGCCCGCAAGATCGGCGATCCGGTGATCGAGCGCGCCGTGGACTTCGTTCTGGCCGACGAGATCACCCATGTGCGCATGGGGTCGCGCTGGCTCAACGAGCTGACCAAGGGCGACCCCGAGCGCCGGCGCCGCGCCGTGGAATTCCAGGAGACGATCGACGAGCGCTTCAACCTCGGCGGCGTACGGACCGACGGCAGCCACGAGGAGGTCGGCATCTCCATCGCCAAGGAGGCTCGCCGGCTGGCCGGCTTCACCGACGAGGAGATCGAGCGGCTCGTCCGCAGCACCCAGCGCTCTCCCGTCTACTGACCGGGGGCCGTCCGTGAGCGTTCATCCGCTGGCCGGCGACTTCTCCGTCGAGGCCTCCGCCGCGCAGATCCGTCACTATCGCTACACTGAAGAGCGCCTCATGCGCACGCTGGGCGGCTGGATCGCCCTGACTCCCGAGCTGCCGGTGAAGCTGCTCTTCGGCCGGCACGTCTGGGACTGCGCGCAGCACGCCGATCTGTGGGGCCGGCGGCTGCCCGAGCTGCGGGCGCCGGCCAACCAGTCGGAGCCGTCCAACGAACGCTTCGTGAAATTCATGGACCTCCTCGACAGCTGTGAGGCGCCCGACCAGTCTCCTGAGCGCGTGGTGGGCGTGTACCATGTGCTGAAGCCACATCTGGTGGCGACCTACGAAGCGCACCTGGCCGCGGCCAATCCGATCTACGAGCCGCCGACCCGCCGCATTCTGGAGCGCTGCGTGACCGAGGAGCGGCGCCACGTTGCCGCCGGCTCCATCGTGCTGAAGCGCCTGCTCGACGACGTCGCGCGGCGCCAGCGGGTGGAGAGCTGGGAGCGCCGGCTCCTGGACGCGCTGGGTGACGCCGGAGGCGTCACCGGCAGGAGCGAGCGTCCGGCCCGATCCTTCGACATCACGGGCGCCGACCCGGCCGGCGATCTTGTCGCGCTGGACTCGCCCTTTGATCCGGCTTGCGTCACGCCCGACCTCCGGACCGCCATCGAGGATCACGTTCGGGCGCTCGTCGCCGGGGACGTCGCTGGCGCGTCCGTGCATGTCCCGGAAGGGGCGCGGGACGCCGTGAGCCGGGTCGTGACCCAGGGCGGCGCCGTCCAGACGTGGGCGATTGTCGCCCAGGCCAAGGTCGGCGCCCACCGTTTCATGAAGGTCCGCCTGACGGGCCCGCGGGGGACGTGGGTCGTCCTGGAGCAGTGGCGGCAGTTCGAGGGGCAGTGGCGCGTCGTCGACGCCGAGCTGATCGGCGCCGAGCCCGGGCCGTAGTGTTCCGGAAGGTCCTCGTCGCCAACCGGGGCGAGATCGCCCGTCGCGTCATCCGCGCCTGTCGCCAACTCGGCGTGAAAAGCGTCGCCGTCTACTCCAAAGCCGACCGCGATGCGCCCCACGTCGCCGATGCCAGCGAGGCCCAGCCCATCGGTCCGGCACCGGCCCGGCAGAGCTATCTCGACATCGAGGCCGTTGTCGACGCGGCGTGCCGGAGCGGCGCCGAGGCGGTCCATCCCGGCTACGGGTTCCTGTCCGAGAACTGGCGGTTCGCCATGGCCTGCGCCGAGGCCGGGCTCACCTTCGTAGGGCCGCCGGCGGAGGCGATCCGCGCCATGGGCGACAAGGCCGAGGCCCGGCGCGTGATGCAGGCGGCGGGGGCCCGGTCGTGCCGGGCAGCCCGGGGCCCATCCGCGACGCCGCGGAGTCCGAACGCGTCGCCGCCGAGATCGGCTTTCCGGTGATGCTGAAGGCCGCGGCACGGGGCGCGGCGCTCGAGTGTCGGAGCTACGCGGAGGACACAGCCAAGAGATTCCTGCCCTCACCGGGCACGATCACCCGGCTGACGGTGCCGGCCGGCGAAGGGATCCGCGTAGAGTCTGGCGTGGTCTCGGGCAGCGCGGTGTCCGTGCACTACGATCCGCTGCTGATGAAGCTCATCGCCCACGGCGACTCGCGTGGTCAGGCCATGGAACGCATGATCAAGGCTCTCGACGAGTGCGTCGTCGAGGGCGTGCCGACCACGATCCCCTTCCTCAGCAGGGTGCTGCGCCACGCCGACTTCCGGCGGGGGGCCGTGCACACGCAGATGGTCGAGCAAGGAGCGTTCAATGCCTGAGGAGATCAAGGCTCACATCACGGGGGTGGTATTCCAGGTCACGACGAAGCCTGGAGACCGGGTCCAGGCCGGCGACCCCGTGATCGTGCTGGAGTCGATGAAGATGGAGATTCCGGTAGAGGCGCCCCGCGCCGGCTCGGTCAAGGAGATCCGGGTCCGGGAGGGGCAGACGGTGCAGGAAGGCGACACGGTGGCGGTGCTGGAGTAAGGAGGCAGCCATGGGCGACGCGACGGCACTCGAGCTCGTCCGCGGGCTCTACGACTATCACTGGTGGGCCAACCGGCGGCTGTTCGACCACGCGGTCACGCTGGGCGAGGAAGCGGCCGGCCGCGAGGTCGGCAAGCAGTTCAGCTTCCCGACCGTGCGGCGGATGTTCGGCCATCTCCACGGCGCCGATTGGGTGTGGCTCGCCCGCTGGAAGGGGACCTCGCCCGACCGGCTGCCCGGCGCCGAATTCCAGACGCTGGCCGAGCTGCGCCCGCGCTGGGACGAGACCGAGCAGGAGCAGCGCGGCTTCATCCAGGCGCTGACGCCAGCCGACCTCGGTCGGGTCATCGCCTACAAGTCCACCGACGGCAAGCCGTACCAGCTGATCCTCTGGCCGCTGCTCCAGCACGTGGCGAACCACGCCACCCATCACCGGAGCGAGATCGCCACGATGATCACCATGATCCAGGGCTCGCCGCCGGACACCGGCATTGCCACCTACCAGCTCTTCGTCTCCAACCAGGGCGACATGAGCCGGCGATGGGCATGAAGGACCTGGCCGACGACCTCGCTGCCCGCCGGTCTCGCGCCGAACGGATGGGCGGCGAAGAGGCGGTGGCCAGGCAGCACGCGGCCGGCAAGCTGACCGTCCGGGAGCGTCTGGATGTGCTCTTCGATGCCGGCAGTTTCACCGAGATCGGCATCCTGGCCACCCATGCTGGCGTCTCCCCGGAGATGGCGGGACGCGAGACCCCGGCCGACGGCGTGGTCACCGGCTTCGGGACGATCGGCGGACGCCTGGCCTCCGTCATCGCCTACGACTTCACCGTCATGGCCGGATCCATGGGGCGCACGGCCGAGGTCAAGGGCAACCGCGCCCGTGAGATCGCCTATACCAAACGCATCCCGATGATCTGGCTGATCGACTCCGCGGGGGCGCGAATCCAGGAGGCGATCGGCTCGCGGAACTTTGCCGGCTCCGGACTGCTCTTCCGCGAGGAGTCGATCATGTCCGGCGTCGTCCCTCAGGTGGCGGCGATGATGGGCCCGGGCGCGGCCGGGACTGCGTACATTCCCGCGCTGGCCGACTTCGTGCCGATGGTCAGGGGCACGAGCCACATGGCCCTCGGCGGGCCCCCGCTCGTCAAGGCCGTGGTGGGCGAGGACATCACGGCGGAGGAGCTGGGGGGCTCCCGGGTGCACTGCGAAATATCGGGCTGCGCCGACCTCGAGGTGGCCGACGACCGCGCCTGCATCGCCGCCATCAAGGAGTACCTGTCGTTCTTCCCGTCGAACAACAGCGAACCGCCACCCCGGACCTCCTGCGCGGATCCCATAGACCGCCGGGACCGCGCGCTGCTCGACGTCGTGCCCGACAATCCGCGCCGGGCCTACGACGTCAAGAAGGTCATCCGGGCGGTGGTGGACGGGGGCGGCTTCTTCGAGCTGAAGCCCGGCTGGGCCCGAAACATCGTCGTGGGGCTGGCGCGGCTGGCCGGGCAGCCCGTCGGGCTGGTGGCCAACCAGCCCATGGTCCTGGGCGGCGCCCTGGACAACGACGCGGCCGACAAGGCGGCGCGCTTCATCATGCTCTGCGACGCCTTCGGTCTTCCGCTGGTGTTCCTGCAGGACGTGCCGGGGTTCCTGGTCGGCTCCAAGGTCGAGCGCGCGGGCATCATCCGCCACGGCGCCAAGATGCTCTACGCCGTGAGCGAGGCCACGGTGCCCAAGCTCACCGTCGTGCTGCGCAAGGCCTACGGCGCCGGCTACTTCGTCATGTGTGGCCGCGCCTACGAGCCCGACCTCATCGTGGCCTGGCCCACGGCCGAGATCAGCGTCATGGGGCCGGAGGGCGGAACCAACATCATCTTTCGCAAGGAGATCGGCGGGGCGCCCGATCCCGACGCGGAGCGGACCCGGCGAGTCGACGAGTTCAGGAAGCTGATCAACCCCTACACGGCTGCCGCCGCCGCGCTCATCGACGACGTCATCGACCCCAGCGACACCCGCCCCGTCCTCTGCCGGGCCCTGGAGATGGCGAAGAGCAAGAAGGTCGAGCGCCCCTGGAAGAAACACGGCGTGATGCCAGTGTAGCCGTCGGCTGCCGGCGCCACCCGCGCCGTCGTGAGCTCAAGAGATAGGCGAGGACCGTTGCCACGTGGTCGGGTGGGGGCGGGGAGGCTCCTGCTCGACCCGTATCTTCTGGGTAGTGTGTCGGTCCCGACCGTACATCGTGGCGGTAGGACAGGCGGGAAGTGATGTCGGACAGCGTGGTCGAGCGGGAGCCTCCCCGCCCCCGCCCGACCACGTGCGCAGCTAGTTCTCGACAAACGCCTTGAGGTTGCGCCCGCGCAGCGGGTGGCGCAGCTTGCGGAGCGCCTTGGCCTCGATCTGGCGGATGCGCTCTCGCGTGACCGCGAAGCGCTTGCCGACCTCCTCCAGCGTGTGCTCGCCCTCCTCGCCGATGCCGAAGCGCAGCCGCAGAATCTCCTTCTCCTTCGGCGACAGCGTGCCCAGGGCGCGCTCCACCTGGGTCGTGAGGTCCTGGCTGAGCAGCGAGTCGTTGGGCGAGCCCGCCGACTTGTCCTCGAGGAAGTCGCCCAGCTCGGAGTCCTCGCCGATCGGCGTCTCCAGCGACAGCGGCTTGCGCGAGGACTCGAGGATCAGCCGGACCTTCTTGGCCGGCACCCCCGTGCGCTGGGCCAGTTCCTCGGGCGTGGGCTCCCGCCCCAGCTCGTTGACCATCGAGCGGCCCACCCGCGAGATCCGGTTGAGGGTCTCCACCATGTGCACCGGGATCCGGATCGTGCGCGAGTGGTCGGCGATGGCCCGGGTGATGGCCTGACGGATCCACCACGTGGCATAGGTGGAGAACTTGAAGCCCCGGCGGTACTGGAAACGGTCCACGGCCTTCATGAGGCCGATGTTGCCCTCCTGGATCAGGTCGAGCAGTGAGAGGTCGGACCCTAGGTATCGCTTGGCCACCGAGACCACCAGGCGGAGGTTGGCCTCCATCAGCTCCTTCTTGGCCTGACGCACCACCCGGTCGCTCCGGACGATCTCGCCGAGCACGGCCTGTAGCTTCCGCCGGGGCAGCCCGACCTCGCGCTCCTGCCGGCGCAGCTCCCGCGCCGCCGCGGCGCCCGCAGCACCCCGGCGCTGAGCCTCCTGGCCGAGCTTCTCGATGCTCTGGCAATGCCGCTGCACGCGGCCCACCAGCCCATCGATCAGCGCGGGCTTGAGGGGCAGATCGGCCACAATCTTCTGGATCCCCTCCCGGTTCGCCACGATCCACTTGGCGTAGTTCTGCCGGGTGGCCGCCGAGCGGCGGCGGGCGCCGAGCGCCTCCTCGAGCCGCGCGATCTCCCGCTCGAGCCGGCGGATCCGCGCGAACGCGTTGAGCACTCGCCGGATCTCGACAGCGTCGATCTCGCCGCCCTCCGGCAGGACGATCACGTCATCGGCTGCGACGTCGCCGTGCCGGAGGCGATCGGCCACCGCCAGCAGCTCGCGCAGCGCCATGGGGATCGCGACCAGCGCCCGCCGCAGCGCGATTTGCCCCATCTCGATCCGGCGCCCGATTTCCACCTCCTGCCGAGCGGTCAGCAGCGGGACCTTCCCAATCTCCTTGAGGTAGAGACGGACCGGATCCTCGCCGCGCGCCGGCGAGGCCTGGAGCATCTCCTCCGGCACCGACGCCGCTTCCTCGCTCTCCAGGTCGACCAGCGGGGGCGCGTCGACGGGCTCTTCGGGCATGAGTGCCGTAGGCGCGACGGCCGTCGCGCTCACCGCCTCGTTGTCGGGCTCTCTGAATGTCATGATGTCACCCGGCTCTCCGCTTACTTAGATGCGTCCCGGGTAGGGTTCGTTTCGTTCCGCTGTGTAGTTCAAGAACCAAGCCAGGACGTTACGGAGTTATGTAATGTGTGGTATTTACGTCTCTAGCGTTCCGCCCGGATTGATAGACTGGGAAACGGCGTTCACATATTCAGCCCCGTCTTGCTCTGCTATGATGGGCGGCCCGGAGGGCTCGTTGAAGGCCGAGGTCATCGCCATCGGATCCGAGTTGCTGCTCGGCCAGATCGTCGACACCAACTCAGCGGTAATCGCCCGCCATCTCGCGGGGATCGGACTCGACCTCTTCTACAAGACGACGGTGGGCGACAACCTTGGCCGCCTCACGGCGACCCTCCGCCAGGCACTCGCCCGCTCCGATGTGGTGATCACCACCGGGGGGATCGGGCCCACCGCCGACGACGTGACCCGGGAGGCGGTCGCTGCGGCGACCGAGCGCGAACTGGTGTTCGACGAGAATCTGATGGGCCAGATCGAGACCTTCTTTGCCTCCCGGGGGATGCGCGCCTCGCCGTCGAACCGGCGACAAGCCTACATGCCTGCCGGCGCCATCGCGATCGAGAACCCGGTCGGGACGGCGCCCGCCTTCATCGTTGAGCACAGAAGTACAACGGTCATTACCCTGCCCGGGGTTCCCCGGGAGATGGAGCACCTCCTTGTGAGCCGCGTGATTCCCTACCTGCACGGGCGTTTGGGAATCCGGGGCGAGATCCGCCTGCGTGTGCTCAAGACGGTGGGGATCGGCGAGAGCAGGATCGGGGAACTGCTCGCCGATTTCATGGAGAAGGGCGCCAATCCGACGGTGGGGACGCTCGCTCACCTGGGCCAGGTCGACGTCCGAATCGCCGCCAAGGCCGACGACCCGGAATCCGCCGCCTGGCTCATCGCGCCGGTGGAAATGGAGGTCCGGGCTCGGCTCGGGGAGGCGGTGTTCGGAGCCGACGAGGCCACGTTGGAGGGCGAGGTCGCCACGCGCCTGCGCGCCGCCAACACCCGGGCGGCCCTCGCCGAGCTCGGTTCGGCCGGCCTGGCCAGTGGGCGGCTCGCGGCCGCCGCCCCCGGACAGTTCGCGGGCGCGGTCGTCCTCTCCGAGTCGGCCGACGCCGAGCGCCTGGGGGTCGATCTTGGCGCCAGCGGCACTGCCGAGGAGCGGGCGCGCGCGCTGGCGACGGCCGTGGCCAAGTGGGCGGGCGCGGGCGTGGGCGCCGCGGTGTGCCTCGAGCCCTCCCCGGAGACCTCGCCGCCGGCCACGCGGGTCAGCGTCGCCGTCGCCACGGACAGCCAACGGGACGCGCGGGAGTATCGGTTCGGAGGCGACCTGTCGTCGATCCGCATCCGTGCGGCCACGCTCGTGCTCGACCTCATCCGTCGGGTTCTGCCCCGGGAAGCGTCCTGATGGCCGTCGCCCCGAGCGCCAGCTACAGCATCACGCTTCGCCTGGCCATCAAGAACCGCCCCGGCATGCTCGGGCGGGTGGCCCTGGCCATCGGCGAAGCCGGTGGCGACATCGGAGCGGTGGACCTGGTCGAGTCCGGCCGCGACCGGGTGGTGCGCGACATCACCGTCAAGGCCCGGGACAGCCACCACGGCCAGGAAATCGTCAATCGCCTGCGGCACGTCTCCGGCGTCCGGGTGATCAACGTCTCCGACCGGACCTTCCTCATGCACCTCGGGGGCAAGATCGAGATCCGCAACAAGGTGCCTATCCGGAACCGCGACGACCTGTCGATGGTCTACACCCCGGGCGTGGCCCGCGTGTGCCTGGCCATTCGGGAGGACCGCGAGCGCGCCTTTGCGCTGACCATGAAGCAGAACAGCGTGGCCGTGGTCACCGACGGCACTGCCGTGCTGGGGCTGGGCGACATTGGACCGGAGGCGGCCCTGCCGGTGATGGAAGGCAAGGCGATGCTCTTCAAGGACTTCGCCAACGTCGATGCCTTCCCCATCTGCCTGGCCACCAAGGACGTGGACAAGATCGTGGAGACGGTCAAGCTGCTGGCCCCGGCTTTCGGCGGGGTCAACCTGGAAGACATCGCCGCCCCCCGCTGCTTCGAGGTCGAGGATCGGCTGCGGAAGGATCTCGACATCCCGGTGTTCCACGACGACCAGCACGGCACCGCGGTGGTGGTGTTGGCCGCGCTCCTCAACGCGCTCCGGATCGTGCGTAAGGACCTGAAGCGGCTGCGGGTGGTGGTGACTGGGGTGGGCGCCGCCGGGACGGCAACCATCAAGATCCTGCTCTCCAGCGGCGTGCGCGATGTCATCGGCGTGGACGAGCACGGGACCCTCTTTCGTGGCCGCTCCGTCGGCATGGACTTCATGAAGCGCTGGGTGGCCTCCGCCACCAATGCCCGCCAGGTAAGAGGCGGGCTGGGCGACGCTCTGGAGCGGGCCGACGTGTTCATCGGGCTCAGCGTCCCCGGCATCCTCACCGTGCGGGACATCAAGCGGATGGCCCGCCGCCCGATCATCTTCGCCATGGCCAACCCGGTGCCCGAGATCCAACCTGAGGAGGTCGGCCGCCACGCGGCGGTGATGGCGACCGGGCGCTCGGACTATCCCAATCAGATCAACAACGTGCTCTGCTTCCCGGGATTCTTTCGTGGCCTGCTGGACTCCCGAGCCCGGACGGTGAACGACGAGATGAAGGTGGCCGCGGCGCGAGCCCTGGCGGCGTGCGTGAGCCGGAGCGAGCTCAGCGAGGAGTACATCATCCCCAGCGTCTTCAACAAGAGCGTGGCCCCGGCCGTGGCCGAAGGGGTGGCCCTGGCGGCGTGGGAGACAGGTGTCGCGCG
>JBOHPP010000222.1:0-5189 GCA_050731755.1 Candidatus Rokuibacteriota bacterium | reverse complement strand
CCCCTCCAAACCTCCCCGTTCAGTTGGCGGCCGCACACGCCGCCCTCCAAGCCCCCCCGAACTCGGCTCAGAAGTCGGCGTCGGCCGTCGCCGCCGGCGCCTCCCGCCGGTATTGGCGCCGGTGCTGCCAGAGCGCCAGCATCACGGAGAGCACGGAGAGCCCCAGCATGGCGCCCGAAATGGGGCGCGTGACGAACAGCCAGGGATCGGCGTCGGTCATGAGTGAGCGCACGAGGTTGATCTCGATCTGGTCGCCCAGGATGACGCCCAGGATGAGGGGCGCCAGGGGAAAGCCGAACTTCACCATGAGGTAGCCCAGCACCCCGAACAGCAGGAGCGCCCACACGTTGTCCATCGTGTTGTTGAGGGCGTAGGCGCCGATCACGCAGAGCACGAGGACCACCGGCACCAGCACCGAGCGCGGCACCTGCACGATGCGCAGGTACACCCGGCTCAGGAGCCATTGCAGGAGCATCATCACCGGGTGGGCCAGCAGGTAGGCGGCGAAGATCCCATAGGCGATTTGGGGCTGCTGCGTCATGAAGAGCGGGCCGGGCTGGATGCCGTGGATGATCATGGCCCCCAGCATCACCGCCGTCACCGCGTCGCCGGGGATGCCGAAGGCCATGATCGTCACCAGCGAGCCGGCCACGTTGGCGTTGTTGGACGCCTCCGACGCGATGATGCCCTCGGGGATGCCGGTGCCGAACTTCTCCGGATGCTTGGAGAACTTCTTGGCCTGATCGTAGGCCATGACGCTGGCCGCGCTGCCGCCGATGGCCGGCAGCACGCCGATCCAGAGCCCGATCAGTGTGGACCAGAGCAGCAGGAACGGGCGCCTGAGGATGTCCCAGATCACGGCCAGGTGGGACACGGCCAGGCTCGGTATCTCCACGCGCACGGCTGCGGTGCCGGTCGCCATCTTCTCGATGTCGGTCATGATCTGGGCGAAGGCGAAGACCCCGATGAGCACGGGCAGGAACTGGAACCCCGAGCGGAGAAAGTCGGTGCCGAAGGTGAAGCGGGGGATGGCCATGATAGGGTCGGTCCCGATCACGGTGATCACGAGCCCGATGGTGCCGGAGAGAAAGCCCTTGAGCAGGGAGTGCTCGGTGAGCCCGGCCACCATCGACAAGGCGAAGATGAACAGCGAGAAGTACTCCCAGGGGCCGAACTGCAGCGCGAACCGCGCCAGCGGGATGGTCGCGGCGATCAGGAAGACGGCGCCCAGCAGCCCGCCGAACAAGGAGGCCCAGGTGCCCAGCCACACTGCGCGTCCCGGCTCGCCCCGGCGGGCCATGGGAAAGCCGTCGAACGTGGTGGCCACCGCCGAGGGCGTGCCCGGGATGCCGAGCAGGCTGGCCGTGACCAGGCCCCCCGTCTCGCCGCCCACGTAGACGCCGATCATCGCCGCCAGCCCGGCCAGGGGGTCCAGGCCGAAGGTGAACGGCAGCACGATGATGATGGTCATCGTGATGGTCACTCCGGGCAGGGCCCCGCCGATGAGTCCAGCCACCGTCCCGATCGTCAGGGGCAACAGGTACTGGGGCTGCAGCACCTCGACCAAGCTGGCCAGCAGCTGGGCGAACACCGTTCAGAATCCCGTCACGCGGCCGCGCGGCAGCAGCACGGAGAGGTAGCGCTCGAAGACGTAATAGGTGACCACCGTCGTGGCCAGGGCCACCGCCAGCACCATCCACCAGCGCCGGCCGCGCGGCGGGTCCAGGGCTACCTGCGTCACGCCGACGAAGAGGAAAGTTGCCAGTCGATACCCGAGGAGTGGCAGGAGCACCACGTAGGCGGCGAAGACGACGAAGGCGAGGACGACCAGCCGGTAACGCGCGGGGGCCGCCGGCGCCGGGCGGTGCCGGCGGGCGAGGTCGGCGACGACCAGCGCCGCGCTCAGCGCCGCCATGACGCCGAAGAGGATCCGCGGGTAGAAGCCGGGACCGATCGGGACCAGCGCCGGCTGGGGCAGCCCGTACGAGGCTCCCAACAGGACCAGCGAGCCGGCCAGACAGACCAGGCCGGCGACGCCGTCCCGCCTGATGGTCATTAAATCGAGGGGGGACCCGAGGCGGTCCCCCCTCGAACTCCCCTGTTCACGCGCGCTGTCACGCTACGAAGTCCCCCCTCGAACTCCCCTGTTCACGCGCGCTGCCACCACCGTTAACGTTTCAAGAGCCCCAAGTCGCGCGCCAGATCCTTGTTTAGCTGATCGTTCTTCTTGAAGAACTCCGCGTACGCCTTGCGGTCCATGAATCGCACGAACGTGCCCTGCTTGGCCATGTCCTCGGCGAACTTCGGCTCCGCCGTGGCCTTGGCGCAGGCGGCCTCCAGCCGGGCCACGAGGTCGGCCGGCGTGCCCTTGGGGACGACGAGGCCACGGGTCACCGCGTACACGACGTTGACGCCAAGCTCCTTGAGCGTGGGCACTGTGGGCGCGTCGGGCAGCCGCTTCTCGGTGCCGATGCCCAGGAACTTGAGCTGCCCGGCCTCCACCTTGCCCTTCTGGGTGAGGTTGGAGTCGGTCAGGTCGATGTGCCCGCCGAGGATGGCGTTCATCCGCGGCGCCAGCCCCTCGTAGGAGACGTACTTGAACTTGATCCCGGCGGCCTTCTCGATGAGGGCGGGGAAGAAGTGGCTGGTGGAGCCCAGGGTCGCCCCCACCGTGATCTGGCCCGGCCGCGCCTTGGCGTCGGCCAGCAGCTCCTGCCAGGACGACCACTTCGTCTTGGGGCTCGCGGTGAGCACCGACGGCGTCTCCGACACCGAGCACACCGGCTCGAAGTCCGAGTAGGCGACGTCGGCGACGCCGGTGTAGTAGGTGGAATGGATGTAGTCGTGGATGGCGTAGACGGTGTAGCCGTCGGGCGGAGAGTTCTTGGCCTCGCGCGCCCCCGCCGTGCCGGAGGCGCCGGTCACGTTGGCGATGACGACCGTGCCGCCCAGGTGTTTCTGCAGCTGCTGCTGGAACGGACGGAAGATCGAGTCGGTGTCGCCGCCTGCCGCCCAGGGAACGATGAGCTTCACCGGGCGGTCGGGATACGCGGCGAAGCCGGACGTGGCCGCGACGACGGCCAAGGCCAGAAGCAGTCCGAAGACGATCAGTCGACGCATGGCGCTTCTCCTTTCACGCGTTGCGCGGGGATGATATCAAAAGCACGCGGGCGCGCGGGGGTACGAAGGGCTCAGCGAACACCGGGCTCCCCGAGCAGCAGGCGCGAGGCGGCGACGATCGCGTCGGCGTCGATTCCATAGTGACGGTAGAGATCGGCTCGGGTCCCCGACTGGCCGAAGTGGTCGACACCAAGCGGGACCTGCGGCACACCCAGCGCGGAGCCCAGGAACGCCAACGCGTGGGAATGACCGTCGAGCACCGACACCAGCGGGACACCTTCTTCCTCAGCGCTGACGAGGCGCTCCAGGTGAGCGCGCGGCGTGCGGAGGCCACGGTAGAGGCGGTCGGGGCTCGTCACCACGAACACGTTCGCGAAGATGCCCCGCTCGCGCAGCCGCCGGCTCGCCGCCACGGCCTCGGGGACCATGACGCCGGCGGCGAAGACGTGGACGGCGTTCGCCTCGGGATCCCAGCCCGCCTCCTCGCGCGCGTCGATCAGGCGGTACGCGCCGGCCAGGACATCGTCGCGGTAAGGGGCGCTCGGCGGCGGCGCCAGGCGCTGATCCACCGGGCGCGTCGACAGCCTGAGGTAGAGGCTCTCGCCCCGCCGCTCGGCGATGTCGGCTAGCGCGGCCAGCAGGATCCATTCAACCTCGCGCGCGAAGGCCGGCTCGAAATAGACGAGATCGGGAAGCGCGACGCCCAACCCCGGCGTGATCACCGATTGATGCGCGCCGCCCTCGGGGGCGAGGCTCACCCCCGAGGGGGTGGCCACCACAACGAAGCGGGCCCCCGAATAGAGAGCGTGGTACAGGGCGTCCAACCCTCGCGAGACGAAGGGATCGTAGAGCGTGCCGATCGGCAGCAGCGTGGCCCCGGTGAGCTCGCGGGTAAGCCCCAGCGCGCCCAGGAGCAGGAAGAGGTTGTGCTCGGCGATGCCGATCTCGATGTGCTGACCGCGCTCCGACTCCCGCCACTGCACGGCCTGAGGCCCATCGCCGGTGTAGCCCGGCCGCCGCCGTGGGAAGTAGATCCCTTTGCGGTTGATCCAACCGGCCAGATGCGTCGTCACGGCGACATCGGCCGACACCGTCACGATAGCGTCGCCGATGGGCAGACGGCTCAGCGCGCCCAGCACCCGGCCAAACGCTTCCTGTGTGGAAAACTCGCCTGGATACGGTTCGTCGAGGTCAAGCGGGACGGTCGCCGCCAGCGGGCGGGGTGCCGGCGGTTTGAAGACAGGCGAGAGACCGCGGATCCACTCCGCCTCTGGCGTCCCTTCGGCGAAGCCCTGCCATTCCGCGCCAGGGGCGATCCCGAACGCCGTGCGCAGGTCGCCGATCTGGGCCGCCGTCAGCAGCGCGGTGTGGTTCAGAGAATCGCCGGCGAAGGGCAAACCCCAGCCTTTGACCGTGTGGGCCAGGATCACCGTGGGCCGCCCACGCTCCCGCTCGGCCTCGGCGAACGCGTTGAGGATCGTGGCGAGGTCGTGACCGCCGACGTCGGCGACGAGAGGGGACAGCGCTTCGTCCGGCACCTCGGCCAGCAGACCATCGATCCCGCCATCGGTATCGCCGGTGGGCCGGGTGACGAGCGCCTTCCGCACTGCCGCGCCGGGGAGCCGGAGCAGACTCTGATACTCGGCGTACGGCATGCTCTCCAGGCGCGCCTGCAGCGCCCCGCCGTCCGGACGGGCGAAGAGCGCACGGAGGCGCGCACCCCAGCGCAGCTCGATGACCCGCCAGCCGAAGGCCGCAAACAGCGCGGGAAGCTGGCGCCCGCGAGTGTCGGGTACGATCCGGTCCAGGCTCTGGCGGTTGACGTCGACGATCCAGAGGACGTTGCCGAGCTCGCCCACCGCCTCCTCGCCGAGCGCCTCCCACACGTTGCCTTCGTCCAGCTCGGCGTCGCCCACCATCACGATGAAGCGCTCCGGCACCGCGGCGCCGCCGTGATCGACGAGGTAGCGGGTGGCGAGCCCACCGAAGGTCGCCTGCACGGCGCCGAGTCCCATCGAACCCGTCGACAGCTCGACCAGCTCCGGGTTCTTGCGCCGACTGGGATAGGC
>JBOHPP010000221.1:0-8237 GCA_050731755.1 Candidatus Rokuibacteriota bacterium | reverse complement strand
GTGAGCGGGTAGTTCATGATGAGGTTGTCGATCGGCGCGCTCATCGTCATCGGCCTCCCAGATGCCTGTAAGAGTACGGGCGAAGCACGGTCGCCGTCCACCGTCGACGAGCCCTCGAATAGCCCGGTCCAGGGGGTCGTCAAAGGCCGTGACAGAAGGAGGACGAGGCCATGAACAACCCCTGGAAACTCGCCGCCATCGGGATGGCCCTGGCGGGCACGACCGCACTCGTGACCGGAGTGACCACCGCCTACCTCATGCGACCCTCGGCCGCTGACGTCACGCTCGTCACGACCCCGGAGGCTCGGTCCGTCCTCGTTGCCGCGAAGCCGGCCGCTCGGCCGCCCGTGGCTCGCGCGCCCCGTCCGGCGCCCGCTCCAGCAGCCCCAGTGGATCAAACAGCGCATCGCCCGGTGCCGGTGACCACGGCGTCCACGGTTCCGGCGCCGGTGCCGACGGTGCCCGCGGCCTCTCCGGCTCCACCGCCCGCCGCGCCCACGGCCGCAACGCCCGCGGACTGCGCAACCGGCGGGGACCGCGCCCTTAGGATCGCCAAGCCGGGGCTTCTGGGAAGCCTGATCGGCGCCGGCGTGGGGGCGGCCGGCGGCGCCATCGCCGATGGTGGCAAGGGCGCGGGCCAGGGCGCGCTCATCGGTGGTGTCGCCGGAGCGGTGCTCGGTTCGGGCTATGGCGCGTACAAGACCAAGGAGGAGTGCGGGACGATCTTCGGCGGTGCCGGCTCCCCGGCGACGAGCCGGGCGGCGACGCCGTCCCGGTCGCCGTCGGAGCGGGTGGAGACACCCCAGGCGGCGTTCCAGCCGAGCGACAGGATCGCCATCTACAGCGTGCGCTGACCGCGGAGCCCGGCGGCTTCGTGGTATCGTGGCGGGAATGCGCTCCCGCTGGACCGATGCCGAAGCCGCCGCGCTCTCCGAGCTCGACCTGCTCGTCTACGCCTCACGACTGATCGGCGCCGAGACCTCGCTCGTCGTCTGGGGCGGCGGCAACACCTCGATCAAGCGGACCGAGCGCGATCACCGCGGCCGGAGCATCGACGTGCTGCGGGTCAAGGGCAGCGGCTCCGATCTCAAGTCCATCCAAGCGCGCGACTTCCCGGGCGTCCGCATGGACGACATCCGCGCGCTGCTCGAGCGCGACGACCTGGGTGATCAGGAGATGGTCGATTACCTGGCGCGGGCGCTCCAGGAGCCGGGTGGTCCCCGGCCCTCGATCGAGACGCTGCTCCACGGCTTCCTCGACGCCCACGCGGTCATTCACACCCACGCCGACGCGGTCGTCTCCCTCACCAACAACGCGCGCGGCCGCGAGGTACTGGACGGCGTCTATGGCAAAGAGGTGATCGCCTTGGCCTATCGGCGGCCGGGCTTTCGGATCTCCAAGGACGTCGCCGACGCCATCGCCGCCCACCCCGACGCCCGGGCTCTCGTGCTCGAGAAGCACGGCACCATCACCTGGGGCGCGACGGTCCGCGAAGCCTACGAGGCCACGATCGAGTTGATCACCCGCGCCGAGGAGGCGATCGCCGAACGCCGGCGGGGGCGCCGGCGTTTCGGCGGGTCACGGGTGGTGATGCTCCCGCCCGAGCGGCGGCGCGAGGTGGCGCTGGCCGTCGCGCCACGTCTTCGGGGTTTGCTCTCCCGAGCTCGGCGGCAGGTCGTCACCTTCGACCACTCGTCGGCGGTCGCCGAGTTCGTGTCCTCGGCTGACGCCGCGGTCGTCTCTCAGGTGGGGCCGGCCACTCCCGATCACACGATCTACACCAAGCGACTGCCCTGCTTCGTCGCCCTCGACGACGCGGGCGATGCCGGACGGGTGCTGACGGCGATCGAGGCCGCGCTCACCGGCTTCGAACGAGACTACACCCGTTACTTCGAAGAGCACCGCTTCGCGGGGGCGGACCTCACGGATCCGCTGCCGCGTCTCGTGCTGGTCCCAGGGCTGGGCATGTTCGCGGCGGGTCGGGACCGCCGGACCGCCGGGATCGTCAGTGATATTTACCACCACACCATCGACGTCATGGGCAACGCCGCGGCGTTCGGCGAGTACGTGTCGCTGACGCCTCGTGAGGCCTTCGACGTGGAGTACTGGCCGCTCGAGCTCTACAAGCTCACGCTGGCGCCCCCCGAGAAGGAGCTGGCCCGGCGGATCGCGCTCGTCACCGGCGGCGCCTCCGGCATCGGCCGGGCCATTGCCCGCCGTCTGGCCGCCGAAGGCGCGCATGTCCTCGTCGGTGACATCGACGAGGCCGGGGCGCGCCGGACCGCCGACGAGATCACGGCGGCGGTCGGCGCCGGGCGGGCCCTGGCACTCGCGATGGACGTGACCCGCGAGGCGTCGGTCCGCGCCGCCTTCGAAGAGGCCGTGCTCGCCTATGGCGGACTCGACATCCTCGTCTCCAACGCCGGTATCGCGCACTCGGCGCCGGTGGCCGACCTGGCCCTCGACGACTGGGAGCGCTCCTTCGCGGTGAACGCTACCGGGCATTTCCTCGCGGCTCGCGACGCGGTAAGGATCATGATGCGCCAGGGCCTGGGGGGCGCCCTGGTGTTCGTGGCCACCAAGAACGTCATGGCCCCGGGCAAGGACTTCGCGGCGTACTCGGCGGCCAAGGCCGCCGAGGCCCAGTTGGCCAAGGTCCTGGCGCTGGAGGGCGCGCCCCACGGCATCCGCGCCAACATCGTCAACCCGGATGCCGTGTTCCAGGATTCGCGACTCTGGTCCGACGAGGTGCGCCGCCAGCGGGCGGCCGCCCAGGGCATCGGCGTTGGCGAGCTCGAGGACTTCTACCGCAAGCGCAATCTCCTGGGCGTACGTATCCTGCCCGAGGACGTGGCCGAGGCCGTCCTGTTTCTCGCCTCCGACCGCTCGGCCAAGACGACCGGTTGCACGATCACCGTGGACGGCGGCCTGCGCGAGGCGTTCCCGCGGTGACCGCGTTCGGCGCGTTTCTCTCGCTCCACCCACCGGCCGCGCAGTTCGACCTGGCGCGGCGAGTCGAAGCATTGGGGTTCGACTCCGTCTGGTGTGGCGACCACGTCTCCTTCAACCTGCCGCTCTATGAGTCGCTGACGCTGCTGGCGAGCTACGCCTCGATCACGCGGCGCCTGCGCCTGGGCAGCGCCGTCTACCTCCTGGCCCTCCGTCCGCCGGCTGTCGCCGCCAAAGTCACGGCCACGCTGGATGTGCTCTCGGAGGGTCGCCTCATTTTCGGGGTGGGCGTGGGCGGCGAGAACCCCAAGGAGTTCGAAGCGTGCGGCGTCCCCCATCGCGAACGGGGCGCCCGGGTGAGCGAGGCCATCGAGGTCGTCCGGGCCCTCTGGCGCGACACGCCGGCGACGTTCAAGGGGCGCTTCACGAGCTTCGACGGCGTGAGCATCGATCCCAAACCCGTTCAGAAGCCGGGGCCGCCCATCTGGATCGGAGGTCGCTCGGACGCCGCCCTGGCCCGGGCCGGCCGGCAAGGGGACGGCTGGGTCTCCTACGTCGTCACGCCCGAGCGTTACCGGCAGAGCCTGGACAAGATCCGCGCGGCTGCCGGCGCGCACGGCCGCACGCTGGACGGGTTCGCCACCGCCCATCTCACCTTCATCACCGTCGGGCGCGACTACGAGCGGGCCCGCGACGCTTGGGTGGCGCGGCTCAGCCGCCGCTACGCTCAGGACTTCGGCCCCCTGGCCGAGCGCTACGGCGTGATCGGCACGCCCGAGCAATGCGCCGAGCGCCTCGAGGCGTTCCGGACTGCCGGCTGCAATTATTTCCTCCTGAACGCCATCTGCGACCCGCCCGACGAACGCGAGCAGATGGAGATCATCGCCGCCGAGATCCTGCCCCGTTTCCGGTGAACGGGTCCACCCGGGTGCAGAACTGCCGATCGCGAGGCGGTGTGGCGTTGGAGAGGTACCTGGGCGTACTGCGGAGGAAGCCATGGCGCGTGGCCCCTGTAGCCTGACGCTGGCGCAGACCTGTCCGAACTGCGGGGGAGAGCTGTTGCGACGCCCCCACCGGCGCCGGAAGCCGGAGGGAATCCATCGCGACCTCATCCGCCGGCTCCACAGTATCTGGAACACCGGCGAGAGCGCCGCCATCGACTCGGTGTACGCGCCGGAGTTCGTCGCGCACTTCCCGCCAAGCAGCGAACTGCCCGAGCGGCGGGGCCTGGAGGGCGTCCGGCAGGGCGTGACGCGGATCCGAGCCCGTGAAACCTCGACGGGCACCCGCCGCGGCCGCTTCTGGGGCGTGCCGCCAACCGGGCGAACGGTGGTCCTCCCGGAGATCTCGATCTTTCGCGTGGCCGGTGGCCGGGTGGTCGAGCAGTGGTGCGTCTTCGACGAGCTGGGTCGGATGGAGCAGTCGGGCGCGACGCTGTTGCGTCCGACCGCGGAGCGCAGCCATGGCTGAGATGACCGGCGGCGAGCTGGTGGCTCGGGTGCTCAAACAGGCCGGCGTGGGGCACGTCTTCACGCTGTGCGGCGGCCACATCCTGCCGATCTACGATGGCTGCCTCAGCGAAGGCATCGGCGTCATCGACACGCGCCACGAGCAGGCGGCGGCTCACGCCGCCGACGCCTATGCGCGGCTCACCCGGAATGTCGGCGTCGCCGTCGTGACCGCCGGGCCGGGGGTGACCGACGCGGTGACCGGTATGGCCAACGCCCACTCGGCCCGAAGCCCGGTGCTGCTCATCGGCGGCGCGGCGCCGCTGGCCCTCCGCGGGCTCGGCGCGCTGCAGGAGATGGAGCAGGTCGCGCTGTTGCGCCCGGTCACCAAGGGGTCGTGGGCGGTGAGCGACACCCGTCAGATCCCTGAGGTGCTGACGACCGCGATTCGCACTGCACTCACCGGCCGGCCGGGGCCCGTCTTCGTCGAGATCGCCGTGGACGTCCTGATGAAGCGCGTGGAGGACCGGCTGGCTCCGATCCCCTCGCGCTATCTGCACCGCACCCCCGCGGCAGCGGACCCCGAGGCGGTGGCCCGGCTCGGAAACCTGCTCTCGCGCTCGGAGCGTCCGGTCGTGCTGGCCGGCAGCGGCGTCTACTGGGACGACGCGGCGAAGAGCCTGGCCGCGTTCGCGGAAGCCGCCGGGGTGCCCGTCTTCATGAACGGTGCCGGGCGCGGCTGCCTGCCCTTCGACCACCCCCTGGCCTTCGCTCAGGCGCGCGGCTGGGCGCTGGCCAGTGCCGACTTCGTTCTGGTTCTGGGGGCGCCGTTGGACTTCCGCCTGGGCTATGGCCGGCCGCCGACGTTCGCCGAGGGAGCGATGGTGGCCATGATCGACTGCGATCCCGCCGAGCTTGGACGCAACCGACCCGTGGAGATCGGGCTGGCCGCGCACATCGGCCGCGCCTTGGAGCACCTTACCGAGATCGTGCCGGCTTCGGGACCGATGCGATGGGACGACTGGCGACGCCGCGTGGCCGACAAAGAGCGCGAGGGCCGGGACCGGCTCGCCGTGCAGTGCGCCTCCGACCAGGTGCCCGTCTCGCACTACCGCTGGGCGGCCGAGATCGCGCGGGTGGTCACACCAGAGACGATCGTCGTGGGCGACGGCGGTGACGTCGTCGGCTGCGCGTCGAAGATCGTGCCGCTGGCTCGTCCCGGACAGTGGCTCGATCCCGGCCCCTTCGGATGCCTGGGCGTGGGACCCTCGTTCGCCATCGCCGCCAAGCTGCTCCACCCCGAGCAGCGCGTCCTACTCGTCGCCGGCGACGGGGCCCTCGGCCTGAATGGGATGGAGCTGGAGACAGCCGTCCGCTTCGGGCTGCCGCTGACCTGTATCGTCGGCAACGACGGCGGCTGGGGTCAGATCCGCAACCCGCAGCTCGCGTTCTTCGGTGAGACGCGGGCGGTGGCGACGTCGCTTCCGACGACTCGCTACGACCTGATGGTGCAGGCCCTGGGGGGCCGCGGCGCGTTCGTCACCGACGCGCGGGAGATCGCCCCGGCGCTGGAGCGGGCGCTGGCTTCCGACGAGGTCTGGTGCATCAACGTGCCGCTCGATCCCGCCGCCTACCGGCGGACGGGCCAGGTCTCCATGGCGATCTGAGGACCTGAGGCAGCCCTTCTATTCTAGGAGCCTGTCGGCGTATCGAGGAGCGACACGGCTTCGCCGGGGCGCTCCGAGCGTCGGGGGTATGGGGGGCCATGTCGGGGCCCCCCATGTTGCTAATCGGCCGCGGGCGGGTTCCAGGCTTCTGGCCGCCGCAAATCGAGGCGCAACGTCAGAGTCTGAAGCTCGTCCTCGACTTGGCGTAGACGCTCAGCCAGCCGGTCGCGCTCATCGCGCAGGGTGCGCGCGAGCGTGACCACCGCTTCGATCAGGAGCCGCTCGCGCTCGTCGACCGGCGCGGGCTCGGTATCCGACCAGGGCTCACTCATAGGTTCCGCTCCGAGCAAGAAGGGTGCCCGGGGCCGGAGACCGCGTGACCAGGGTTTCCGTTGCGCTCGGCCGCCCGGGGTGTGCGTCCCGTTGACACCCCAGAGTCAGGAGTGTCGGCCATCGAGACACTTCCGGGCGGTGCTAGAATTGGCAGGCATGCCGATCTACGAGTACGAGTGTCGAGACTGTCGGCGCGTCGTGAGCCTGCTCGTGCTCCGGCCCAGCAGCGCCCCCGCCCCGACCTGCCCCCGCTGCGGCGGCTCCGCGCTCGCCCGTGTCCTGTCGCGTTTCGCCACCCCCAAGTCGGAGGAAGCGCGGATGGAGGCCCTCACCGGTGCCGCCAACATCGGTGATCTGGACGAGAACGATCCCGGGAGCGTGGCCCGCTTCATGAAGCAGATGGGACGCGAGATGGGCGACGATCTGGGCGACGACTTCGACGAAGCCGTCGACGAAGCGATGGCCGAATCCGGAGAGGATGCGCCCGGCGACGAAGCGCCCGAGGCGTCCGACTCCGTCTCCTCCGACACCGCCGAGCTGTGAAGGTCGTCGTTCACGATCGTCTCGACACGGTGGGGGCGGCCGCATGGAGCCGCCTGCATGCGAAGAGTCGCTTGCGCGCGCCGTTCCTCACCTGGATCTGGCAGGCTGAGTGGGCGCGGGCGTTCGCCTCGGGCCGGCGCCTGGAGATCTGGCGGGTGGAGGACGACGACGGTCTGGTGGCCGCGCTCCCTCTCTATGAGGCGGAGCCGGGGACCCTCCGCCTCCTCGGCGGCGCCGACGTCTCGGACTACCTCGATCTTCTGGCCGTGGCCGGACGTGAGGAAGAGGCGTGGAACGCCCTGCTGGATACTCGGGCGGTTTTGCCGGCGGTGTGGGAGCTCCACGGGGTACCGGCGACATCGCCGACGGTAACGGCAGTCCCGACCCTCGCCGGCGCGTACGGCCTCCGCGCCCGAGCCGCCGTGGAGGACCGATGTCCGGTGCTCGAGCTGCCGTCGTCCTGGGAGGCGTATCTGGAGACCCTCTCCGCCAAGCAGCGCCACGAGCTCACCCGCAAGATACGGCGGCTGGCCCGCGAGGCTCCAGACACTCGCGTGGCGTGCGCCGCCACGCGCGCGGAGGTCGAGACGCGGGTGGGGGATTTCCTCGACCTCCACCGGCGCTCCCGGGCCGGCAAGGCGCGGTTCATGGACGCGCGCATGGAAGCGTTCTTCCGGCGGGTCGCCGCCACCCTCGCTGATCTCGGCATGGTGCGGCTGTGGTTCCTGGACAGCACCAGCGGCCCCCTGGCCACGTTCTTCACCCTCGAATGGGAAGAGACGGTCGGGCTCTACAACTCCGGCTTCCATCCCGATCGCGCCACGCTGTCCCCCGGTCTCGTCCTGTTGGGCCACCTGATTCGCGACGCCATCGGGCGCGGCCGGCGGCGGTTCGACTTTCTCCGCGGCGAAGAGCGCTACAAATACGAGTTCGGCCCGCACCCCGAAGACGTCTACAGCGTGACGATCGCCCCGGCTTCGAGATGATCAATCGGTCGAGAGCAACGCAGCCTTTCGAGATGATGAATCGGTTTAGATCCACGAAGCCCTACGTACCTAGAACAGGCCACCCACGGTCCAAGCCGGCCTCGCGGCCCTCGCTCCAATGATTCGGGTCGCGATGCTGAGCGTGCACACCTGCCCCCTGGCCGCCCTCGGCGCCAAGGAGACGGGGGGCATGAACGTGTACGTCCGTGAGCTGAGCCGGGAGCTCGCGCGGATGAACGTGGAGGTGGACGTCTTCACGCGGTCGCAGAACGCGGCCATCCCCCGGGTGGTGGAGCTGGCGGAAGGGGCGA
>JBOHPP010000220.1:0-4013 GCA_050731755.1 Candidatus Rokuibacteriota bacterium | reverse complement strand
GTCTTATACAGGTCAGCCTAATTCGTGGCCGAATTCTGGTTTCGGCCACTGAGGAGTGAAAGCATTCTGATCCGGGCGTACTACCTTGACGTGGCTTTGTCAGAGAACGAGTTGAAGGAAGTCGCGGGGCTAATGCAGGAGCCTGTGGAGCAGGTCCGTGTCCCGCATGTCCTACCAGTAGTCGACACGTCGCGACCGATTCTTGATGACGAGGCGGTCTTGGAACATCTCAGAAAGGCTGGCATTCTTCGTGAGGCCGGGCGTCAGGTTCTGTTTGTCGCTCCACGCGACTCTCATTGGACGGCGGCGTTTGGGCGCGCTATCGAGAGGCTTACAGGGTCACTGCCCTATCTCATCCAGACAGAGGGCCACCGCCAAGCAGCGGGCAATCCGGGCGGCCTTCGAATTTTGGACATGCAGTGTCTTGCCGGCGGCAAGCCTGTCAGTGAATGATCTCTCGCGGTCACCGAACTCCGCGCTTCAGCAGATCGGGGCTCGCTGCTGCTCGCCCCCCCTGCTGAGCGCGGGCGTTATCCCGACATGATGGAGGGCAAATGGCTGCCGCCCGATTGGCATTAGCCGCGCGTTGCGAATTCCTTGGAAAGATCTGCTGAAGGCGGCACCCGCAATCCTCACGGCGTCAGGAGAGCTTGTCGCCCGATTGGCCGATCGGCGACGAGGGCCGGTCGAGCAAGTCAAGTCGCCCACAGATGCAGCCGCGCTTGTGACGCGATTGGAAGCCCTTGAGACGTCGGGCGTGTCACAGGCCGAGCTCACGAAAGCGATGGCCAACCAGCTCAAGGAGGTCACCGAGGCACTTCGAATCGTGGCTCTCCGCATGCTGTTCGCGCTGGGCGTTTCGCTTGTTGCCTTCGTTTTGGGGATGGCTGCGTTCATTCGAACCTTCCTGTGATGCTCTAATTTGGCGTCACCAGAACCTCCAAGGAGGCCAGAATGCCAAAGGTGAAAACTGTCGAGAAGCAGATTTGGGATCTTGAAGGATTCGATGTTCGTATCCTTCGCGACGACGGTCGCGACGTCCGTAGCGATCGGGACGGCCTCCGATCGTACGAATATGAGCGCGCCGCGAAGAACGACATGACGGTTAGTGCGTGGAGAGAGCAGCGATTTCAACGGGCGTATCCAGGATTCCGCGCCGCCGTGTATGAGGGTGACGGCAACGAGGCGCATGGAGCAATGCAGCTAGCCTGGATTTCCACGGACCGGAGTTGACCTAACATCGGACGGCATTTCGCGGACGTTCTCATACGGTCAGCCGGAGCGGCAAGCCGTTCCACCAAGGGACGTTCACCGGCTTGTTGAGGAGGCCCGAGGCCATGACGATAGGCAGGTGAGCTCGTCGATGAAACTCGACGACCACGCCGGCCTTGGTGATCTCGACAGTGGCGGGCATGTCGATGAGGTCGCGAAAGATCTGCCGTGCCTGGGCGTCCGCGTAGCCCCGCATCGTGCGGGCGAGGAGGCGGTAGAGGCCACTGGCGATCACCAGCAGGGCCATGTCGAAGTCCACCTTGAGGCCCACCGCGGACGACAGGGCATCCAGGTGGAAGAAGCGCACGGCGTCGGACAGCGCGTTCTCGATGAGCATGCGCTGCGCGTAGCGCGTGATCACCGCCGCGGCCCCCCGGCGGTCGTTCGTCACGAGGATCGTCGCTTCGTCGTGGCCCAAGTCTTCAATGAACATCTGGCGGAAGGTATGGTCCTTCACCAGCTCGACGGGCTGCTCAAAGACGCGCGGGAACCGGTACTTCCGGGTCGGCACCTCCAATTCGACGATGCGCCACGCGGACCGCGGGACGAGTGCGATCTCCGTGCGCAGCTTGGGGGACCGGCGGCGCAGGGTGATGAACGTGATCCCCAGGTCATCCAACCGCCCCAAGTTGCCGTAGGTTGTCAGGCGGGAATCGAAGACCAGGTGCCGGGGCCGGTCCCCGTGGGTGCGCTTCCAGAAGTCAATGAAGCGGAAGATCTCGTCCGCCTCGTCGCCTTTGCGGAGATCCGCATTGGCGTAGCAGAACGCGTGCCCGTCGGCGTCCTGGGCCAAGAAAGTGAGCACACTCTTCTGCTTCCGGCTGCGCATCGACACGTAGTGGCGCTCGAGGACGGGGTGCTCGCCGTAGTAGGGGACGGAGTGGAAGTCGAGATTGAAGGAGCGGCCGGGCCAGAGGCGGGCCGCCCCGCCGGGCTCCTGCCAGGCGGCCAAGAGCTTGGTGGTCATGGCGTGATCGATCCGCGACGAGTACTCCGCGAGGTAGCTGCGCTTGGGGATGGTGTTGAGCCCGGCGAAGAGCGCCAAGCCCTCATCGGCCACCAGCGCCATGATGTGACTCTTGCGCTCGATCGACCACAGCTTGAGGGCCAAGGCCGACCGCAGCGCGTGACCGGCGGGAATCATCTTCGAGCCCGGAAGCCGCGCGGCCTGGGCCAACTCGGTGAGGTGGAGGCGAACGAGCTCCGGCATGAATAGGAAGAGGCCCCCACAGCGCGTCTGGATCCGCCGGGGCGCCAGCGAGAACGCGCGGACATCCGCCACGGGTTCCACGGTGGGCCGCGGGCGCGCGGGTCGTTCATCATCTCGGCGGCGTGGCAGGGGGGCGAACCCTTCGCCCTTGAGCACTTCCCGCACCGCGGTCGGGCTGAGCGCCAGGTGGCGTTCCTTGAGCGCCTCACTGATTTCGTACACGGAGTAGTTCTGCTTGCGCAGGACGATGATCGTGTCGCGGGCAGCCGACTTCTTGGGCTGAGTCCGGGGGCCGCGGTGGGGGGTGACGAAGAAGACCGGGGCCCGCTCCCGCCGAAACTGATGGCACATGACGCGAAAGGCCCCGGGCGAGTACCCGAAGGCGCGAGCGACCGCGTGCGACGGACGCGCCTCCACGAAGTAGGCGCGCAGGGCTTCGTAGGCGCGTTGCCTGGGCGTCTGGGCTTCGAGGAAGAATCGTCGGCACTGCGTTAGGCTTTTAGGTTGGCCGAGGCCCACATCTACATAGTGCTACACCACATGCAGTGGTACCAAGAAAAAACGCGAGCCCCAATCGACGGTAGGCCTTTCCCCTTGCTGACTCGCCCCGACCGCGGACCACCCGCCTCGCCTGGCGACTACGGACAGGGATCATAGAAGAACTACGCCGTGGGTCGCCGAGCGTACCAACAGGCTAACGTGATCCTACGCTTCCCGCAGACGGGACCGTGGAAAGCGAGCCGCCTGTGTTAGCGTCTCTCGGGTCCGTGGAAATCCGGGCTAGGCACTTTGCGTGATACTTATCTCGACGAGTAGCGGATAACTCGCAGTGCGGCGGACCGGGCGCTCGCGTTGCTCGCCCCGGCCGCTGACCGAGACGTTAGGTGCACAACAGGAAGATCCATGACGCCACGATCGGAGACCTGGGCAGAGCTCGTAGCGCGGTATGGCAAGTATCGGAGCCTGCCAGTCTGGGGAACGATGGTCCGTGTCCCAGGTCCCACAGGGCGCCTGCGAAAGGACCATCTGGAAGCGATAGCGCTTCGCGGGAAAAATGCTGCTGTGCGGGTCAGTCAGGCGCTCGCCGCCTTAGAAAAGCGTTGTGGTCCGTTGTGGCCACGGTCGCCGCGAGAGCTAATCGATCGGCAGGAACATTTCGACCAACTATGCGCGAAAGTTCGTCCAAAGGAGCAGGCGCTTCGCAACTTCTGGGACGCGATCATCTTCGATCGTGACGGATACACATGTTGCGGGCGAGATGCCTTCGACTTCTACCGGCAATCGAAGAAGCCCCGCACTCTATGGCTTGTCGTTGACCACAAGGAGCGGACACGCAAGGCGCCCGGGACATACGAGTTTCAGAACAGTGTGACCGCCTGCTGGACGTGTAACACCGTGAAGGGGCCGTTGCCGGAGCGTCCGTTCCTCCAAGAGCTAGACTCCTTGGTGGCGTCTAGGCTTCGCATAAAGTCCGGCAATGGCCCCCTAACTTCGGCATGCAGCCGGCGGCCTTCGGCCGCGGCTGATACCG
>JBOHPP010000219.1:0-11481 GCA_050731755.1 Candidatus Rokuibacteriota bacterium | reverse complement strand
GGTGATCCACGGCGACCGGCGCATCACGTACCGAGAGTTCTCTACACGGGCCCGCCGCCTGGCCGGAGCGCTGGCCCGTCGCGGGATCGGTCCGGGCGACATCGTGTCGGCCATGCTCCCGAATGTGCCGGCGATGCTCGATGCCCACTTCGGCGTGCCGATGCTGGGCGCGGTGCTCAACACGATCAACACGCGGCTCGACGCCCGCACCGTCGGCTACATCCTGGAGCACGGCGAGGCGAGAGCCCTCATCACCGACAGGGAGTACGCGGCGGTGGTCGGCCCGGCGCTGGCGGGCCTGGCCCGCAAGCCCCTCGTGATCGACGTGGACGACCCGCTCTACCAGGGGCCCGGCGAGCGGCTCGGCGAGATCGAGTACGAAGAGTTCCTCCAAACGGGCCCCGAGGACTTCGCGTGGACGCCGCCCGCCGACGAGAGCGCGCCCATCGCCCTGAACTACACATCGGGCACGACCGGCAACCCCAAAGGCGTGGTCTACCACCATCGAGGCACCTTTCTGGAATCGGTCGGCAACATCATGGCCTGGCCCCTGCCGCCGCGCCCGATCTACCTCTGGACGCTGCCGATGTTCCACTGCAACGGCTGGTGCTACACGTGGGCGGTGACGGCCATGAGCGGCACCCACGTGTGCCTGCGTCGCGTGGATCCGCCGCTGGTGTTCCGCCTCATCGCGCAGCACCGGGTCACCCATATGTGCGGGGCGCCGACAGTGCTCACCATGCTGATCCAGACGCCGCCCGAGCAGCGGGTGACGTTCGAGCCGGTGGTGCAGCTCCAGACCGGCGGCTCGTCGCCGCCGGCCAAGGTCATCCGGGCGATGAACGAGATGGGCTTCAAGGTCATGCACATCTACGGTCTCACCGAGGTCCACGGCCCCTCGACGCTCTGCGCCTGGCAGGAGGCGTGGGACGCCCTCGGCGTGGAGGAGCAGGCCGCCCGGCAAGCGCGGCAGGGCGTCCGCTACCCCGTGGTGGACGGGCAGATCGTGGCCGAGCCCAAGACGCTCCGGCCGGTGGCGGCCGACGGGCGCACGATGGGCGAGGTGATGCTGCGGGGTAACACGGTGATGCTCGGTTACCTGAAGGACCAGAAGGCCACCGACGAGGCGTTCCGCGGCGGCTGGTTCCACACCGGCGACCTCGCCGTCCAGCATCCCGACGGCTACATCGAGATCAAGGACCGCTCGAAGGACATCATCATCTCGGGCGGCGAGAACATCTCGAGTATCGAGGTGGAAATTGCGCTGAACCGCCACCCGGCGGTGATGATGTCGGCGGTGGTGGCGCGGCCTGACGAGAAGTGGGGTGAGACCCCGTGCGCCTTCGTGCAGCTCCGTCCGGATGCCAAGGCCACCGAGGAGGAACTGCTCCGCTTCTGTCGGGACAATCTGCCGCACTTTGCCGTGCCCAAGACGGTGGTCTTCGGGCCTCTGCCCACGACGGCGACGGGCAAGATCCAGAAGTACACCCTGCGCGAGCGGGCCCGGACCCTCTGATCGGCACCGCCGGGCCCGAGCGGAGATGAGGATGACGACGATCCGCATGGTGGATCCGGCGGCGGCGACGGGGAAGAACCGCGAGATCTTCGAGGCCGTCCTGCTCCGGGAGTCGAAGGTCTTCGGGGCCGCCAGCGTGTCGAACATCTGGCGCTGCATGGGCCACTGGCCGCCGCTGCTCGAGGCCAACTGGAATCGCTCCCGTGCGCTCATGCAGCGCGGCCGGTTCACGCCGCTGCAACGGGAGCTGGTGGCCACGGCCGTCTCCATCGCCAACGCCTGCACCTACTGAATCGACTCCCACGTGGCCGCCGTGATGCGGCTCGGCGTGAACGAGGTCGGCGTGACCGAGCTGATGGGGGTGACCGAACATACCCGCGCCCTGGCCACGACCGCGGCCGCGCTTCTCCTGGAGGAACTCGACAGCGAGCGCGCGTTGGTGGCACCGGTCGATCCCGAGACGGCGGACGGGACCGTGCGGCCGCTGCTCCTGGAGATTGCCCGCTGGAGCCAGGCGGCCCTGGGGCACGCCGGGGCGCCGGTGCTCTGGCGGATCCTCGCCCAGAACCCCCACCACCTGGAGTCCACCTGGCGCAAGGAGATGGTCGTCATGGCTGACGGTGTGCTCTCCGCCCGGGACAAGCGGCGGACGGCGCTCGGCGTCGCCATGGCCGTCCGCGCCCGCTACCTGATCGAGTACAACGCCCGCGTCCTGCGCCATGCCGGCGACACCGACCGCGACATCCTGGAGGTTCTTGGCGTCGTGGACCACTACACGACGCTCAACACGGTCTCCGAGGGCATGCAGATCGAATCGGACATCCGGCCGCCGGCCTAGGCCACCCTGCATGGGCCAGGAGGTGATTGCCCCGTGACGCATAACAAGCGGATCCGAGCTCGAAGCCGACGTCGCGGTCACACTCCAACACCCAGGCCCCGCCCCGACGGACGCGATCACATGTTGGAGGTCAGAGTCTCGGTTCAGCTCGCCAAGTCCGCGGACGACGTGTGGAGTGTCGTCGGGACCTTCAATGGCCTGCCCGACTGGCATCCGTGGGTCACGACGAGCGTTCTGGAGTCTGCGGCCGGTGGGCTCGGTCGTCGGGTCACGATTGTCGGTGGCACCGCCGGTCGTCGGGACCTGACCGAGCGGCTCGTGTCCTATGACTCCGCACAGCGGGAATACGCCTATACCGTCATCGCCGGGCCAACGACGTTTGCGGACTACGTCGGGCGTCTCCGCGTCGTCCCGAAGGGACGCGAACGATGCGTGGTCGAGTACCATGGGCGGTTCAGGGCTGCGCCGGGCCACACCGACACCGAGGCGACGGAACGTATTCGGACATTCTGGCAAGCTGGGCTCAACAACCTGCCCGCCCGCTTCGGCACCTGACGCGCCGGAAGCTCGTGAGTCGCCGCTGGCGACGGCCTCAGCCGCGGGCGGCGCCCAGGTAGGCCTTGGTCAGCGCCGGGTGTTGGCGAAGCTCCTTCGGGGTCCCCGTGAACGCCACGTGGCCAATCTCGAGCACGTAGCAGCGGCGGACAACCTCCAGCGCCTGCCGCGCGTTCTGCTCCACGAGGAGGATGGTGGTGCCCTCCTGGTTGAGCCGGGTGATGACCCGCATGATCTCTTCGACCACCAGCGGCGCCAGGCCCCAGGTGGGCTCATCGAGCATGAGGAGCCGGGGACGGGCCATCAGCGCCCGGGCAATGGCGAGCATCTGCTGCTCGCCGCCCGAGAGCGTGCCCGCCCGCTGCTGCTGGCGTTCGCGGAGGATCGGGAAGATCTCGCACACGCGGTCGATGTCCCGCTGGACCGCGCCGTCGCCGTCACGGCGCAGGTAGGCGCCCATCAGGAGATTCTCGCGGACGGACATGCTGGCCAGGATCCAGCGGCCCTCGGGAACCAGGCCGATCCCCGCGCCGAGGATCCGGTCGGGGCTCCACCCGGTGACGTCGCGGTCGAGGAACCGGACCCGTCCGGCCGACGGCTTGAGCAGCCCCATGATCGTCTGGAGCGTCGTGGTCTTGCCGGCGCCGTTGGGGCCGATCACGCCCACGATGTCGCCCTGCGGTACCTCCAGCGAGACCCCCTTGACCGCGGCGACGCTGCCGTAGCGGGTTTCCAGCGCCTCGACGTTAAGCACTGACGCGCTCCCGCCCGAGGTAGGCCTCGATCACGCGGGGGTTCGACTGGATTTCGGCCGGGGTCCCCTCGGCGATCTTCTCGCCGAAGTTCAGGACGGCGATCCGTTCGGCGACCCCCATGAGCAGGTCCATCGTGTGCTCGATGAGGAAGATGGTGGTGCCGCGCTTGCGCACCCCCCGGATGTCCTCCATGAGCCGCGCCAGCTCGGCACCGCTCATGCCGGCGGCGGGCTCGTCCAGCAGGAGCAATGCCGGGTCGGTGGCCAGCGCGCGGGCCATCTCCAGCCGGCGCTGCTCGGCGAAGTTGAGGTTCCCCACCAAGGCGTCGGCCTTGCCGGCCAGGCCGATCAGCTCGAGCAGCTCGAGCACGCGGGCCCGCGGGCTCCGGGTCCCGTCGCCCCGCCGGCCCCCCGGTGTGGCCACCCACACGTTGTGGAACACGCTCATGCGGGAGAAGAGCCGGATGTTCTGGAAGGTCCGGCCGATGCCGAGGCGGACGATCTCGTGGGTCCGGGCGCCGGCGATGGGTCGGCCCTTGAAGACGACGGAGCCCGAGGTCGGGGCCAGCACGCCCGTGATCACGTTGAAGAGCGTGGTCTTGCCCGAGCCGTTGGGGCCGATCAGGGCGAAGATCGACCCGGGCGGCACCACGAACGACACCTCGTGGAGCGCACGCAACCCGCCGAAGTGACGGGAGACCCGGTCGACGGCGAGGATGGGGTCGTCGCTCATCGGGCTTCGACCGCGCTCGCCGCCGCCCCCGGCAGGAGCCAGGCCCGCACGCGCTGCACCAGCGACTCGTCCACGAGGCCCCGCGGCCGGAAGATCATCATCACGATGATGAGGGCACCGTACACGAACTCCCGCAGCTCGTGGAGCGCCCGGAGCCCCTCGGTCAGGGACACGAGGATCACCGTGCCCAGCAGGGGCCCGACGACGCTGCCGAGGCCGCCGAGGATCGGGTAGGTGACTGACGCGAGGGCCAGCGGCAGCGCCACCATGTCGTGGTCGATGTACGTCGAGTAGTGGACGAAGAGCCCTCCGGAGAGGCCGGCCACGGCGCCGCCGAGCGTGAAGCCGAGGACCTTCACCTGCGTGACGTTGATGCCGACCATGGCGGCGGCCGTCTCGTCCTCCTCCACGGCCCGGAACATGGCGCCCAGCTTGGAACGGTCCAGCCAGGCGATGAAGACCACCACGACGGCCAGCACGGCCAGGATGATCCCGAGGTACTGGAGCGGCGTGATGCCGCCGTCGAAGACGTATCGCACGTGGCGGAACCCCTCGGCCCCGTTCGGCCCTACCACCCGCCCCCCGATCGTCTTCGTGTAGCGGACGTTGAGGAAGGCCAGCCGCACGATCTCGCCGAACCCGAAGGTGGCGATGGCCAGATAGAGACCGCGGACCCGAAGGGCGGGAAACCCGACCACGAAGCCGAAGGCCCCGGCCACGAGGACGCCGAGGATCAGCGCGGGAAGGAGGCCGAGGCCCCACAGCGCGGTGCCCATGCCGGCCAGATAGGCGCCGAGGGCGAAGAACCCCTGCTGGCCGAACGACATCTGCCCGCAGATGGCCACCAGGTAGACGGACAACCCCAGCAGCGCGTGGATCCCGATGATGGAGGCGATCGCGACGTAGTAGTCCACGGTCAGATGGTGCGGGCCCCGACAAGCCCGCTCGGCTTGAAGACCAGGATGGCGAAGAGGATCAGGAAGGCCAGCATGTCGCGGTAGGTGGCCCCGAGGAACCAGGTCGCCTGGAATTCCAGGACCCCCAGCAGCAGGCCGCCGACGATGGCCCCGGGGAGACTGCCGAGCCCACCCAGCACCATGACCACCAGACCCTTGCCGGTGGTGAACACCGCCAGATCGGGACGCGCCGAGCCGACCGTCACCGCCGCGAAGAAGCCGATGACGCCGGCCAGGGCGGAGGTGAGCACGAAGGTGAGCACGTTGACGCGCCGGAGGTTCACGCCCAGGATCTGGGCGGCCTCCGGCCGCTCGGCGACCGCCCGCATGGCCCGGCCGAAGCGCGTGCCGTGGATGATCCAGAAGACCAACGCGAAGCACACAGCGCCGACCACCAGCACGGCCAGGTAGTCGGGCCGGACGAGGAACGGGCCCAGCTCGATCGAGAGGTCGCCGAACGGGCTCGGGTACTGGAGGCCGGCGGCGTCGGTGGCGTAGACGATCGCCTCGTTGATGACGATCAAGGCGCCGATCGTGGTCATGAGGGGGGCCAGCTCGTGCCCCTTGCGGATGAAGCGGAAGCAGCAGAACTCCACCAGGAGCCCGACGATGATGGCGGCGGCGATGCCCGTCGCCACCATCACCACCGTCGGCGCCTTGAACAGGTAGAACGGCACCAGGCTCACGTAGGAGGCCGCCATGATGGTCGAGCCGTAGGCCAGGTTCAGCCGGCGCATCACCCCGAACAGGATGGTGAAGCCGCCCCCGATCAGGGCGTAGAAGCAGCCGAACATCAGGCCGTTGATGAGCTGCTCGGTCGCGTCGAAGAGAACGCCGCTCATGGGCGAGTGAGGTCGGGCGGCGCCCGCGGCGACGCGCCGCGGGGCCGCCCGGATCCCCTACGTTAGTTCTGCTGCAGGTGAGGCGGCGCCCAGAAGACCGTCCACTTGGCGCTCTTCACCTGGACCAGCAGCATGTCCTTGTCGACGTCCCGCGGCTTCACGGGGTCATCCTCCGGGCGAAGGGTGATCTTGCCGATGACGCCCTGGAAGGTGCCCACCTTGGCCAGGAGGTCGCGAACCTTGCGCCGGTCCTGGAGCAGCGACTCCTCCGTGTTCGTGAGCCCCGCCTTCTCGATGAGGCCCTTGACCAGGTGGATGTTCTCGTAGGCCGGCACGCTGTGGATGTTGCTGTCGGCCTTGTACTTGTCCCAGGCCTTGTCGGCGAGCTGCTTGGCCCGGGCGGTGATGGGCGCGAAGTTCGACGGCGAGATGATGCCATCGGCCACGTCGGGGCAATTGAGCAGCACCTCGGTGCCGGCCAGGCTGGTGATGCCGAAGATCATCTTGGGCTTGATCCGCTGGCGCTTGAGCTCCTTCATGGAGGCACAGGTGCTCGTGGTGTGGGTGAGGGTGAAGTAGACGTCGGCGTTCGCCCGGCGGAGCTTGGTGACCTGGGCACCCATCTCGGTGTCCAGCCAGGGCCAGTCCACCACCTCGACGACCTGATGATGGCCGTACTTCTTGATGGCCGGCTCCAGCGCGGCCTTCCAGGTCGCCACCGAGTGGGCAAAGTCCGACTCGTAGGAGACCATCACCGTCTTCAGGTCGGGGTGCTTGTCCTTCAGGTACTTCACGATGAAGTCGTACATGGCCGGCTCGTCCGGGGTGTTGCGGAACACCCAGGGCGAGAGCTTGGCCAGCCCGAACTTCGTCGCGGTGTCGGTGAAGAACAGAAGCTGCAGCCCGGTGTCGCCGGAGTCGCCCAGTTTCTTCTGGAGCGTACCGAACACGGGCTCGGCCACCGACGAGCAGGTCGGCCCCAGCGAGAACAGCACCTTGTCCACGGTGGCCAGGCGGCGCACCGCGGCCAGGCCCTGCTCGGCGTTGCAGGCGTCGTTCTGGGGGTGCAGCGTGAGCTTGACGGCCTGGCCAGCGACCTTGACGCCTCCGGCCTCATTGATCTCGTCGATGGCGAGGGTGGCCAGCCCCACCGACGCCTTGCCGAAGAAGGCGGCGCCGCCGCTGAGGGCCCACAGCCCGCCGACCCGCAGCGTCCCTTCCTCCTGGAAGGCCGCCGCCCACCCGGGCAGGGCGAGCAAAAGGCCCAACAGGATCGCGCTCACGATCCTCATCTGTCGCTTCATCACATCCTCCTCCGTTCGTCTCGTCCGGTCGGTCACCATGCGCGCGACGCGCGCGTGTCGTCTCGCTTCTCGTCCGTCACCTCCCTGGCCGTAGCAGAAGGATGGACCGTACTTCCGGCTCGGCGCCGGCACGGTCCACGTACTTGACCCGGACCAGCCCGCCGGGTCCGAGGGCGGCGAGATCCGCCCCCGGCCTGCAGATGAGAACCTCCGTTTCCTGGTTGACCTCGAGCCGCCGCCGCTCGCCCCGCTGCGTGTCGACCACCACGAGCAGCCGCCGGGCGGGCTCCACCTGCTCCACGCGGCCCACCAGCAAACGCTCCTCGTGCGACCAGCCCACCGCGGGCCAGAGCCCAATCGCGGCGACCAGGACCGCCCCGCGCCGCCTCATCGGCCCGGCTCGACCACCACGAGGTTGGCCACGCCCTCGGTTCCCAACACCTCGTAGAACACGCTGACGAGCGTTCCCGTCTTCACACGATCCAGCGTTGCCGACTCGCCGCCGCACGCGAACACCGTGAGGCCGGGCCCCGTCCGGAGGGTGACGCGCGTCGTCTTGCCCCGGAACTCCCGGTCGACCACCAGCGTGCGCGCCTGCATGTCCACCGAGACGACGCGTCCCTGCACCTCGCGCTGCGTGTCGCCGTTTCCAAGGGCGGCGCCGATCGGCCCGCTGAGGGCGAGGGCGGCGACGAGCGCGACTCCGGCCGCCCGGCGGCGCGCCGTCATCGTTCGGGCACCGCTTCCCGAAGCACGCGAAGGAATCGGCGGCGCTGCTTGTCGAAGGCCTCGGGGGCCGCCGGCGCTCCCGTCTCGGGGTCGCCGATTGCGCGGGACATCGCCTCCAGCGCGCCGCCGGCGACGGGCGCCGCCGTGGGATGACGGATATTGAAGTACGCTTCCAGATTCACGCCCCAGTAGCCGAGCACGAGCTGGTAGAGCCGCGCCGCCGTCTCCGGCTCGTCGAGCCGCTCCCAGAGCGACGTCAGCAGCTCGTCGAGCAGCGCCACGTACATCTCGCGCAATCCCGTTGCCACGCCCTCGCGGTCGCGGGCGGACAGCGCCCGATCGAGCCGCCGGTGAAGGTCCGTACCGCGGGCGCCGTCGATCCGCTCGGCCTCGGCGCGCAAGCTGCCCGACCAGCGCTCGAGCTGGTAGTCGGCCTTGAACACCAACCCGGGTTCGCTGGAACGCACCAGCCAGCGGCGGAAGCCGCCGGGCTTGAGCCGCACGCGGGTCCGCCCTTCGTAGACCTCCCGGGCGAGGTCGAACCGCCCGGCCGGATCGTCGACCACGAGCTGGAGGACCCGGGTGTCCCGGGTGAGCTGCGTCTCCGGCGGCTCCCATACCTTGTGGAAGAGGTGGGCCCCCGCTTCATCCGCGCCGAGCGGCAGCGCCGCCGCGACGAGCGCCGCCGCGATGCCTCGCGCCACGCGGGTCGCGGGGCTGAGGGACGAACGCGTCACGACTCGCGCACCCGCCGGCCCCCGAGCGCCGCCACGACGTAGCAGGCCAGCGTGGCCCAGATGCCCAGGATCAGGGCGCCACCGAACGGGACGAAGAAGACCCACTCCACCGGCGACCGCAGGCGGGTGACGCCCCAGGTCGGGATGAGCCATCCGAGCACAAGCCAACCGGGGGGGTAGAGCGCGCCGAGAGAGACGAGCGCGCACAGGACGCGCTGGATGCGCGCCGGGAGCGGCAAGTTGACGATGACCAGGGCGGTCAGCAGGATCAACATGCCGACGCCCAGCCCGTGCACGTGCAGCATCCGGAGCGCGTTGTTCGCCTGCTCGACCACCTCGGCGATCCGCGCCTGGTCGATCACTTCGGCGCCCGCGAACCCGTGGACCTCGGGGCGCTTGATCACCTCCCGGCGGGCGAGATCGTAGAGAGTGTCCTGGTAGCGGACGAGCATGCCACCCGTGAGCGCGCCGATGGCCAGCATGCAGAGGCTCGCCACCAGCGCGAGCGTCGGTGGCCGGCGGAGCATCTCGCTCACGGCCGGTCGGCGTGCGGCTGGTCCATCGACTCGATCGCCTCGCGGAGCCGGTCGTCGAAGTGCAAGCGAAGGGCGCGCGTCAAGACTGACCGCAGACGGCCGGTGTCGGCCAGCGTTTCTTCCGAAATGAAGACCGCGGTCGGCGACAGATGGAGGTCGGGATGCTTTCTCAGGTCGGGTTCGAGGAAGCGGAACATGCGGCGGCGCCCCCCCTCGCCGAAGCGGGTGATCTTGGCCTGGGTGCTGACCACGAGCGGCAGCGCCTCGGCGCGGATCACCGGACCGCGGGCGGACTTCCGGAGCAGATCCGCGTAGACCTCGTCGACCAGCACCAGATCGAAATCGCCAGGCGGCCGGACGTCGTGGTTGATCTGCACCACGAGCCCATAGCGCGGCGTCACCTGGCGGACGCCGGCGAAGTTGCTCTCGGAGGGTGGGACCTTCTGACCGTTCACGCTGAACTGGGCAGCCGCCGGCGATGCCGCGGCAACGCTGGCGAGCAGCGCGAGCGCCGGGAGGATGGTGAGGCGCCGACGGGTCTCCGAGCAGTGGCCGAGTCCCACAGGGCCCTCCGAGAGAATGGTGATGCGGATAGTCCCTCAGGGGCGCGCTCGTTGTCAACCGCGCGGGCGTCAGGCGGTCTTGTTCGGCGCACGCCTCCGCGCGGCGAGGAGCATCGCGATGATGGTCATGCTATCGACGATCTCCCCGGCCAGGACCATGCGGAGCGCCTCGTCGAAGGGGAAAGGCCGGACGTCGACGAACTCCGTGTCGTCGGGAGCCGCGGCGGCCGAGGTGAGACCGTCGGCGAGGAAGAGGTGGGCCGTCTCGTCCATGACGCTTTTGCTCGTGTGGTAGGTGCAGAGGTGGGTGAGGAGGCCGGCCCGGTAGCCGATCTCCTCACCGAGCTCACGCTGCGCCGCCGCCTCGAGCGTCTCGCCGGCGTGGGCGCCGCCCGTCGGCATCTCCCACGTCGCGCGTTTGGCCACGTAGCGGTACTGCCGGATCAGCAGCACCGTATCCGCATCCAGGAAGGGCAGGACGCCGACGCAGTCGCCGGTGGTGACGACGCCGTAAATGGTCGTCCGTGCGTCCGGCATCTCGACGAGGTCTTCCCGGAGCGAGAGCCACTTGTTGGCGTAGATGGGCTTGGAGTCCAGGGTGCGCCATGGCGTCTCGCTGTGGCGGGTCATCGCTTGTGCTCCGCCAGAAAGGCCGCGGTATGCAGGGGCGCGTGGCCGCGCTGACGGACCAGCACGTCACGCAGCCGGACCAGGTCGTCCGGGGTGTCGACGTCGAACCAGGGGGGCAGACACGCGAGCCGCAACCCGGCCGTCGCCGCCCGCCGGAGCGTCTCCTCCAGCACGCGCGGCGTGCTCCACTCCATCTCCTGGAACAGCTCCGCCCGCGCCGCCCGCACGCCGATCAGGTAATAGCCACCATCCTCGGTGGGCCCCAGGACCACGTCGACCGTCGGGTCCGTCATCCGATCGACCGCCTGCTGGAGGAACGCCGTCGGGAGCGTCGGGGTATCGCTGTCAATGGCGATCGCCCCCCTGTGGCCGTCGCTGAGCAGGGCGCCGAGGCTCGCGAGCAGCCGCGCGCCGAGGTCGCCGCCATGCTGGCGCACCAGGGTGAAGCCCGGCGCCAGCGCTTCGAACTCCGCCCAGGCCTCGTCCGGGGTGTACGCCACGACCGGCCGGGCGTCCTTGAGAGCGCGCACCTGCTCGATCTTGTCCAGGAGGAAGCAGCGATAGAGCGCGGCCGCCACGGCGGGGGAGAGCGGAGGACAGAGACGCGTCTTCACTTCGCCGGGGCGGGGCGCCTTGGCCATGATAGCGACGGCGACCGGCATCATTGTAATTCCACACCCGCTGCGCGGACCCACGACGGATGAAATGCTCTAGACTTGTGCGCGGGTGTCGGCATCGAGGTCGGCCCTCGATTGGTGCGACGAGCCCGAATTGTAATTTGACCCGGA
>JBOHPP010000218.1:0-25264 GCA_050731755.1 Candidatus Rokuibacteriota bacterium | reverse complement strand
GTGCTGGAGGAGGTAGGCCTCGCCGCCAAGAGCGCCGCGCCAGCCTCCGCGCTGACGCTGGCCGAGCGCAAGCGCCTGGAATTGGCCCGGGCTCTGGCCACCGAGCCGACGCTGCTGCTGCTCGACGAGGTGATGGCCGGTCTCACGCCGCCCGAGACGGAGCGGATCGTCGAGCTGGTACGGGCCATCAACCGCCGGGGCATCACGGTGCTCTTGATCGAGCACGTCATGCGCGCAGTGATGTCGCTCTCCCAGCGGCTGGTGGTTCTCAACTACGGCGAGCGCATCGCGGAGGGACGTCCCGAGGTGGTGGCCGGCGACCCGCGGGTGATCGAGGCTTATCTGGGGGAGGAGGATGCCGCCACTGCTCCGGCTTGAGGGGGTCGAGGCCGGCTACGGCGACCTGCTTGCCATTCGGGGTGTCTCGCTGGAGGTGGGGCGCGGCGAGCTGGTGGCGCTCATCGGCTCCAACGGCGCCGGCAAGACGACCACCCTGCGAGCCATCGCCGGACTGCTGCCCTGCCGGCGGGGGCGGATCGAGCTGGACGGCGTCCGCATCGACGGTCTCGGCCCCGCCGAGATCGTGGCCTCCGGCATCGCCCACGTCCCCGAGGGCCGGCAGCTCTTCCCCAGCATGACGGTGCTCGAGAACCTCGAGCTGGGCGCGCGGACTGCCGAGGCGCGGCGCCGGCGGGCCGAGTCGCTGGCCCAGGTCTTCCAGCTCTTCCCTCGGCTGGCCGAGCGCCGGCGGCAGCTCGCCGGCTCGCTCTCCGGCGGCGAGCAGCAGATCTGCGCGATCGGCCGGGCCCTGATGGCGCGCCCCCGGCTGCTCATGCTCGACGAGCCGTCGCTCGGTCTGGCTCCGGTCATGGTGCGGGCCATCTTCGATGACCTGGCCCGGATCAACGGGGAAGGGACGACCGTGCTCCTGGTCGAGCAGAACGTGCTGCGGGCGCTCCGGCTCTGTCATCGCGCGTACGTGCTGGAGAACGGCGTGGTGGCGCTCAGCGGGACCCGCGACCGCCTCCTCGCCGACGAGCGCGTGAGGCACGCCTACCTCGGCCGGTGACTTGCGGTAGACTCTCGGAGTCGAGAGGAGGACCTTCGTGAAAGCAGCCGCGGTCGTGGCGGACATCCTCAAGCGGGAAGGCGTGCAGTTCCTCATCGGCTACCCGGTCAACCCCATCATCGAAGCCGCCGCCGAGGCCGACATCCGCACCATCATCGTGCGCCAGGAGCGAACCGGCCTGCACATGGCCGATGCGCTGAGCCGCATCACCTCCGGCGAGCGGATCGGCGTCTTCGCCATGCAGCACGGCCCGGGGACGGAAAACTCGTTCGGCGGTGTGGCCCAGGCTTATGGCGACTCGGTCCCCATCGTGGTGCTTCCCGGTGGCTACCCTCGGCGGCTGCTCAACATCCCGCCCAACTTCAGCTCGTTTCTCAACTACCAGCACGTCACCAAGTGGGCCGAGCAGGTCATCGTGCCCGACGCCGTGCCCGAGGCCATGCGCCGGGCCTTCACCCAGGTGAGGAACGGCCGCCCGCGCCCGGTCCTGCTCGAGTTTCCGATCGACCTCCTGCGCGAGGAGGTGCCGGACGGCTGGAGCTACACGCCGGCGCCCCGGCTGCTCACGGCGCCCCACTCACGCGATGTCTCCCGGGTGGCCGAGGCGTTGGTGGCGGCCGAGCGGCCGGTGATCTATGCCGGCCAGGGCGTGCACTACGCGAAGGCCTGGCGGCAACTCCGCGAGCTGGCCGAATTGCTCGAAGCGCCGGTGACGACCAGCCTGCAGGGCAAGAGCGCGTTCCCCGAGACGCATCCTCTGTCCCTCGGCTCCGGCGGCCGCTCCATCAGTAAGCCCCTCCACCACTTCCTCACCAACGCCGACCTGATCTTCGGCATCGGCTGCTCGTTCTCGACGACCAACTACGGCGTGGCCATGCCCAAGGGCAAGCGCATCGCCCACGCGACGCTGGACCCGGTCGACATCAACAAGGATGTGCCCGCCGCGCTGGCCCTGGTCGGCGACGCGGCGCTCACGCTCGACGCGCTCCTCGCCGAGGTCCGCGACCGGTTGCGCGGCGCCCCCCGGGGCCGTGGCCCCGCCGTCACCCAGGAGATCAAGCGGCTCAAGAACGAGTGGCTCGCCCAGTGGATGCCGCGGCTCACGTCCAAGGCGACGCCGCTCTCGCCCTACCGCATCATCTGGGATCTCCTGCACACGGTGGACGTGGCCAACACGATCATCACCCACGACGCCGGCAGCCCCCGCGACCAGATCTCGCCCTTCTGGGAGCCGGTGGCGCCCCTCACCTACATCGGGTGGGGCAAGACGACTCAGCTCGGCTATGGGCTAGGCCTGGCTATGGGCGCCAAGCTGGCCGCCCCTGACAAGCTCTGCACCAACGTCTGGGGCGACGCCGCCATCGGCTTCACCGGCATGGACTTCGAGACGGCCGTGCGCGAGCGCATTCCGATCTTGTCGGTGCTGCTCAACAACTTCTCGATGGCCATCGAGCTCAAGGTGATGAAGGTCGCCACCGAGAAGTACCGCTCCACCGACATCAGCGGCAACTACGCCGACTTCGCCCGCGCGCTGGGCGGCTGGGGCGAGCGCGTGACCGAGCCCGGCGAGATCGTGCCGGCCATCGAGCGGGCCATCGCCCAGACCCGCCAGGGCACGCCGGCCCTGCTGGAGTTCATCACCGAGAAGGCGGTGGATTTCTCGATCTTCCCCTGACACCCGGGTCCCGCCGTCACCGGAACCGTGTCACCCGAGCTTTTGAAACGCGTCCGCAGCGCGCAGCACGGTGCCGTCCTCCCAGTACCGGCCGATCAGCATCATGCCGACCGGGAGTCCCCCGGACATCCCGCAGGGGACGGTGGCGGCCGGGTGGCCGGTGACGTCGAAGGGGCAGGTATTCGCGATCATCTCCAGCGCCCGCGCGACGTAGTCCTCGCGACTCGCGTTGGCCGCCGGGAGCAGGGTAGCCTTCAGCGGCAGCGTGGGCATCAGGAGGAGGTCGACGTCGGCCAGGGCATTGTCGTAGGCGGCGCGCAGCACGCGCGACAGATTCTGGGCCTTCGCGTAGTAGCGGCCGTGATAGTTGTCCTGCATGTACTGCCCGAGGAGAATGACGAGCTTGACGGTCTCGGAGAGGTCGTTCCCCCGCGCCCGTCGGCTGCGGCCGTAGAAGTCCAGGAGAGACGTCGTGTAGTGGCCCTTCCAGTTGGTGCCCATGCTGTTGCCGGCCACCATCAGCATCGTCGCGCCCTCGACGGCGATCGCATTCCAGACGTGGATGCCGTCGCGGTGCAGTGGAATTGACGCCTCGGTCAGCGTGGCGCCGGCGCGGGCGAGGCGCTGGGCCGCATCGCGCACCATCTTGTCCACGTCGGGCTCGGAGTTGGGCCAGCCGAAGCCCTCCGGCACGATCCCGATGCGAAGTCCACGGACGTCGCCGGTCAGCTTCTTGGTGTAGGCGTCGGTACGAACTGCGCCCGACTGCCGGGGATCGAGGCCATCGGGCCCGGCGATCGCTTCGAGCAGGAGCGCGCAGTCCCCGGCGGTGCGGGCAATCGGTCCGGTGTGGTCGAGCGTCAACTCGATGGGGAAGACGCCCGTGTACGGGACGAGGCCATAGGTCGGCTTGTGCCCGACCGCGCCGGAGTAGGAGCTGGGGATCCGGATCGACCCGCCCTGATCGCCGCCCATGGCCATATCGCACTCCCCGGCCGCGACCAAGGCGGCACTGCCGCTCGAGGATCCGCCGGCGGAACGCTTGGGATCGTGCGGGTTCAGGACCGGGCCGGTATCGGAGGTGTGGCTGCCGCCCGAGAAGCAGAGGTGCTCGCAGACGGCCTTGCCCACGATTTCGCCACCGCCGTCCAGGATTCGCGTGACGATCGTGGCATCGACATCAGGTACGTAGCCTTCGAGGATATTGGAGCCGTTCATCATCGGGATGCCGGCCACGCATACGTTGTCCTTGATCGCGATCTTCTTGCCGGCCAGCGGCCCCGAGGGCGCGCCCTTGATCGAGCACTTCCAGTACCACGCGTTGAGCCGGTTCTCCGAGGCCGGCGGACGATACCCGGCGTTGCGGGGATACTTCACCGGCAGGGTCGGCTCGGCGAACTGGTCGAGTCGTCGGTAGGAGGCGAGGACTCCGTCCATCAGACTACGGAACGACGTGAGATCTTCGGGGCTCATGTCGAGGCCATACGATTTGGCAATGCGCTGAAGCTCGCCGAGCGGGGGCTTTCTCAGGATCCTGGGCGCGGTGTGGGCCGGCGGGGGAGACTGAACGTTGGCAACGCCCGGCCGCGCGCCCGAGACGGCCGCCAACGTCGCCGCCACGCCGCCTGCACCCGTACGAAGGAACTGCCGACGGGAGTATGGTCGTTTACTCATCTCGACCCTCCATGCGGAGAAACCGCCCGTGTCCATTCGGCCCCTGGGCTGTTGAAAGCAACGACGCGATGCCGCGAGCACCGCGACTCTAGGAGTGGCCGGGCCGGTTGTCAATCGACTCCGACGCCGACGCGCGCCGCCAGGCCCGGATGTCCAACCATGCTGGTTGGCGGTATCATGCTGTCCGCCGTCGTGTCAAACGACGGAAGCGAGGAGAGCGGTACCGATGGCCAAGCAAGGTTTCCGCGTCATGGACAGCGACCTGCACGTGATCGAACCTCCGGGCCTGTGGGAGGACTACCTCGACCCGAAGTTCCGCGGCCGCGTCACCGGGGCGCCGGACGGCCAGGGGCCGACCCGCGCCCAGGTGGACGGCAAGGTGCTGCCGCCCTACGCGGACCGGCCGGAGCGACAGCGCGCCTGGTCGGTGCGCACGCGTCGCCCCGACTGGGAGCGCGTGCGCCGCAGCACGCCGGCCAAGGACGTGCTGGAGGCCATGGACGTCGAGGGCATCGACATCGGCATCATGTTCCGCACGTGGGCGAGTCACGCCATCAACATCGACGGCCTGGAACCCGCCCTGGCCTCGGCCCTGAGCCGCGCCTGGAACCGCTGGATCGCCGACTTCTGCGCGGAAAGCCCCGAGCGACTCAAGCCGTCGGCCCTGGTGCCGCTGCAGGACATCGAGTTGGCCGTGGCCGAGGCTCGCGTCGGCGTCCGCGACCTCGGGGCCATCACGCTGGTGCTGCCATCGCACCCCATCAACGGCCGTCCCATCTATGACCGGTACTACGACCCGCTCTGGGCGGCTGCGCAGGAGATGGACGTGGCCGTCTCCTTCCACGGCAACCACGCGGTGTACGCCGAGCACCTGGCGCGGCGCTACCTGGACAATCTCGTCCTCAGCCACGCCTGCGGGCAGCCCGTGGAGATGATGCTGACGCTGGGGGCCGTGGTGACGGGCGGCGTGCTGTCGCGCTTCCCCCGATTGCGGATGGCCTTCCTGGAGGGCAACTGCAGCTGGCTGCCCTGGTGGCTGTGGGCATTGGACGAGCGCTGGGAAGCGTGGGGCGACCGCGAGCTGTTCCAGCAGGACGCCAAGCCCTCCGAGCTCTTCCGCCGCCAGTGCTTCGTCTCCGTCGAGCCGGAGGAGGAACTGGTCAAGCACGTGGTGGCCGAGGTGGGCGACGACAACCTCGTGCTCTCGACCGACTGGCCCCACGACGACTCGCGGTTCCCGCACGCCATCGACGGATTCCTCGGGCTCGGGCATCTCTCGAAGGACAGCCAGCGCAAGGTCCTGTGGGATAACTGCGCACGCCTCTACAAGCTATAGCCGGAGAGGGGACATGGCTTACGACCTGGTTATCAAGAGCGGCATGGTCGTCGACGGCACCGGCTTCTCCCGCTATCGGGCCGACGTCGCCATCAAGGATGGCGCCATCGTCGAGATCGGCAAGATTGGCGGAGCCGCGACGGCGACGATCGACGCCGACGGGCTCTTCGTGGCGCCGGGCATCATCGATCTCCATACCCATTACGATGCCCAGCCGTTCTGGGACAAGCTCTGCACGTCCTCCATCTGGCACGGGGTGACGACGGTCCTCACCGGCAACTGTGGGCTGACGCTGGCTCCGCTCCGGCCTGAGCACCGCGACACGATGCTCGCCACCTTCTGTTGCGTCGAGGACCTGCCCGTGCGGTCCCTGGCCAGCGTGCTCGAGTGGCGCTGGGAGACGTTCGGCGAGTACCTCGATGCGATCGACCACGGGCTCGGCGTGAACATGATGCCCCTGGTCGGCCACAATCCACTGCGTCTGGGCGCCATGGGCCAGGCCGCCTGGGAGCGGACCGCCACCGCCGACGAGATCGCCACCATGCAACAGCTCTTGCGGGCCTCGCTGGACGCCGGAGCCTGGGGCTGGAGCACCACCGCGTCGCCGACGCACGCCGGCCCGTCGGGCGAGCCGGTGCCGACCCGCCTGGCCGACAACGATGAGCGCGTCGCCCTGGCCCGCACCCTGGGCGAGCTCAACCGCGGCGTGATCGAGATCCTGCCGCCGTCGGTCATCAATCCCGACGAGAGCGACCGCCGACACCTCGCCGAGGTGGCCCGAACCAGCGGGAGGCCGGTGTTCTTCCTGGTGTTCGACGCCGAGCAGCGGGGCTACCTGGAAACGGAGGCCCGCGAGGGCGCGCAGCTCTACGCCCTGCTCCGGGCCATCCCGTTTAATCCGAGATTCACGCTGAAGAAGACGACGTTCTTCTCCAATCTGGACGTCTGGGACGTCGTGATGCGTCTGCCCCTCGACCAGCGCCTGGCCGCCCTGGCCAATCCCGACAAGCGGGCCGAGTTGCGCGAGGCGGCCATGAAGCGCCAGCGGCGCCGGCCCGGCGTGCTGGGACGCTTCATCCCCTGGTCCATGATCATCGTGCACCGCGCCGCCCTGCCCAGGAATCGCGCCGTCGAAGGCCGCCGGCTCACCGAGCTGGCCGACGAGCAGGGCAAACACGTGGCCGACGTGATCCTCGATCTGGCCGTCGAGGAGAAGCTGGAGACCGAGTTCCAGCTCCAGACCCGGCCGCCTGAGCACGACGTGGCGCTCGCCGAGTTCGTCAAGAGCGGCCACGCCCTGCCCTCCCAGTCGGACGCGGGGGCGCACCTCAACACGAACCCCTGCACCGCCGGTGAGTCGACCTATGTGCTCAGTGACTGGGTGAGGGACCGGCAACTCTTGAGCGTCGAGGACGCCATCTCCCGGTTCACCTTCCAGCCGGCGCGCATCATGGGACTGCACGATCGCGGCCTGGTGCGTGAGGGCATGGCCGCCGACCTGATGGTGTTCGATCTCGCGCGCCTGGGCGTGAAGGAGGACGAGGTCACGTACGACGGCCCGAACGGCTCGCCGCGGCGGGTCCAGGGCGCCGAAGGCGTGGACTACGTGGTCGTGGGCGGCCAGATCGTGCTGGACCACGGCAAGCACACGGGGGCGCTTCCGGGTCGGGTGCTGCGCGCGACGCGGCGGCGCTGAAGGGTTTCTGCGCGACTGCGTTCGGGAGACCGGAGGGATCCTGTGTTAGGGGAAGCTCTGCGTCTCGACCGGCGTCACGAAGTACCGCACCTGCCCGTCACCGGTCGTCGATCCCACCACTCGATCGCCCTCCGGGACACCGTGGTAGGTGTGGTGACCGTCGGTTCCCGTTTCGCCGGTGATCACAATGGGCTGCCCGGTGAGCGCGTGGGTGGCGATGAACTGGTTCGGATGCAGGTGAGGCGGGGCTGGCGTGGGTGCTGAGTGGTCAAGCTGCTGGCCCCCGGCGGCGCCGGGAACGACAAGCCCCAGCACGGAGAGAAGGAGCCAGCGCTTCAGCGTTGCTGTCATCGGAGGTCAGCCCGAGGTCTTCGGCTCGGCGCGGGGACGATACCGCTCCGGAACATTCTCCAGCCGGTCGGTGAGCGTCGTCACGCCGTCCTCATCCGTCCAGCGATAAATCTTGCCGATGCCTCGTTCCTCGCGCGCCGGCGGTCGAGACTGGGGCGCCGGCTCGGGCGGGGCGTCCGCCGGAGGCGGCGGTGGTGGAGGCGGCTTGGGGGTCCAGACCCACTGATACGGTGACGTGACGCCGTCACCCCGGAGCTCGTACCGACCCGTCGGGTAGTCGATCACCGTGGGGGTCGGCGGCGGCGCATACACGACCGGCGCCGGCGCGACGATCACGACGGGCGGCGCGTAGACGACCGTCGTCCCGGCAACCACTACTCCCGACGACCCGGAAACGAAGAACGGCGGCTTGAAGAACGGGCGATGGACCTTCTTCACCCCCCAGAATTTCCAGGGGTCGACGGGGGTGGGAAAGACGCTCGGCCCGGGATGATGGAACCCATGCCGCACCGGCTTCGCGAATGCCGGCCCTGCCTTGATGACCCCGACGTGCGACTTGGGAGCGCCGATGCTCAGGGAGCGGTCACCCGCCGACGACTGAGCAGGCGCAAGAACAACGATCGCGAGGGCGACTAGCGGCAGAGCCCGAGGCGGCGCCATGACCTCCCCCATGCCTGTTCGAGGAACCGCACCAGAGTGCGCTCGCGTCGCGGCTCCCGTCAAGTGGTCGGCAACAGGCACCACCATCCCATCGGGCGCGCTGCGACCCGGGGCGATCAGTTCTCACGGTCGAAGGCGATCCCTGGTGGTTTCTCGAACAGTCGTCGCTCGAGGGTCAGCCCCGGCACATACTCCAGGTAATCAACGGCGAAGGTGGGCGTGCCCTGCTCGATCAGCTCCAGGCGGAGCGGTCGATCTGCTCGCTCATAGAGGATGACCTTTTCCGCGCCCTCCGAATATTCAAGAGCGCGGACCTCACCGAGCGTGGGGTGCCTCATACTCCTGCGCACCGCCCCCGAGTCCTTGAACCAGGACACCTCGCACCCAAACTCCAAGCGGCGAATGAGCGGACTCTTGGCCGCGGCGTCGCCAAAAATACGCGCGCGGAAGTCGTACGTCGGTCCGGGGTCGCGGACGTACCGGCCGGTGCGCGTGGCCAGGTTCGTGATCCAGATGTGTGGCTCATTCACCACCACCAACAGATGCAGCCCGGTGACGGGGTTGTGCGCCTCCTCGACCCGTGCGTATTGAGATCCATACCTGAACAGCGTCTTGGGAACCCGCGTGAAATGAGTCGCCGGAACGCCAGGGACATCGAGCCTGGTGACCACCTTCACCAACGCGCCGGGCGCGCAGACGCCCTCCGACGCCTCGGCTGGTCGGGCCACGAGAAGACCGATCAGGATCGTCACCGTTCGCAAGCGTCTCATTGGCCCTGGCTAGGCATCGGGTGAAGGAAGCCGTCGGGCCGCCAAGTAACCTCTCAGGATCATCACCAGGGCGAAGGCGTGGAAGCCCACGCCGGCCCAGTCCTGGATCAGCAAGAAGATGACGCCGTCGAGGACGTAGAGGCCCATACCCACGACAAACCCCCAGCGGTGTCCCTGGACCGCACGTTGCCCCAGGAATGCGAAGATTCCGATCACGGCCAGGCCCACGAGGCCGGCCTTGGTCCCGGCGCCCCCGGACTGCTGAGCCAGTTCCTGGACGAGCTGCGTGACCCCGAGGCCGAGAATGAAGCGCCATTCCTGCCCGGCGAGGGCGAGGACGGCATTGATCAAGGAGAGCCCGGCCACCCAGTAGAACCACTGGCCGCCGCTCCGGCGTTGGCCCTCCAACGCCGTGCGCTGTTCGGCGGTCATGGTCGAACCCGTGGCGCGAGCCGAGGTCGCCGGCAACCGCGAGAGGTCGGTGCCGGCCGGACGCGAGGAGTCCCGTGGAACGCCGGGGCCGCTACCGAACGTCGGAGCCGTCTTCGGCTGAGGAGGACGGCTGAACGGACTTTGGCCGGCGCCCCCTCTGTTGGCGTCGATCTCCATGTGCCCTCCCTGTCACCGCCGGTGTCAATTTGTACGGCTCGGTACTTCTCAGGGCTCGAGTTGGCGGCTGGAGAGGCGGTGCGGCAAGGTCCATGCCACGCCTGGGCGGCGCGCGCAGGGTCGGGGCCCCTGTGAACGAGAACGTTCAGACTAGCGCTGGAACTTCACCAGCTCGACACGGTGCACCTTGCCGTCGTCAGGAACGTCCGCCCTGACGACGCCGACGCCGTCGGCGACCCAGAAGTGCGCCGGAGGTTCGTCCTCCCCCTCCTCCGTGATGGCCAGCTTGAAGGCGTCGAACGAGCCCGCCGGCACGCTGACCCGCTCGCGGCCGACAATGCGATATCGGTGGGTGAAGGTCATCGGGTCGAATTTCATGGGTGCGTTCGGGATCGGCATGGACATGCGCAGTGTGTAGGTCTCGGTCCACGTCACGCCGATCGTCCATCGCGAGCGGGGCGGGAATCGCACGCCGGCGGCCGACATCGTCTCGAACTTCATCCCTTCCGGGCCCCCAGGGTTCACGCCGAACGTCGCACGCTGCATCGCCCGGAGCCCCTCGGGCAGGCAGCGCCATCCCACATCGAACTTCACGTCCGAGAACTCGTGCCGTTCGGTGAACCCGCCGTCCGAAACCTGAGTGATCGTGATGGTGGAAGAGTGGGCGTCCGAGCCGGCCATTCGGTAGTTCCACCTGGTGCCGACCTTGATCGGGAAAATCGAGCTGTCACAGGGACCGGCGGCCGCCGACGCTCCGCCGGCGAATGGAGCTCCCGCGAGCAGCAGGCAAAGCCAGAAGACGACCCTCATCACTCTCGGCATCTGCGGCCTCCCTGTCCGTCGAGGTCCACGGTTCCCTCGTCGCGGTTCCAGAGCCGAAGCATGTGACGCGGCGGGCCGGCGGCGGCGTCGGCGAACGCGGTGCGGCTGTGGGCGAACTGGCGGTTGTTGAGGTACTGGAGCTGCCCCGACTCGATCCGGAACTCGACCCAGTTGCCTGGATCGTCCACGATCGCTCGCATGGCGGCCAGCGCCTCCCGCCCCTCGTCGTCGAGCGTCTCGCCGGCCAGCGCGCAGCCGCTCAGGATGTAGTCCTCGTAGTAGCGCGCGGTGAGCGTCCGGCCGTCGTAGTGGTATACCGGATGCCGGCAGAACCGCTCTTCGTCCGGCCCGTGCTCGGCCTGCCGGTCCCACGGAAACGGGCGATAGAGCCGGGCCAGGAGGTCGGGATGGCGGCGGCGCATCTCGTTGTGCGCCCTGACCAGACTGACGAACCGGCTGATCCCACCCTCCCGGGCGGACTGCAGACAGAACAGACCGACGAAGGCCGGTGGCATCCAGAGCCATCCGCCGTCGGTGTGAAAGGGCTGACCGAGATTGGTCACCGAGCGCCGCACCCCGTAGCCCAGGGGCTGGCCCGAGTCCTTCACGTCGTACAGACGCGTGCCGTTCCACTTCTGGGCGACGACCTGTCCGAGCATCGCGGCCAGCAGCCAGCCGATCGCACGGTTCTCGCGCGGGCTATAACGCTCGACCGGGATGCGGTCCACCACGGCGAGGCCGATCTGATGCTGGAGCCTGGCCCGCACGTGCGCCATGACCCTGGCGCAGGCCTCGAGCGAGAACGCCGGAGGCGTCAGCGTCTCGAGGGGGGGCGAGGTCGCGCGCACGAACGCCGCGATCTCATCGAGCTCGGCGATGCCGGGGTCGGGGAACGGGATCAACCACGCCTGAGGCGACAGGCTGTCGCCTGACCACGCCTTGTCGCGCTCGACGTCGCCGGCGGGGATGGGGACAGCCGTCGCGTCTCCGGGCATACGCTACGCACCTCGGGTGAAGAAATCGGAGTCTAGCACGCGCTCCGCGAGACCGTCATTTCCGGGGACTGCCGGAGGGTTTGATAGACGACACAGTACCGCTCGGTGAGACGCACGAGTGTGGCGAGCTGCTCCTCCGAAGCGTCCGTGTCCAGCGCGACGTGAATCCGAATCCGTTGAAAGCCTACCGGCACGTCCCGGGACACCCCCAAAGTCCCGCGCACGTCCAGATCGCCTTCGGCCCGGACGGTCCCGGCCCGAACGTTGATGCCCAGCGACGCCGCGACGGCGCCCAGCGTGACCCCCGCACAGGCCGCCAGCGCCTCCAGGAGCATGTCGCCCGAGCACGCCGCTCGTCCGTTGCCGCCGGTGGCCGGATGCAGCCCGGCGGCGACGAGCGCGTGGCCCGTCTCGACCTTGCACGTGATCCCCTCACCGATCCGTCCCTGGGCCTTCAGCGTGATGAGGGCCGCCTCCGCCTGTTCGCGGTACCGGTCCTTCAGCGGTGCCTGTAGCGATCGCAACTCGTCTGCCTTCATCGGGATGCCCTCCGTCACCTGGGTCGGCGAACTGTTCAACAGAACCAGAGATTATCTTAGAATGCGTCCTGAGTTCAGTCCGCCAGGAGCAAGGGACGATGACGCTCACTGACCGCATCGCGATCGTCACCGGAGCCGGCCACGGCATCGGCCGGGCGACCGCACTCGCGCTGGCCCAGGCCGGCGCGCACGTCGCAGTGGTCGACATCGACCAGGCGGCCGCAGAGAAGACCGCGGGCGCCGTCGTCACGCTCGGGCGCCGGAGTCTCGCGCTCGGCACCGACGTCGGCGACGTCGCCGCCATCGATCAGATGACCCGGCAGGTCGCCGGCACCTTCGGCCACATCGACATCCTCGTGAACAACGCCGGCGTCACCCGCCGCGCTTACATCATGGATCTCACCGAGGACGATTGGGAGCGCATCATGCGGGTGAACGCCAAGGGGGTCTTCTTCTGCCTGCAGCGCGTGGCCCGCGAGATGATCCCGCGCCGGAGCGGCGTGATCGTGAACATCGCCTCCATTGCCGGCAAAGGGTACGCCGGCGCGTCGAACGCCATCTACGCGGCCAGCAAGGCCGCCGTGATGGGGCTCACCCGTCTGGCCGCGCTTCAGCTCGCCCGTCACAACATCAACGTCAACGCCATCTGCCCAGGCGTCACCGCGACCGCGCTCTCCGACGCGAACCTGCGAGCCCGCGCCCGCGAGGAAGGCGTCACCGTCGAGGAGATGGAGCGCCGGCGCAACGCCGTCATTCCGCTCGCCCGTCCCAACGACCCTGAGGACGTCGCCGCGCTGGCGGTGTTCCTGGCGTCCCCGGGGGCCCGGAACATCACCGGGCAGTCGTTCAACGTCGACGGCGGCGTGATCCTCGACTGATGCGGCGACCCCCCGCTCGACCGACGCGACGGACCGCATGAGCTTTGTGTACGCGGTGCGCAGCAATTTCACACGGCCCGACCTCGAGCGCGAATGGCATGCCTGGTACAACGGCCCCAAGCTGACCGAGATGGTGGGCCACCCTCACTTCCTCTCCGGACAGCGCTACGAAGCCGTCGGGCTCGACACCAGCATCCGGTTTCTGGCCTTGTGGGTGGTAGAGTCGCCCGCCGCGTTCACGAGCCCCGAGTACAAGGCGAGCTGGGGCTGGGGGGAGTGGAAGCCGTACATCAGCCACTGGAGCCGGAATCTGTACGACGCGGGCGACCGTGACATGACGGCGCTGCTCGACGTGCGGCCCGGGCGCGGGCTGTACCTCGCCGCCTTCGAGGGCGTCACCCAGGTGGAGGTCGAACGGCGGCGGGCGGAGGCGCAGGCGGCGCGGCCGGACGTGATCTGGATGCCGGTGGTCGGCCTTGACCGCTCGTGTCCGCTGATCGGCGTGCAGAAGCTCGCCGAGCCGGCCGCAGCGACACCACTGCCGCCATCCCTCGCCGCCGGGGTGCGCGAGACCACGTTCCGGCCGCTGACCGAGCGCCGGCGGGCGCCCCTCAGCGTCACGACGCCGTCGGTGGTCCGCCCACCTGGACGCCCGCGAGCTGCTCCAGCACCTTGACAACGGCCAGGCCGTCCTCCTTGTTGAGGCCGGCCGCTCGGGCCATCTGATAGAGCTGCTGGGTGACGTTGGCCAGCAGGAGCGGCACGCCGAGCTGTTTGGCAAAGGCGGTCTCCAGCTCCTGGTCCTTGTAGGTGATGTCGACGGTGCCGCCCGGCGCGAAGTCGCGGGCCAGGATCTTGGGCACACCCGTCTCGAACGCGTAGCTGGTGCCGGTGCTCACGCGGATGACGTCGTAGATCGTCCGCGGATCGAGCCCGGCCTTCACGCCCAGGATGAGCGCCTCGGCGACCGCCACCCGGTTCACCTGGATCAGCATATTGTTGACGAGCTTCATGGCCAGCCCCTGGCCGAGGGGGCCGACGTGGAACAGCTTCGTGCCCATAGCCTGGAAGAGGTCACGGCACCGCTCGAACGTCTCGGCGGCGCCGCCGGCAATGATGGACAGCTCGCCTGACGCCGCCCGAACTGTGCCGCCACTGACCGGGGCGTCGAGCATTTCCACCCCGCGGGCGTCCAGCGCACCGGCCAGGCGCCGGGCTGCGAAGGGGTCGATTGTGCTCATCGAGACCACGATGTGCCCGGGCGCGGCGCTGCGGATGATGCCGTGCTCGCCCGTGATGACCGCCTCCGCCTGGGCGGTCGTCTCCACCATGACGATCGTGCGATCGGCTGCCGCCGCCACCTGCTCCGACGAGGCGAGCACCTTGGCGCCGTGCTCGCGGAACGGCTCGACCTTGGCTGGAACGACGTCGTGCACCACCAGCGCGAACCCGTGCGATATCAGATTTCGCGCCATCGGCCCTCCCATGTTCCCGAGCCCGATGAATCCCACCGCCCCCGCCATCTCAACCCTCCTCTTGGCGATGCCGCGATCGCAGCGTCAGACGCCGCCGGTGACGTCGATGGTCACGCCGGTGACGAAGTCGGCGTCGGGCGAGGCCAGGAAGCAGATCACCCGCGCCTGGTCACGGGCCTCGGCGACGCGCCGCAGCGGCGTGCGCGCGATCTCGCGCGCCTGCTCGTCCGCCGTGCGCTGCTCCCAGCGCGGCCGGATGCGCTCGGTCAGCGTCAGGCTGGGCGCGATGGCGTTGACGGTGACGCCGAACGGCCCGAGCTCGTGGGCCAGCTTCCGCGTGAAGGCGATGATTCCGCCTTTGGCGGCGGCGTAGGCGCTGCTGGCGCTCTCGCTGAGACCCCGCCCCGCGATCGAGGAGATGTTCACGATCTTGCCGCTCCGCTGGCGCTTCATCACCGGCGCCACGGCGTTGCAGAAGAGGAACGTCCCGTCGAGGTTGAAGGCGAGGAGCCGCTGCCACTCCGGGAAGGTGAGCTCGTCCACGGTGGCCGCCGGGCGCGGGATGATCGTGCTCCCGCCCACCGCGTTGACGAGGATGTCGATGCGCCCGAACTCGCGGACGACGTCCGTCACCACCTCGCTCACCTGGCCGCGGTCGAGCGCGTCGGCCCGGCGCGGGTGGGCCCGGCCGCCGGCGTCCCGGAGGCCGGCCATCACCTTCTCCAGCCGGCCCTCGTCGGTGTCCACGCCGACGACGATCCCGCCCTCACCACCGATGATCTCCGCGGTGGCGCGGCCGATCCCGCTGGCCGCCGCCGTGATGACCGCTACCCGACCCTCGAAGCGCATGGTCATGGCTCCGTCCCGTCGTCTCCGGGTCCGTTCATCGCTGCTTGAGGCGCACCTCTTCGAGCGGGGCCGACGTCCACTTCCCCGCGCTTGAGCATGGCTCGCCGGGTGGTGGCCTCGGGGACGCTCTTGAACACCAGGCGCTTGACCGAGGGCACCTTTGCGCCAGTATCCCTCGAACGCCTCCATCACCAGCTCGACGCCTGGCGTGTGGCTCACGAATCGATAGGAGTACACCCGCTGGTTCGCGCTGACCGTCCACGACTCGGCCAGGCCCGGGCTCATGAGGTTGCCCGGCATGGGCTTCGCCAGGGCATCGTGCATGGCATAGAGGATCCAGAAGGGCGTGAGCTGCCCCGCCACCTTGCCGGGATCGAACCAGACCGGTGAGAGCGTCACGTAGAGCGTCCAGCGCATCTCTCCTTCCGGCCGCGTCTGGGCCGCCGCGTCGTCGACCAGGCCGCCGGCGAGCAGGCCGGTCAGCACGCCTGCGACGACCAGGAAGGTCGGGGGGAGCGAGCGCCGCTCCTCCCCGACACCCCCCACCGGGAGAACGACGGATTGCGCCGGCGAAGCCGGCGCTCGGAGCAGGAGGAAGGGCCATGAGACGCGGTCGACGCATCTCGGTTCTCAGAAAAAAAATGTCAGGTTCTTGGCCAGGAGCACGCTCTGGTCGAGGACGATCTTGCGCCGGGCGATCCGCCAACCCCCGTTCACCCGGCGCAGCAGATCTTCGCGCTTGCCGACGAGGACGTCGGTCTCCGTCTCCAGGCGATTCCGGTACACGAGGAACCGGCTCTTGACGGCGACCTCGGTCGGCGACGGCTCCTCGGGGGTCATGGCCAGGATCTGGACGTTGGAGATCATGTGGCAGATCCGCGATGGCGGCTCCTCCGCCCAATGCACGCCGGTGAGGAGCTGCCCGACCCGCCGGGCCAGGGTCTCCTTGCCTTCGTCGAACCAGTTGACGTCCGCGCCCTCCCGCGTGAACTCCCGCTCGAGCTCGCCGCCGGGAACGTTCCGGCGCATCGGCATCCAGTAGCGCGCGTCCTCGGTGAAGAGGTCGAGCCACTCCGCGTACCGGCGCTCGTCCAGCAGCTCCGCTTCCTGGTAGAGAAACTCCTCGACCTCCTGCTTGACGAGCAACCGCGCTAGTTCGGGTGAGGCGGGACTCACCGCGCCTCCAGCTCCATCCAGCTCGTCGCTTCCATGAACTGCCGCCACCGACGGTAGAAGCCGCGCTGGTTGTTCTCGCTCGCGTTCGCCGCCGTCACGTCGGCAATGACACCCGGCAGCTTGAGCCCGTGGTCCTCGAAGGCGGCCGTCGCCCGGCCCAGGCCCATCTCGTAGTTGTAGGGATGCTGGCGGGCGATGGTGCCGCGGCTGGCGGCGTGAGCGTAGTTCCAGTTCTCCATGTCGTCCTGCTCGGTCAGCCCGGCGGGACCGGAGTAGCGGATGTAGTACTGGCGCAGGAAGTCTTTGACCTCCGCCGGGGCGTCGGCGTCGACCAGGTACCAGCGCCATACCTCGGTCTGGTGAGGTCCGCGCGGGTGCCACACCGCGAGCGTTCGCGGCTGGCGCGCCAGGGGGGAGGTGTTGGGGAACATCGTGCCGGGGCCGCCGAACAGGCGCCACTGGTCTCCGCGCCGGCGCTTCCGCTCTTCCTCGCAGCGCCGGAAGTAGTCGGCGACCAGCGGCGCGTCCTGGTAAGCCGGCGCGATGGCCGCGCCCGGCTTGCGCAGGAACGCGATCATCGAGTGACCGAGCTCGGGGAACGAGACGTCGAGCCACCGCGCCTCGTTGCGCTCCCGCATGTCCCGGCGCCCCTTGCCGCTCGGGCCGATGCCGACCAGGTCCACCGAGCGGTGGCTCACGTTGTGATAACGGTCGCCGGAGAAGTTCTCGGCCGGGAACTTCCAGTTGCAGGGGATGCGCCACTTGTGGATTCCGCCGATCACCTCGGTCCCGCCCTCCCGGCCGTCCCAGGCGTCGAGCAGGAGGTCGAGGTAGAGCTGGTAGCCGCCAAGGTAGTCCAGGAACGACGGCGCCGACCGGTCCCACGTCGCCCAGATCGTTCCCTTGTAATTCTCCAGCCGGGCGGCCTCGATGAGGCCCCACCGGCTGCGATCGAGCTGCGCGCCGTAAGCCTCTTTGGCGAAGGGAACTCCGACCAGCGCCCCGTCGGTCGCGTAGCTCCAGCCGTGGTACGGGCACATGAACTCGACCGTGTTGCCCTCGTCGTACCGGCAGACCTTCATGCCGCGGTGCCGGCAGGAGTTCAGGAAGACGTGGATCCGCCCGGCCCGATCGCGGCACAGGATGACGGACTCCTCGCCCATGGACGACGTCAGGTAGTCGCCGGATTTTGGGATCTGGCTCTCGTGGCCGACGAAGAGCCAGGCGCGGGCGAAGATGCGCTCCAGCTCCTGCCGGTAGATCTCCTCGTTCACGAAGATCTCCCGGCTCACCATCCCCCTGTCGGGGTCGACCAGGCCGCTGAGACTCCGGGGCGTGGGGCCAGTCATCATCGGGTCCTCCATCGCGGCACTGCCGCGGGCGGCGTGCCGACGATAGCGCCGGCCGGGCTCGTCCGCAAACGGAACGGCGGCGGCCGGGTCATCGGGTGCGTGTTGTCTTTCCCGGCGGCAGAGGGTAGCATCCGGGGACTCGTCCCTGGTTGAACGCCCTGCCTCCGAGGCACGAAGGAGGACCGGTCATGAAGCGACCGCTGGGGATCGTCCTATCGATCGTAACCACACTGCTCTCAGCCCTCGCCGTGGCGCCGGGTGAGGCAGCCCGCCCAGAAGGTACGCTGACGGTCGCGGTGGCGACCTTCGGCAACGAGCGCTGGCTCCCCAGTCTGTACGTCGGGGCCGAGGACGTGGTCCTCAAGCCTCTGTACGAAAGCCTGCTCAGTCGCGATCCCAAGACCGGCGAATTGATTCCCCTGCTGGCGGAGCGCTGGCAGGTCCTGGATGGCGGCCGCACCTGGCGATTCCACTTACGCAAGGGCGTCCAGTTCCACGCTGGCCGCGGCGAGGTCACGGCGGAGGATGTCAGGTTCACCTTCGCCTCCATCGCCAAGGAGGGCTCCGCCAACTCCCTGGCGCCGGAGTTCCGGCTCATCAAGAGCATGGAGGTCGAGGGCCCACACATCATCAGCGTGCGTTTCGACAAGCCGTTCGTGACTTTCGGCAACCGGGTCACCCACGGACTGTTCGCCTCCGTGGCGTACATCCAGTCCAAGAAACACATCGAGACAGGAGGGGATGACGCGGCGGAGCGCCACCCGGTCGGCACCGGTCCCTGGAAGTTCGTCGAGCATGTCCGCGGCGATCGCATCGTCTACGAGGCGGTGGAAAACCACTGGCGAGCGGTGCCCCACTTCAAGCGCCTGGTCTTCACGAAGGTGCCCGAGCCGGCGACCCGCATGGCCATGCTGCGGGCGGGGAGCGTCGACGTCATCGAGATCGGCGGGGAGTACGTGGACGAGTTGAAGAAGGTGGGCATGCGGACGCTCACCATGCCCAACGTCGCGGCCGTGTGGGTGATCCTCGGAGGGCAATGGCCCACGAAGCCGACGTACGACCCCAAGGTGCCCTGGGCGCAGCCCGACGCCGAGCGCGCGCGCAAGGTGCGCTTGGCGCTCAACCTGGCCGTGGACAAGAAAGCGATTGTCCAGCAGGTGCTGGGCGGGTTGGGGGCCGCCGTCGGGACCGTGAACTACTACCCGACGGACCCGTGGGCGACGAAGGCCCTATTGGAGCCGCTCCCCTACGACCCGGCGAAGGCGAAGGTCCTGCTGACGGAGGCGGGCTATCCCAGCGGCTTCGAGGTCACGATGAACCTGACCGCCTGGCCAGGGAGAGGATTTCTCCCCGATGTGGGTGAGGCCGTGGCGACGTACTGGGAGAAGATCGGCCTCAAGGTCAAGCGCCGTCCCGTGGACCGCGCCGTGTTCGCGGCCGATTTCCGGGCGCGGTCGTACGCGGGGGTGGCGCTGGCCTACGCCGGGCCCATCATCGCCCCGGAGCCCTGGGAGCTGTTCCAGCGCATCGCGCACACCAAGTCGGCCGTGCATCTGCTGGTCGAGCATCCGAAGCTCGATGGATATATCGAGCGCCTGGGGACGGAGCCGAGCGCCGCGGAGCGAACGCGGATCATGCGCGAGGAAATGGGGCCGTGGCTCTACGAGTACTTTCCAGCCGTTAGCATCGCGGCGACGCACTCGATCGTCGGCGTGGGGCCGAAGGTGGGTGAGTGGCCGTTGATCCCCGGCCACATGGGGATCCACAACTGGGAGTACGTGACGCGGAAATAGCGGGATGTGGCGGTACCTGATCGGCCGCGTGCTGCAGACGGTGCTGAGCATGCTCGTCGTGGTCAGCATCGTCTTCGTGCTCACGCGCTTGTCGGGTAATCCCGTCTACTTGCTGCTGGACGTCAACGCCACCGAGCGTGATCAGGAAATCCTGACACGCCACCTGGGCCTCGATCGGCCGCTCCCCATCCAGTACGGCATCTACGTGAAGAACATCGCGCTGGGCGACTTCGGGAACTCGATCCTCACCCGGCGGCCGGTCACCGAGCACATCTGGGAGCGGCTGCCCGCCACGGCCGAGTTGGGGTTCGTGGCCATGTTCCTCAGCGTCCTCATCGGCGTCCCGCTCGGCATGTACTCCGCCGTGCGCCGGGGCGGGCCGATGGACAGCGCGGCGCGGGTGTTCGCCGTGCTCGGCCAGTCGATGCCCACGTTCTGGCTGGGGCTGATGCTCATCCTGTTCTTCGGCGTCCTGCTGGGGGTGTTGCCCGCCGGCGGCCGGGGCGGTGTGCTGCACCTGATCCTTCCCGCCTTCACGCTGGGCTATTTCACTTCCGCCGCCATCCTGCGCCTGACGCGCTCGAGCATGCTGGAGGTGCTGGGCTCGGACTACATCAAGTTCGCGCGACTCAAGGGGTTGCACGAGCAGGTGGTCCTCTGGAAGCACGGCTTGAGGAACGCGCTGCTGCCGGTCGTCACGTTCGCCGTGTTGCTCTTCGTCCAGTTCCTGGGCGGCGCGGTGGTCACCGAGACGGTCTTCGCCTGGCCGGGCCTGGGCCGACTGATTCTGGAATCCATCACCACCCGCGACTACCCCATCGTGCAGGCGGGCGTGCTGGTGCTCAGCGCCCTCTACCTAATGGGAAATCTGATGGTGGATCTGTTGTACAGCTACCTCAACCCGAGGATCCGGCATTACACGCGCTAGGCTACGGCTGCCCTGGTTCCCCGGCCTGATCCTCGGCGCACTGGTGGTGACCGCGCTGTTCGCGCCCTACCTGTCCCCTCACAGTCCCACCGACGGCGACATTTCGCGGAAATTGATCCCGCCGGTGTGGATGGAGCACGGCGACTGGGACCATCCGCTGGGGACCGATCGCTTCGGGCGCGACGTGCTGAGCCGGATCATCTGGGGCAGCCGGATCTCGCTCGTCGTCTCGCTCGTCGCCATCGGCGTGGCGGGGACACTGGGGACCTTGCTGGGCCTGATCTCCGGGTATCGAGGCGGATTCACCGACGCCGTCCTCATGCGGCTGACGGACATCGGGCTCTCGTTGCCGATCATCCTGATCGCGGTGGTGATGGTCGCCGTGTCGGAGCCGAGCTTTCGCAACGTCGTCCTGGTGATCGCGCTGCTGCTCTGGCCGCGCTTCGCCCGGCAGATCCGCGGCGAGACGCTGGCCATCAAGGTGCATGACTTCGTGGCGCTGGCGGTGGTGGCCGGACGGTCGAGCGCCTGGATCATCTCGCGCCACATCTTCCCCAACGTGGTCCCGACCCTGCTCGTCATCTCCACGCTGCAGGTGGGCTACGTGATCCTTCTGGAAGGGACGCTGAGCTTCCTGGGCGTCGGCGTGCCACCGCCCAACCCGGCCTGGGGCCTGATGATCGCCGACGGCCGAGGGTTCCTGGCCACCGCCTGGTGGATGTCGCTGTTTCCCGGCCTGGCCATGCTCCTCACCGTGCTCGCCGTCAATCTCATGGGGGACTGGCTGCGCGACCACCTGGACCCCAAGCTGCGGCAAGTCGGCGGCCGGGCCACGGTGTTGGAATCGCCGGCAGTCGAGCCGGCGGGCTACGCCGGCGACGACGCTCGGGCTCCGGGCGCCGCCGTTGCCGGCGCCGAGCCTCGCGGATAAGCCTTCGCGCGCCGCTGACCCCAAACGTTCAGGCAGTCCACTGACGCCGAGAATTAAAGAGGCCCCCATGCTTCGTTCGACGGTGGTTCTCGTCCTAGCGCTGCTTCTTGCTGTCGAGGCTGTCGCCCAGGATCGCGCGTCGAGCATTCCGGGGGTCGTGGCCGCCGGCGCAACAGTCGAGTTGGTGAAGGAAGGCTTCCAGTTCACCGAAGGTCCGGTCGGCACATCGGACGGAGGCCTGTACTTCACGGACATCCTGGCGAATGTGATGTACCGCCTGGACTCATCGGGCGCTATCCACGTGTTTCGCGAAAATACCGCCGCGGCGAACGGCCTCGCGTTCGATCGAAGAGGCAACTTGCTGGCGGCTGAGGGCGAGGGCAAGCGCATCATCCGAATCGATAGCCGCGGATCCGTCATAGCAGTGGCAGCACAAGCGGCCAGGCGCCAGGCATTCCTGAGGCCAAATGACTTGATCGTGGATCGACACGGCGGCATCTACGTCACCGATCCCGGACCACGCGGCCACCGGGGAAAGACCTTCGTCCACTACATCCGGCCCAATGGACACGTGCTGCTCGTGTCAGACGAGATTCGGCGACCTAATGGCCTCACCCTGACGCAGGACGAGACGATGCTGATGGTTGCCGATACGCTCGGCGACATCGTCTTCGCGTTTGACATACAGGCCGACGGCAGCGCCATAAACAAGCGCCCCTTTGCGCGCTTGCAGGGCATTCCCGAGGGGAAGCCGAGCGTCGCTGATGGGATGGCCCTTGACAGCAAGGGCAGACTGTACGTCGCCACCGTCACTGGCATTCAGGTGTTCGACGTCAGCGGCATCTATCTCGGCACGATCGCGGTGCCTCGAAAACCCAGCAACGTGGCCTTTGCCGGGCCTGACAAGCGGACGCTCTACATCACCGCCCGAGAAGGCCTCTATCGGCTGCGAATGCTCTCCCAGGGGCCGGACCGGCCTGGGAAGTAGGAGTGATTACTAAACCTTCGGCCAATAGGCGAAGGCCGCGCCGATGGGCGACGAGTGTGGCCAATCGCCCTGCCTACTGCCGGCCCGCTCCGCTGCGCTCGGCCCAGATGCGCTGGATCTCCTCGGTGATCTCTCGCGGCTGGCCGGCGTGCCACAGCATGCGGGGCGGTCCGTCCGGTTGCATGGCGATGGAACGAGCGGCGCGTCCGCGGCGGACCCGAGGCAGGGCCAGCTTCCGGTTCCTGACGGGATCCCGGATGACGGCTTTGGGCTCGCCACCGCGGGCGACGACCGCGGCCTCTTCGAGCATTCGCTTGCGCAACAGGATGACGCCGCGGTCGCTCTCGCCCAGGTGCTCCTGAGTCCGATCGGCGATCCGTCCCTGGCCAACCCAGGCGACGAAGTCCTGGTTCATGACGTGTGTCGTGATCCAGCGCCCGGTCTGCGGGTCGGTGAGTAGGCCGTACCAGTAGGGAATCCGTTCCTGCTCGAAGGGCTCGGGCCCGGGCACGGGGTCGTTGAACCAGGCAACGTGGAGCGTGTTCTCGTCGTCGATCGGCACCCGCCACTCGAATTTCCCGGTATAGAGGCAGTTCGGCCAGAGGCAGACTCTGCCGACCGTCCACAGCTCGTCGTCCTCGGTCGTGTCCTCCCGCACCCGCCGGTAGACGAAGCCCCAGTCGAATTCGGTGAATCCGATCTTGAGATGCCTGGGCGCCCGGGCCCCGGCCTCGCCACGCACGGCGGACGACCAGTTGGAGTGGAGCCATTCGAAGTGGATCGGGTCGATGGAGTTCTCCTGGCCCTGAAACCAGTTGCACGGGATTTCGACGAACACGATCTGCTTGTAGCCCTGCTCGTGGAACAGGTCCCAGTCGGGAATCAAAGGCGCGGGATCCGGTCCCAGATAGGCCCAGAGGAGGCCGGCCTTCGCCTCCACCGGGTAGGCCGTGAGCCTGATCTTGTCCTTGAACCGGGCCTCGGGATGGGCGATTTCCTCGAAGGGCTGCTGGAGGCACCGGCCGGTCGCGTCGTACAGCCAGCCGTGGTAATGGCAGCGCAGACCCTGCTCTTCGACGATGCCGCACGAGAGGTCGGCCCGGCGGTGGGCGCAATGACGGTCGATCAGGCCATACCTTCCCCGGGTGTCCTTATAAAGGACGAGGTCCTCGCCCATGAGACGCACGGCCTTCGTCGGGCTCTCGTCGAGCTGCGCCTCGGCCGCGATGGGTTGCCAGTAGCGCCGCATCAGCTCGCCCAGGCGCGTCCCGCGGCCGACGCGAGTCAGAACCTCGTTGTCTTCCGCGCTGAGCATGGTCGGTCCGGTATGATACCGTTCCCGTCGAGCCAGCGGGAGCCCGGGAGGCAGACGCCATGCTGAGCCGCGAGGACATGCGGGACGCCTCGCCGTTGCTGGTAGTGGAAGATCTCAAGACGTATTTCTTCGCCCGCCGGGGCATCGTCAAAGCGGTGGACGGGGTGAGCTTCACCCTGCAGGCCGGCGAGACGCTCGCCCTCGTCGGGGAATCGGGCTCGGGCAAGTCGGTGACCTGCCTCTCCCTCGTCCGGCTGGTCCCCGAGCCGGCCGGCCGCATCGTCGGCGGCCGCGTGCTCCTCGATGGCGAAGATCTTCTGCAGAAGTCGCCGGCCGAGATGCGGCGCGTGCGCGGTAAGCAGATTGCCATGGTGCTGCAGGACCCCATGACCTCCCTCAACCCCGCGCTGACGATCGGCACGCAGGTGGGCGAGGTAGTCCGCCTCCATCAGGGCCTGCGCGGCACCCGGTTGCGCGAACGGGTGCTGGACGCGCTGGCCCGGCTCCGCATCCCCGGCGCCGACACGCGATTGCGCCACTATCAGCATCAGCTCAGCGGCGGGATGCGGCAGCGGGTGTCGAGCGCCATCGCCATGTCGTGTGCGCCCCGCCTGCTCGTCGCGGACGAGCCCACGACGTCGCTGGACGTGACCATCCAGGCCCAGTACCTCGAGCTGCTCAAGGACGTGCAGCGGGCGACCGGCGTGGCCATCATCCTGGTCACTCACGATTTCGGCATCGTGGCGGCCAACGCCGACCGGGTGGCCGTGATGTACGCCGGCAGGATCGTGGAGATGGGGAGCACACTCCAGATATTCAACCACCCCGGTCATCCCTACACCCAGGCGCTCCTGCGCTGCCTGCCCGACGTCGAGCTGAAACGTCAACGGCTGGTCGAGATCGGCGGCCACCCTCCGGACCTGGCGCAGCTTCCGCGGGGCTGCCCCTTCGCGCCCCGGTGTCCGGAGCGGCAACCGATTTGCGAGGAGACGTACCCTCCGAGCGTTCCCCTGGCCAGCGGCCACGTGGCGCACTGCTGGGCGGCATCGGCCGCTCACGTGTGAGACACGGAACTAGCGCCTGAGGCCGCGATGAGCTTGCAGGGAATCGCGCTGAAAAAGTACTTCCCGGTGACCGGTGGCTTCACGCTGGGCCGAGTGCGCGATTGGATCAAGGCGGTGGACGGGGTCAGCGTCGAGGTGGCCGAGGGTGAAACCCTGGGTATCGTCGGAGAGTCGGGGTCCGGCAAGACCACCCTGGCCAAGCTCCTTTTGCTTCTGGAACGCCCCACCGCCGGCTCCCTGCTCTTCGACGGCAAGGCGGTTCAGACATTCGGGCGGGCCGACTTCGTGCGCTATCGCCGCTCGGTCCAAGCGGTATTTC
>JBOHPP010000217.1:0-12662 GCA_050731755.1 Candidatus Rokuibacteriota bacterium | reverse complement strand
GGGGAGAGTGATGGACCGATTGACCTTCTCGTCCTTGAGGGTGAGCCGGTTCAGCAGGTACGTATTCCCCTTGCTGTCGATGACCTGCCAGTGCGGATCCGGCGAGCCCGGCACCTTGAAGTCGCTGGACACCGCGAGGACGTGCTTGCCGCCCTGGTGTTCGTGGGTGACCGTCCCACCGTTGACGGCCTTGCCCACGAACGGCGTGGTCACGTCGCCCGCGACGGCGGCAGTGACGCCCAGCCCCAGGACGACGAGCGCCGAGAGGACCGCGACACTGAACAGGCGAACTTGGCGATGACGAGTCATGCTGCATCCTCCTTGCGAAAGGTTTGTGCTCCGCCCCCAGAGGGACGACTGTCAGCCGGTTAGACACCAACATCCGGAACACGGTTCGACCGGCTCGCAAGGTGAACCAGCTCGAGAGCTCCGCGTGTCTGAGTCTCTGAAGGAACGGGTTGAGCGTGGAGGTGCTGCATGAACCGGCTCACTCCTGAAGAGCGTCGAAGGGTCTACCTGGCCCAGCAGCGGGCCCGGGCGAGCATGCTGGCTCGATTGAACGCTCCGCTCACGGTCGCCGCCGGCTCTGGCGCCGATGAGCGCGGGCGCCGACTGCTCCTCACGGCGATGGTCATCGCCGCCATGCTCGGCGGAGGCTTTCTTGCCTCGCAGACGTTCGAGTTCCACCGGCCGGCCTCGCTGGTGGAGGCGTTCCTCCCGAGGCTGTAGCCGGCCCGGGGTCGAACGACGGGCCGGCCGGGGGTGTCTAATAGTCCCATGGTCCTTGGTGGCCCGCCCCGATGAGGGTTCCACCGGCGCGGAACGGTCCGCCTTCTCCTCTGGCGCCGCGCCCGTGGCAGCGGCTCGGCGTACGGTTGGCGGCGCTATTCGCGGCCGTGACACTGTTCGCCGTGGGCCTCGTCGGATTCCTCATGTACGAGCGCCAGAAACGCGAGCTGGAGGACACACTCGGTGTCCAGCTCCTCAACATTGCGCGCACCGGGGCCCTGCTGATCGACGCCCAGCTCCACGCGGAAGTCCAGCGAACCCTCACGCAGGGATCGGAGGCCTACGCCCGCATCCGCGCGGCACTCGCGGCCATCAAAGCCGAAGTCGTATTGCCGACGCCCACCTACACCCTCACCAATTACGACCGCGCGATGCGGCAGGCGCGGTTCATGGTCACCAGCGACGGCCCGGGGCTTCCGGGGGAACCCTATCCCTTGGTCCCCGAGCTGATCGACCCGCTGGGGTGGACGTTCGAGGACGGAGTCGCCAGGCGCACGCGAATCTATCGCAACCAGAACGGCACGTGGATCACCGCGTTTGCGCCCGTCGTGGACAGCACGGGCCGCACCATCGCCGTCCTGGACGTCGACTATCCGGTCGACGTCTACCTCGACCGGCTGCAGGAGCTCCGGATGACCATCGGGCAGGCTTCGGTGGCCGGCGCCATCGGCGCCCTCATCCTCGGCTTCCTCGTGGCGCGCCGCTTCACCCGACCGATCACTGCGCTCACCGCTGGCGTGTCCCGGGTGGCCGGAGGCGACCTCTCGCAGACACTGCCGGTCCACTCCCAGGACGAGGTCGGACGGCTGACGGCAGCCTTCAACGCCATGCTGGAGGGGCTTCGCCAGCGGGACTTCATCCGCGACACGTTCGGGCGTTACGTGTCGCCCGAGGTCGCCCGGACGCTTCTGGAGTCCCCAGAGGGGTTACGCCTGGGCGGGGAAAAGCGTGTCGTCACGATCCTCATGGCGGACCTTCGGGGCTACACCAGGTTCGCCGAGCAGGGCGACCCGGCCTGGGTCATGGAGGTTCTCAACGGCTACCTGGCCCGGATGACGGAGGTCATCATCGAGTATGGCGGTACCATCAACGAGTTCATCGGCGACGCCATCTTCGCCGTCTTCGGCGCTCCCCTTGCCCACGCCGACCATGCCGAGCGCGCGGCCGCAGCCGCCCTGGCCATGCAGCGAGCGATGGCCGACATCAACCGCGAGCATGCCTCGCGCGGGCTGCCCCGGTTCGAGATGGGGATCGGGGTCAATACTGGAGAGGCGGTCGTCGGCAACATCGGCTCCGAGCAGAGGGCGAAGTACGCGGTCGTGGGAAGCGCCGTGAACGTGGCCGCCCGCGTCGAAGGCTCGACGGTGGGCGGACAGGTCTTCCTGAGTGCCGCCACCTACGACTCGATCCGCGACCTCGCCGAGGCCGCTCCTCCGGTGTCGGTCGAGGTGAAAGGCCTCTCTGAGGCTCTGCTCCTCTACGAGCTCCACGGCCTGCGCGGGCGATTCGCCCAACGGCTCCCCGAGATCGTGATCGAGGCCGACCCCCAGGTCGACGTGGCCCTCCCGCTCGTCTGCTCGGTGATCGACGGCAAGGTCGTCCGCAAGGAGAGTTTGACGGGGACGGTGCTGCGCCTCGGGATGCGCCATCTCGACGTGCGCATGGACGCCGGACTCCCGCCGCTGACCAACGTTCGCCTGCGACTCAATTATCCCGGGCTCGGGCACGACTCGGGGGATCTTTACGGCAAGGTTGTCGGCAGCGCTCAGCCCGAGACGGCGTCGCTGACCCGCATCCGACTCACCTCGGTCGACCCCATCGATCAAAAGGTCATCGAGACGTTCCTCGCACCGTGAGCGACATGGCTCGGCGCGAGCCTTCGGGAGGCTAGGGAGACTCCACCCGCGCGGCCTGGAGCACGTCGAAGGCGAAGACGCGGACCCGATAGGTCGGGGCCCGAGCGGGCGCCGGCACCTCGAAGTACGTCCGCGTGAACGCAGGCAGATCGGTGCCGAGCCAGTTCACCTGCTGGCTCACCACCCGGCCCGAGCCGTCGAGGCCTTCGACCAGCAGCTGGACCCGGGTCGCCCGGTGACCGCTCTCGTTGCGGACGTAACCGCTGATATGGGGCCGGTCGCCGCGGTCCGACGCCTCCCAGCTGACCACGAAGAACCGCTCCCATCCGACGATGAGCGGCTCGAGCGGCGCCGCGGCGGCGCTCCCGACCAGACTCGCGCCCAGGACCATCGCAGCAAGGAAGCGCGTCACCCGCATCACCATCTCTCGACGCTTTGGATGCACCGGCGGTCCACGCCGATTCAGCGAGGACCCGCCACTACCGCGTGGCCCCGGCCCCTTCCGGCTCGCCGGCGCCCACGCGCTCAGCGATGAGCTGTTGAAAGAAGCCGCGGAGGGGCGGCAGGGTGGCGAAGAGGGCGTTGAAGGCGTCGCGGTCCACCGCCAGCACGTTGGCCCGGGTGAGGCAACGGGCGGTGGCCGTGCGCGGGCGCTCGCTCACCAACGCGATCTCGCCGAAGCACTCGCCGGGGCCCAGACGGCGAAGCACCACCTCGCGCTGGTCGGGGAACTTCTGGATGATCTCGACTTCTCCGTCGACCACGACGTAGAGCCAGTCTCCACGGTCGCCCTCCCGGAAGACAGTCTGGCCGGGCTCGTAGTGCTCGCGCTGGATGGTGAAGGCGCGGTCGGTCTTGAGCTGCACGATGTCCGGCGGCAGGAAGAGGTCGAGCGTCCAGTCGGCGGCCACCCGGATCTTGCGGTCGAGGCCGGGAAGCTTCATGAGGTAGATGGTCCGCCACAGCCACCAGGCCAGGAAGCCGGAGAGCTTCACGCCGAAGATCTCGGCGACGGCCGAGTGGTGGCCGAGCGCGCCCATCTTGCCGAGCGCCTTGAAGGCGAACGCTCGCCGGGGCGTGCCGCCAAGCGTGGCCACGATGTTGCCGGCGGCGCACCGGGCCTCGCGGATCGCGTGCTGGGCCGTCGGCGGGCACGGCTCGTTCGACTTCGCGTCGATGATCCAGGCGCAATCGCCCACGGCCCATACGCCGGGATGGCCGGGCACTTCGAGATCGGGCCCGACCACGATCCGCCCTCGCTCCCGGGCCAGCGGCAGAGCGGCGACGACGGGATTCGGCCCCGAGGGCACCGTGCTCACCAGCGTCCGGGTGGGAATCTGCTCGCCACCGTCGAGCAGGGCGGCCTCGGCGGTGGCGCCGTAGAGCCGGATATTGAGCCGGATCTCGACACCGCGCTTGGCGTGCTCCCGGCCGATCTCCTCCTGGAGGTAGACGTTCTCCAGCCCGACGACGAAGTACTTGGAGGTCAGTGCCGATTCCAGGACGAAGAGGCGGAGGACGTCCTTCAGCGGGTCGTGGAGGAAGATCGCGGTACGGTCGAAGGGCACGACGCGCCGGAGCGCGCCGGCGATGGCGCGGAAGAGCGCCTCCTGCGTGAGGTTCGAGATGATGGCGTTGTTGATGGCCAGGAGCGTGCGGTGGCGCTCAGCGTCGGGCGCGGCCTCTTCGGACGAGTGCGCGGTGTCTCCCATGGACGGGCGGCGAGTTCCTGGCCGCCCATTCTACTCCGCCGCGCGGGGGCGAGTGACTCCAGATCCGACCGGGCTGGCCGGTCAGGCCGCCCAGCGCAGGAAGCGCGCGATGCGGCTACCACGCTCGGCCGCCCGATCCAACCGCGGAGCCACGAAGGCGTCGAGCCCGAAGCTGCGGCCGGCGCCCGTGGCCGCGAAGCAGAACAGCGGGAGCGTCAGGAGCGGCCAAATCCAGTACCACTCCCCCGGGACGTTGAAAGCCCCCAGCGCGATCTGCACCTGCCAGAGGAAGCCGGCGGCCCCGGCCAGGCGCGTGAAAAGGCCGAGGAGCAGCCCCAGGCCGAGGGCGAGCTCCACGAGGAAGGTCTGGAAGGCGAAGAATCCGAAGTTGGGCAGCACGACGTCGCGGAGGAAGGCCGTGTACCAAGCGAAGGTCGGGTCCGCGATCTCCTTCTCGATGAAGCCGCGCAGCCAGCCGTAGCCGATCCAGGGCGCCTTCTGCAAGGCCATGTCCAGGAAGAGCAGGCCGTAGGCGATCCGGAAGATGGCGACCGGCCAGAGCGGCGCCATCGCCCGGAGCCAGCCGGCCCGGGGAACAGCCGCCTCGAGCATGGGCGCGGTGCTTCGTCCGTCGATCACTTGGCGTTCTTTCGTCATGGTCGTCGGCACAGGTCGCCTCCTGAAAGGAATCTCGGGCTATTGGACACGGACCGGCCGGCGCGCGGTTCGGGTCCCGCGCCAGCCACCGCCGGCGGTGCCGAGCTTGGCCTCATGAATCCCGGCGCGCGTGCGCCAGGCCGCGGAAAACGATGCGGCCTCGCCGAAGTAGTCGATATAGCGGTCGATGGGGCGGGTCCCGGCCTTCAGCAACGAGGACAGATAGATGATCGAATCCGCCAGGTGAGCCGCCGGTGAAGGTGTCATCGCGCCTTCAGACACGCGTTCGAGCGGAAGGGATGCGGAGCGTGGCGCCGCGCACCCGGCACGCGCGAAGCCGTGTCCCTTCTAGCGTGCTCCTGGCCCTCGCCGTCCTGGCTTTCGTCAGCCTCGGGCTGCCCGACGGCGTGCTCGGCGTCGCCTGGCCGTCCGTCATGAGAACGTTTGGCCTGCCCCTGAGCGGTCTGGGAATCCTCCTGGCGGCGGCCACGGGCGGCTACCTCGCCTCCAGCTTCGCGAGCGGGGCGCTCGTGGCGCGGGGTGGGGTCGGGCGCCTGCTCGTGTGGAGCAGCGCAGCCACAGTCGCGAGCACGCTCGGCTACGCGCTGGCTCCGGCGTGGCCGGTCATGATTGTCGGCGCCGCGCTGATGGGGCTTGGCGCCGGCGCCATCGACGCGGGCATCAACGCCTACGCCGCCCGGAACTTCTCGGCGCGCATGGTCACCTGGCTGCACGCCTGCTACGGCGTCGGAGCGATGCTCGGACCGCTGGTGATGACGGCAGTCATGGCCCAGGGCCTGTCATGGCGCTGGGGCTACGGGCTGCTCGGAGCCGCCCTGGCCGGGATGACGCTGAGCTTCCGGCTCAGCACCGACCGCTGGGAGTGCCGGGGCCAGGGCGCCGAGGGCCCACTCCGGGACGCCGGAGCGCCGGATGAGAGCCTTCTCGGAGCGCTCCGGCGCCTGATGGTCTGGATGAGTATGGCGCTTTTCTTCGTCTACACCGGCCTGGAGGTCACCGCTGGGCAATGGACGTACAGCCTTCTCACCGAGGCGCGCGGTGTCGAGATGGTGACGGCCGGGGCCTGGGTGAGTGCCTACTGGGGCAGCCTGGCCGTGGGCCGTGTCGTTGTCGGTTCCCTGACCGGGCGCTTCACGGCCACGACGCTCCTTCGGATCAGCATGGGCCTGGCTCCCGTCGGCGCGCTCCTGCTCTGGTCGGATCACGGCCGGCTCGCGAGCCTGTTGGGCTTACTGGTGCTGGGCTGCTGCTTCGCCCCGATCTATCCCTTGCTGATTTCGGAGACGCCCGGACGCCTCGGTCGCGGCTCGGTAGGCCACGCCATCGGCTTCCAGGTCGCTGCTGCCTATCTCGGCGCGGCAACGCTGCCCGGATCGGCCGGGTTGCTGGCCCGCTGGACCAGCCTCGAGGTGATCGGGCCGTTCCTGCTCGGGGGAACCCTGCTGCTGCTAGCTCTTCACGAGGCGGCACTCCGACGCGCGACGCTCGCGACGGACACCGCGTTCATTGGCCGGTCAAGGGAAGCCAGAGCGTGAAGCGGCTGCCCTCACCGGGGCGGCTGTCCACGGACACGCGGCCGCCATGGGCTTGGGCCACGTGCCGGACGAGGGCCAGGCCCACGCCGCTGCCGCGCCGGCCCTGGGTCTCGCTGCGCCCGACGCGATAGAACTTGTCGAAGATCCGCCTCTGCTCCGCGCGGGGGATGCCGATACCCTCGTCGGCGACGGTCAGGGCGAGGCGGCCGTCGGCGACGCAGGCGCTGATCGTCACCGACTTGTGCTCGCTCGAGTATTTGATGGCGTTGTCGATGAGGTTGGCCAGCGCCTGTCCCACCGCCTCGGCGTCGAGGGAGGCCTCGGGCAGGTCCGGCGCCACCTGGACGTCGACCTTGAAGCCCTGCTGGGCCAGCGGAACGCTGAAGGCCTCCAGCGTTTCCCGGACCAGCGGCTCCACGGCGGTCGGGACCCGCACGTACGTCTGCCGGCCACTTTCGATCCGCGAGAAGTCGAGCACGTTGTCGATCAGGCGCGTGAGCCGCTCGCTCTCCCGGGTGATGACCCGGTAATACTCGCGGCGCGCCGCCTCGTCGGGCAACCGGCCCATCTCGAGCGTTTCGCCGAACATCCGGATCACCGAGAGCGGCGTCTTGAGGTCGTGCGAGACGTTGGCCACGAAGTCCGCCTTGAGCCGGGCCATCTCCGTCTCGCGCCGGACCAGCCGCCCGGTCGCCACGATACCGGCCGCGATGACGAGAACCAGCACGCCCAGAGCCGCGGTGAAGACCATGACCTGGCGGCGCACCGACTCGCGGGGAGAGGTCCCCGGCGGCTGGTAGAGGGCCATGCGCCAGCCCGGGAACTCCTCGCGAAACGGCACGGCGACCAGCAGAGTGGCCCGCTCCAGCGGCTGCTGGCTGTATACCGGGCGTCCCTCGGCGTCGATCACCGCGCAGATCGTCGGCGTCTCCAGCGGTTTGATCGTCGCCTCGAACACTTCGCGCCGCAGGCCTTCGCGGCTCCGCGTCAAGGCGGCCAGCACGGGCGCGCCGCCCCCCGGGACGATCACGGCCAGGCCCGGTTGTCCACCGACCATGAACAGCCGGCGGCCGCCTCGCTCCCACAGGCTCTCGAACACCTCGGCCAGCCGTGTCGTGAGCAGGTCATCTCCGGGAGCGGATGGGAAGAGCAGGCGTCCACGGCGGTCGTACACCCAGAGCCGCTCGATCAACGGCGTCTCGGCCCGGAAGCGCTCGAGCGCCGTCCCGAGACCCGACCTGGCGGCGAGCGCCGCCTCCAGCCGCGCCAGCACCTCGTCGTCCGCCTGGCGCAGCACCATCTGGACCTTGTCAGCTGTCATCACCGCCATGTCCCGGGCCTGCTCCCGGAAGAGGAGCTCGGCCGAGGTCTCCCAGTGGCGGAGCGACACGTAGCCCAGAACGGCCACAGTGGCAGCGGGGATAATGACGCCGACCAGCGCGAAGACCGCCAGCCGGGGCAGCGGCGCGCTGACGCGGGGCACTCAGCCCCGCTCGGCGAGGAGGCGGCGGATCAGCGCCGCGGTCTCGTCGTAGGCACCCTCGCCGATGTGGCGGTAGCGCACCCGGCCCCCCCGATCCACGAGGACCCGCGTGGGCCAAGCCCTCACGCCGTAGCGCTCCCAGATGGCGAAGTCATTGTCCCGGACCACCGGGTAGAGGATACCGAACTTCCGCGTAGCGGCCACGACACGATCGTGGCTCCGTTCCCAGAAGAACTCCGGCGAGTGCACCCCGACGATCGTGAGCCCCGCCTCTGCATATCGCGCGTGCCAGTCCCGCAACTGCGGGATCACGTTCTGGCAGTTCGTTCACCCATAGGTCCAGAACTCGACGAGCACCACTCGTCCGCGGAGGGCGGCCATGGTGAGCGGCCCGCTGTTGATCCAGGGGCCGCCGGCGATCTCGGGCGCCGCCGCCCCCAGCCCGAGCGCCGGGGCGGCCTCGGGCGCTCCCAACCGACGCACGATCGCAGTCCCCACCGCCAGCGCGACGGCCAGGGCGGCGATCAGCGCAGTCGTGAGCACAACCCGACGGCCGACTGCCGCGGTCATGGCCCCAGCCTGCCATGTTTCCCGCGCGGAGTTGTCACGGCAGTGTCAAATCGTGCGTCTCTGGTCGTTGACGAAGCCGGGGATCAGGCGTATCCCTGGAGCCCGTCGCCGGTATCGGCAGGCCCCGTGGATTTTACACGGCTGTGACAATTGCGGACCCGGCACCGGCGCAGGATCGCGGCCGCGGGGGATGGCAGAGCATGGCGGAGAGCGGGTCCCGGCCAGGAAACGCCCCGCGGGTCAGCGTGGTCATCCCGGCCCTGAACGAGGAGGCGGCGATCGGCTCGGTGGTCAGCGAGGTGCCGCGCCACCTGGTCGCCGAGATCATTGTCGTGGACAACGGCAGCACGGATCGCACCGCCGCGGTCGCCGCCGCTGCCGGAGCTCGCGTCGTGCGCGAGCCCCGGCGTGGCTACGGATCGGCCTGCCTGGCCGGGGCCCTGGCGGCGACAGACGCCGAGATCCTCGTCTTTCTTGACGGCGATCGCAACGAGGATCCCCGCGAAATGGACCGCGTGCTGGCTCCGGTGCTGGCCGGCGAGGCCCACCTCGTGATCGGTTCGCGGGTGCGCGGCGGCGCCCCCACCGCCCTCACGCCCCAGCAGCGCGTGGGCAACCGCGTGGTCACGACGCTGCTGCGCCTGCTCTACGGGCTCCGCCTCACCGACATCGGCCCCTTCCGCGCAATCGCGGCGCGCGTGCTCCACGACCTCGGCATGGAGCACCAGACCTACGGCTGGCCCGTTGAGATGATCGTCAAAGCGGCGCGGCGCGGCTACCGCATCGTCGAGGTCCCGGTGAGCTGCCGGCCCCGTATCGGCCGATCGAAGGTCGCCGGGACGCTGCGAGGCAGTGTGCTGGCCGGCTACCACCTGCTCCTCACCACCGTGCGCTACGCCTGGAGGCGCTGATGGCCTTTTCGGTCGGCATCGGGCTCACCAACGAGTGCAACCTCAAGTGCCCGCACTGCTATCGGCCGGACATGGTGGTGGAGCGGCTCACGCTCCAAGACGTGCAGCGGGTCTGCGACGCGATTCCGGTCCGGTCGATGAACCTGGGCGTCGGCGAGAACGGATTGCACGCTCAGTACGAAGCGATCCTGGACTACCTGTGGAGCCGGGCCATCAAGACGAGCATCACCTCCAATGGGCTCAGCATCGAGGCGCTGGGCGACGCCGCCGTCAAGCGGTTCCACAACGTCGAGTTCTCGCTCGACTTCCCCACCGAGCCCGAGCACGACGGCTTCCGGGGCGCCGGCAACTGGCGCACGGTGCTGCGGGCGCTCGAGCGGTGCGTCGGCCTCGGGGTGCCGGTCACCGTCACGGCGGTGATGATGCGTATCAACCACGACCGCTTGCCGGCGCTGGCGCGCCTCGCCGGGGAGTTCGGAGCCAACCTCAGGGTCAACATCTATCAGCCGTCCAAGACGGATCGCTTCACGCCGACCTACGTCCAGTTCTGGGCGGCGATCCGCGGCTTGGCCGACGCGACCCGCCTGGTCGCCACGACCGAGCCGGTGCTGGCCGGCGTCCTCGGGCTCGAGGACTTCGCCGGGCCGGGCTGCGGGCGCTCGACGGTGCGCGTGGCGCCCGACGGCCGCGTGCTGCCGTGCACGTACTGGCCGTCGAGCCGCCTTGGTCTCGCCGACCTGGTTCGTCTGGGCGAGGCGATCGTCGACGCACCGGAGTTCGCCGACGCGCGCCGCCGGCCGCCGGTCTGCGACGGCTGCCCCTGTCGCGGCGGCTGCGCCGGCCGCCGGGCGCTCAGCAGGCGTTTGGACGAGCCCGATCCCTACTGCCCATTCGCGCGGGGGGAACATATCCGGCTCGACTGGGAGCGAGCCATAACCCAGGATCTCCCGAAGCTGGGCAGCGCCTGCACGACCGTCGTCTCCGCGCGCTGAGAGCAGCACTCGATGGACGCCGCGCCCCGTGCCGCCGTGGTCCCCGACCTCCCCCGCTCGCTCTATCTGGAGACCACCAACCGCTGCGACTCGGAGTGCCAGACCTGTATCCGCACGTTCGCGAGCCTCGAGCCGCCCGCCGATCTGACCTTGGCCCAGGTACAGGCGATCGTGGAGCAGTTCCCCGTGCTCGACCGGGTGGTGCTGCATGGCATCGGCGAGCCCTTGCTCAACCGCGAGATCTTCGACATCGTGGCCTGGCTCAAGACGCGCGTGGCGACGGTTCTCTTCAACTCCGACGCGATCAGCCTCACCCCCAAGCGCGCCAGGCGTCTGATCGAGTCGGGTCTCGACGAATACCGGGTGTCCATGGACGCGGCGACGGCTGCGACCTACCGCCGGCTCCGGGGCGTCGACCAGTTCGACCGCGTCGTGGGCAACGTCCGGCGGCTCGTGGAGCTCGAGCGTGAGCTGGGGCGATCGACTCCGCGGGTGTCCATCTGGTTCACCGCCTCACGGGCGAACCTGGAAGAGTTACCGGCATTCGTGCGGCTGGGGGCGGACCTCGAGGTCGGCGAGGTCTACGTGCAACGGCTGGTCTTCAACGGCCTGGGCCTGGCCGTGGAGGAAAACGCGCTGCACGGCCGGCTGCACGCGCGGGAGCAGTCTTTGCTCGACGAGGCTACGCACATGGCCGAGGATCTCGGCGTCGCCCTGCGCGCCTCCGGCCTCACCACGCCGCTGGAGAGCCTCAAAGGCGGAGCGGCCCGCTCGCGACACTGGGCCGGTTGCCAACGACCGTGGACCCTGGCCTACGTGACGGCCAACGGCAACGTGCTCCCCTGCTGCATCTCCCCGTGGGTGGCCCGCGACTACGAAGGGCTCGTGCTGGGGAACGCCTTCAGCGATCGGTTCGCCGAGATCTGGAACGGCGAGCGCTACCGGAAGTTCCGCGTCGACTTCGAGAGCGAGACCCCGCCCGACCCCTGCCGCGGCTGCGGCCTGCTCTGGAGTATCTGACGCCATGGCGGCGGACGTCCTCGGGCTCGGAGCGCGCGTGCCCGGCTGGCCGCTGGCGATCTTCCGCATCGCCTACGGCCTGCTCTACCTCGACATGGCGCTGCAGAAGGCGCCGTGGATCGGCTACGGCTGGCTGCGCGGCTTCATCGAGAAGGAGATCGCCAATCCGACCTTCGGCTGGTACGCGGCGTTCCTGAACGACGTCGTGCTGCCGAACTTCGGCCTCTTCGGCCTTCAGACCTTCATCGTCGAGCTGGGGCTCGGCGTGCTGCTCCTCTTCGGCCTTCTCACCCGCCTGGCCGGCGCTGTCGGATTCCTCTGGCAGGTCCAGATCGCGCTCGGGGCCTTCAACGTGCCGGGTGAGTGGTACTGGATCTGGCCGCTTCTCACCCTGCCTCTCTTCTGCTTCGCCGCGGCCGGCGCCGGTCGGGTCCTCGGCCTGGACGCCTGGCTCGAGCCCTGGCTGGCACGGCGGGCGGCGGCGAGCGCGGGCTGGGCGCGCCTGCTCCGGCGAGCAACGTGAACGCCGTGCGGATGCCGGCGGTCATGCGGTTCATCCTCGGGGCGCTCGGCGTCGTGAGCCTTGCCGGCTACGCGCTCGACACTCGCCTTTTGCTCGGCGATGGGATGAACGCCCTCACGCGCTACGTGATCGTGTTCGCCGGTCTCTTCGCTCTCTATCTGGGCGCCGTGTGGCTGACCGTCGGCCGGGGCGGCGAGGACCGCGTCGTGCTCGGCCTGGTGCTGGGCTTCGGATTGCTCTTCCGGGTGGCCGTCCTGCCCACGCCGGTGGTGCTCTCCTCCGACGTCTATCGCTACCTCTGGGACGGGCGCGTGCAGCGCGCCGGCATCAGCCCCTACCGGTATCCGCCGGCGGCGTCTGAGCTGGCCCATCTGCGCGACGACGTCATCCACCCGAACATCAACCGCCCGACCAAGCCCACGGTCTACCCGCCAGGCGCGCAGATACTGTTCGCGGCGGTGACGACGGTGTTTCCCGACAGCCTGCTCGGCTGGCGTCTCTTCCTCCTCGGCTGCGAGATCGCCACCGGCGTCCTGCTGCTGCGGCTCCTCCGTCGTATGGGACGGCCGGCCGGCACAATGATCGTGTACGCC
>JBOHPP010000216.1:0-5198 GCA_050731755.1 Candidatus Rokuibacteriota bacterium | reverse complement strand
CCCCAGAACATCCCGAGCCCGCCCAGCACCCGCCCGGATCGCGTGCCGGGCGGCTGCTCGATGACGACCGCCGTCGTCGGGCTGGGGTCGTACCCGAACGCGGTCAGCCGGGCCTCGACCTCGATCTCGTGAGCCATCGACCCCGGCCTCTCACGCCGCCGCGGACGGCCGGGTCGCCATCGGCTCGACCAGGCGGTGCTCGACGACGGACCAGTCGATGTTACGGAGGAAGGCGTCGAGGTAGCGGCCGCGCTCGGTGGCCCGGTAGTCGCGCATGAAGGCGTGCTCCCAGACGTCCATGACCAGCAGCGGCTTGAACCCGGCCGGGATGCCCTCCTGGTGGAGCGTGATCCAGTGGTTGCTGAGCCGGTCGGTCACCGGATCCTGGAACAGGATTGCCCAGCCCACACCGCGCATCTCGCCGATAGCCTGGAAGTCTTTCGCCCACATGTCGAAGCCACCGTAGGCCTCAGTGAGCGCCTGGGCCAGCCCTGAGTTGGCCGGCGGCTGCGGCTCCGACCGCCGGAGGTTCTCGAAATAATACTCGTGCAGGATCATGCCGTTGTACTCGAACCCCAGCCGGCGAGTCAGCTCGGCGAACTCCGGGTTGGTGCCTGAGGCCTGGCCCTTGCCGCGCAGCTCGGCCAGTTGGGTGTTCAGGGCGTTCACCTGCTTCACATATCCGGCGTAAAGCTGCAGGTGCTCCTCGATCTGCCCGTCGGAGATTCCCTCCAGCCCGCGCAAGTGGCCGAACGATTGTTCTTTGTAAGTCTTGACCTTAGCCGTGGCCATGGCGTGCTCCTCCCCCCTCGACAAGAAGTCAGCGAAGTCTTGTATGATCTCGGCCAGCAAAATCTCTGCCTGGCAGGGGGTCTTTCATGCTGAAGCTCCGGGTCGTGCTCGTCCTTGTCGCGCTACTCGCCGTCGCCGCGCTCGGCACCGGGGTGACGGCCCAGTCGACGGCACCCGTCAAGATCGGAGTCATCCAGCCGCTGTCGGGGCCGGTGGCGGCCTCCGGCAACTACGTGCGCATGGGCGCCGAGATCGCCCGGGATTGGGTCAACGCCCGCGGCGGCGTGCTCGGCCGAAAGGTCGAGCTGGTCATCGAGGACAACAAGTCCGACCCCAAGGAGGCGGCCAGCGCGGCCGAGAAGCTCATCGTCCGCGACAAAGTGCCGGCCATCATGGGTGCCTGGGGCTCCTCCATGACCCTGGCCGCCATGCCCAAGCTGGAGGAATACGGGGTGCCGATGGTCGTCGAGACCTCCAGCGCGGCGTCCATCACCAAGCGCGGCAACCCCTGGGTGTTCCGCATCAGCCCGCCCAGCGAGATGGAGGCACTCGGGCTCGAGCAGTACGTCGACAAGCTGGGGGTCAAGCGCGCCGATTTCCTGGCCGTCAACACCGACTGGGGACGGGGCGCCATCACGGCCTTTGGAGAGATGCTGAAGAAGAAGGGCGTGGTCGTCGGCGCCGCCGAGTTCATGGACCAGGCGGCCACCGACATGAACGCCCAGATCACCAAGATCAAGGGCACCGGCGGCGACACGCTCTTCTTGACCACCAGCGTCGAGCAGATCACGCTGGTGCTCAAGCAGGCCCAGGAGCAGCGGCTGGCCCGCAAGATCGTCACCACCGGTGGCTCGTCGTCTCCCAACCAGCTCATCAAGCAGGCGGGCGCGGCGGCCGAGGGAACCTACCACCTCCTCTTCTTCATGCCGTGGTTCCCGGAGGCCATGCCCGACGGCCGGCTGGCCAAGGCCTTCGTGGACGAGTGGAGCAAGCGCGGCCATCCCTTCGAGGGCCTCACCGAGGGCTTTCGCGGTCACGACGGCATCGCCACCGTAGTGGAGGCCGTCCGCCTGGCCCGCAAGGACGAGGCCAAGGCGATCCGCGAGGCGCTCTGGAACGTCAGCATCACGGGGGTGAACGGCCCCATCAAGTTCGACAAGGACGGGCCGGCCGGCAAGGAGTCGGGGCAGTCGAAGCCGTCGATCTTCGTCGTCCAGATCAAGGACGGCAAGGTGGCGCTGCCGGACTTCGTCGCCAAGCGCTGACCGCGCGGGCTCCGTGGAGGCGCTGCCGCAACACCTGGTGAACGGCCTGGTGCTCGGGGGGACGTACGCCCTCCTGGGCATCGGGCTCACCCTCATCTTCGGCCTCATGAACGTCGTCAACTTCGCCCACGGGGAGTTCTACACGCTGGGGGCGTACGCGGCGTTCGCCGCGCTGGCCCTGGCCGACGTGCCTTTCCTCGGCGCCCTGGTTCTCGCCATCCTGACCGGGGTCGTGCTGGGAGCCCTCACCGAGCGTGTGCTGCTGCGACCGCTGCGTGGGGAGTCCATCGATTCCGTGATGCTGGTGATGATCGGACTCTGGATCGCCATGCAGAACACCGAGCTGCTGGCATGGGGCGGCGTCGCCAAGTCGATCCCCCACCCGTTCCCCACGGCGCCGCTCACCCTGGGGCCGCTCGGCATCGCGCCGCTTCGTCTCTTCGTGCTGGCCGCTGCGCTCGGCCTGATTTTCGGAGCCCACCTCATCATCAACCAGACCCGCCTGGGCCGCGCCATGCGGGCCACCTTCCAGGACCCCGACACCGCGGCCCTCATGGGCGTGCGCATCGCGCGCATCCACACGGCGACCTTCGCGCTCGGCTCGGGACTGGCCGCCGCCGCCGGGGCCCTGCTCGGCCCGATCTTTCTGGCCTATCCCTCGATGGGCGACCTCGCCGCGCTCAAGGCGTTCTCGGTGGTGATCCTGGGCGGGCTGGGCAACGTCACCGGGGCGACCCTCGGTGGGCTGCTCCTCGGCATCGCCGAAGAGCTGGGGGCCGGCTACGTGTCGTCGGGCTATCGGGACGCCGTGGGCTTCGTGATCATCATCCTGGTGCTGTTGCTCCGGCCCTCCGGCCTGCTCGCCCGCGCTGAACGGATCGGATGACGACGGGCGGAGCGGCTCGCACCTGGCGCCCGGCAGCAATGTTCATCGGGCTCGCGGCGCTGGGGACCGCTCCCGCGTGGCTGCCGAGCCCGTATCACCTGCACATCCTCATCATGGCCGGGATCTTCGCGATCCTCGCCCTCAGCCTGAACCTCCTGCTCGGCTATACCGGCCAGCTCTCGCTCGGCCACGCCGCCTTCTTCGGCATCGGGGCCTACACCTCGGCGTTGCTCACGCTCAATCTGGAGTGGTCCTTCTGGGTCGCCCTGCCCGCGGCGACGGGCGCCGCGGCAGCAGCCGGCTGGGCCATCGGCCGGCTGGCCCTCAAGCTGCGCGGGGCCTACTTCGTGCTGGTCACCATCTCGTTCGCCGGAGTGATCTCGCTGGTCAGCGTGAACTGGATGGAGCTGACCAACGGCCCGCTCGGCCTGCCCGGAGTGCCGGCGCCCACCCTGGGCCCGTGGTCGCTCCGGACCAAGAGCGCCTACTACTATTTGGTGCTGGCGGCGGTGGCGCTGGCCTGGCTCGTCTGCCGGCGCCTCGTCCACTCCCGGATCGGCCGCGCCTTCCTGGCCCTCCGCGAGAACGAGGCGCTGGCCGAGTCGGTCGGCATCGACGTCACCCGGTATCTCGTCCTCGCGGCAGTCTTCAGCGCGGCGCTGGCCGGGATGGCCGGCAGCCTCTACGCCCATTACACGAGATTCGTCAGCCCCGAAGTCTTCCTGTTCACGTACACGGTGACGATGGTCATCATGGTCGTCGCCGGCGGCAAGGGTACGCTGGCCGGGCCCGTGGTCGGCGCCCTGCTGTTCACGGTCTTGCCCGAGGCCCTGCGGGAGGCGACCTCCTGGCAGTGGCAGATGCTGGCCTACGGCGTCATCCTCGTGCTCCTCATCTTCTTTCTGCCGCGTGGCATCGTGCCCACGCTCGCTCTCTGGACGCGGAGATGAATGCGGCGCCCACGTTACCGGGGCGCGGGCGGCGGGCTGTGGTCAGCGGCGGCACATGCGTCGATAGAGCTCCACATACCGCCCGGCCTGCGTCTCGAGCCGATATTCCTCTACGGCCCGGCGGCGGCATTTCACGGCCATTTCGTCCCGGGCCACCCGGTCCTCCAGGAGCTGGGCGATGGCGTCGCGGAATGCGGCGACGTTGCCGGGCGGGACCAGCCAGCCGGTGGCTCCGGTTCGGACCATCTCGGGAATGCCGCCGACCGCGAAGCCGACCACCGGGGTGCCGCAGGCGAGCGATTCCAGCACGGCGCTGGGGAAGTTGTCGTGTCGGGACGGTATCGCGCAGACGTCCGCCGCGCTGTAGACCAGCGAGAGCAAGCGATCGTTGGTGATGTGGCCCAGCTGCAGATGAGGCACCCCGATCTCACGCGGCGGTTCGCCCCGGCCCACCGAAAGCAGCAACAGGCCCTCGACTTTCCTGAGCCCTTCGATGGCCTCGGCCAGTGCGGGGAAGCCCTTGCGCGGATTGCCCAGCGCGTCGGCGACGAACAACAGCACGCGCGCGTCTCGTGGAATTCGGAGCACGTCGCGGGCCAGGTACCGGTCGCGGGGCGCGAAGCTGTCGACGTCGACGCCGTTGGGGATGGTCGTGATCGAAAATCGCCCGAGGATCGGACTGCGCTGGGCCTCCCCGGCCAGCCAGCGGCTCGGGGTCACGACGTTCAGGCGGTCGCGGGGGACGCGTTCCAGGATAGCCCATTTGCGGTCCCAGATGCGCCGGGCCAAGTCGCGCGCGTCATGCGAGCCCAACTGCGGGCACGCGCCGCACCGCCGCTCGAATCCCCGGCAATGCTCGTCGTAGTGACAGCCGCCCGTAAACGGGTTCATGTCGGCCAGTCTCCAGACCAGAGAAGCCTTGTCGGGCGCGCTACCAAAGAAATCCCGATAATCGATGAACCCGGCGACCCAGTGCAGGTTGACCACGTCACAGCGCGGCAGTTGAGCACACACCGCCGCGCCGTGAGCGCTGCGATCGTCGCTGAATTTCTCGACGCCGGACGGGCGCGTCGCCTGGTAGCGCGCGAAGCCGCGCCGGATTCGCCAGCGACGCAGGCGCCGGCGCACGCGAGTGGCGACGTCTCCGGGCGGTGCGAAGGCGGTCACGGTGGCGTCGTCACTGTGGCGATGGAGGACCAGCATGGACGAGTCGTGGCCCAGGCCATACAGGTGCCGGTGCAAACGATACGCAGCACGGGCCGCGCCCCCGGTGACGTCGTAGGTCGAAACGTGAACGATCTTGAG
>JBOHPP010000215.1:0-13839 GCA_050731755.1 Candidatus Rokuibacteriota bacterium | reverse complement strand
CCTCGGGTGCCCGCCGCGGAGCCGCGCCCTCTTAGCCGCTGGCCATCCGGCGCGCGGCCTCGACCCCGCCGCCGCGGTGCCCGCGCGGGCGGACCTGCTCGAAAGTGCACTGGCCCGGCGCCTTGTCCGGTCGCCATCTGAGCAACGTCGTCCCATGACGGAAGCGGTCTCCGCTCCAGTGGTCGTAGCGCACCTCGCAGACCAGGCGCGGCCGCACCGGCTGCCACTCGGCCGAGCGCTCGGTGCTCCACCGGCTCGGCCCGCCGGGGGCTCGGCCGGTGAAGCCGGGCGGCGCAATCAGCGGGGTCAGCTTGGGCCGCAGAGTCTTCCGCTGAGCGGCGGCGAAGCTCGCCGTGAACCCGACGTGGTGCAGAAGGCCATCGTCGTCGTAGAGGCCGAGCAGGAGCGAGCCGACCTCGCCGCCGCGCGCCGCGAACCGGAACCCGCCCACGACGCAGTCGGCGGTCCGCACCCGCTTGACCTTCTGCATGGCCGTGCGCTCGCCCGCCGCATACGCGGCGTCCGCGCGCTTGGCGATGATGCCGTCGAGACCCAGGGCACCGAGATCCGCCAGCCAGCCTTCGGCCACCCGGCGCTCCGTCGTCGCCGGCGAGAGCCGCACAGCGCCGTCCGGCGGCAGATGGCGTCCAGCGAACACCTCGAGCCGCTCCCGGCGCTCGACGAGGGGGCGCTCCACGAGCGTCTGGCCGCGCTCGTCGACGAGCAGATCGAAGACCATCAGCACCGCGGGCGTCTCGGCAGCCAGGCGCCGGATACGACTCGGCGCCGGATGAATGCGTTGGAGCAGGGCGTCGAAGGAGAAGTCGCCCTCGACGGGAACGAGCAGCTCTCCGTCGAGCACGAAGCGCGGGGCGCCGAGCCGGCCCACGGCCTCGGCGACTTCGGGGAAATACCGCGCGATCGGCTGCCCGGCCTTCGACTGAAGCGCGACGGCCTCCCCATCCCGGAAGGCGAGGCAGCGGAAGCCGTCCCACTTCGGCTCGAAGAGGCAACCCTCGCCGGCGGGCCAGCGCTTCACCAGACGCGCCTCCATCGGCGGATAGGGAGGAACGAGGGGCAGCCCCAGCGCCGGCCAGGCGGGAGGACTCGCCCGGTCATCGGGACGACTCACTCGAGCCTCCGGAGATCGAAGCGGCCACGCGCGGCAAGCAGCGGGGCCCAGAGGTCTCCGACGGCGGCGAGGCGGGCGCGTACATTGTCGAGGCGGAAGTCCTCCGTCTTCACCCCGCGGCGGAGCTCGGCCCAGGTGATCGGCGTCGACACGCTGGCGCGCGGGTGGGGCCGCACGGAGTACACGGAGGCCAGCGTCCGTCCCCAGGCGTTCTGGTTGTAATCGATGAGAACCCGCCGGTCCGGACGCTTGGCCACCCGGTACTCGGCGGTGAGGACGTGAGGATGACGTCCCGCCAGCTCCTGGGCCAGCGCGTTGGCCACCGTCCACACCTGCTTCTGCAGGGGACCACGCACGATAGGCACGTAGAGGTGGAGGCCGCGAGAGCCGGTGGTCTTGACGTAGTTGGGCATCCGCAGCGCGGCGAGCGCCTCCTGGAGCACGAAGGCGGCCTCGATCACCTGCTCGAAGGGCGCCGTGCCCGGATCGAGGTCGAAGTGCAGGTAGTCGGGACGGTCGACGTCGTCGCAGCGGGCGTACCACTGGTTGAGATCGATGCAGCCGAGGTTGACCAGCCAGAGCAAGGAGGGCACGTCCTGGACCAGAGGGAAATCGATCACGTTGCCCGAGGCGTGAGCGATGCTGCAGAGCTCGATCCACTCGGGTCGTGGCGTGGGGGCGCGCTTCATGAAGAAGGACGGACCACTGGCACCATCGGGGTAGCGTCGCATCACCATGGCGCGGTCCCGCACGTGGGGCAACAGCACCGGCGCAACGTCGGCGTAATACTGGAGAAGGTCGCCCTTGACGAGCCCGACCTCCGGCCAGAACGGCTTTCGGAGGTTCGTGAGCTGCACCCGGCGCCCGGCCATCTCGAGCACGGCGTGATCGCGGTCCCGAGGGATCGACACGCCGGGAACGCGGGCGCGAGTGGCCGTCCGGGTCCGCGCTTGTCGCCTCGCCGGGTGATGCTCGCGAGTCGCGGGCCGGCTCACGCGGGCGTCCGACGCAGCGGCGAAAGCCGGGGTGGCCGCGGCCCGCGCACCGCGGCGCCGGCGACGGGCACATAGGGCAGCTCCGTGTCGGCCGCCACGCAGCGGAGCATGAGGCCTCCGCGGCTCATGTCGCCGCGGCCGACGAAGTCGGGCGGGAACTTCAGCCGCTCGCCGAACAGCGAGGACAGGATCTCGACGTACTTGGTCGACGCCACGCTGCCCAGCAGAACGACGTCGCACGCGGCGTCGATCTGCCGCGCCACCATCCGAGCGGCCTCGACCAGAGGTCGCCGGTACCGCGGATCTGCGGGGTCCACGTGCACGCGCGCGAAGGCGCGGAGCGCGGCGAGGGTGACTGCCGTGGACGGGGGCAGCAGGCCGGCTCCCGGGGTGATGACGAGGATGCCTTCGCCGGTCAGGGGGCAGCCCGGGTCCGGCGGCGCCGCGAAGGCCCGGGCGTACGCCAGCTTGCCCCGAAAATAGAGCCCGCTGACGAAGCTGAAGATCTCCCCCAGCGGTGCGCCCCGCGGCCCGCGCAGGCGCCGGGCCAGCTCGAAGCCGGCCCCGGCTTGCATGATGATCTGAGCCCGGACACCGGCACAGTTCGCCGGAGACAGGAGGAAAATGCGCGCCATGGCGGCTTTCGTTGCATTCTACATGCCCGCCTCGGCGCCGCCAGGGCGTCGCCAGTATGTTATGGTCGGCCGCGACCCCGCGTGATGAACGACGTCCCACGCCCTCTGCTCGCCACGGCACCCCGGGTCTTGAGCATCGGCCTCGAGCTCTTCGCCCACGAGCTGGAACGGCTCGGCGTGCCGGTGACCCACGTGGCGTGGCGGCCGCCGGCCGGCGCCGACCCGCGGCTGCTGACCGCCCTCGAGCGCCTGCAGGCACGCCGCGACCTCGTCGAGGTAGCGAACCGCGAGGCCGTGAGCCGCCTCGTCGAAGGCGAGCCGGTCCTGATCGATTGCCGGCCCGCAGCCGAAGCGCTCGGGCTGGCCCCGCGGACGGTGCTCCACGCCGGCCCGCCCGTCGAGTGGGCATGCATGTGCGCGCCGATGCGCGCCGCCGCGGCGTGTGCCGTCCGTTACGAGGGCTGGGCCGCCAACGACGACGCAGCGGCCACGCTGGTGGCCGAGGGCGCCGTGCGGCTCGAGCCCTGTCATCACCGGCAGGCCGTGGGGCCGATGACCGGCATCGTCACCTCCTCCATGCCCGTGTTCGTCGTCGAAAATCGCGCGTACGGCGCCCGCGCCTACGCCACGATCAACGAGGGCCTGGGCAAGGTCCTCCGGTTCGGCGCCAACGACGAGAGCGTCATCGCCCGTCTCCGCTGGCTGGCCAGCGAGGCCGGCCCGCTGCTGGGCGCCGCCCTTCGGGCCTCCGGTGGCATCGCGCTCAGGCCTCTCATGGCGCAGGCGCTGCGCATGGGCGACGAGATGCATCAACGCAACGTGGCGGCCTCGGCCCTGCTGGCCCGCGCGCTCATGCCGCACGTGGCCCGGGCCGCCGGCAAGCACGCCGCGGTGGCTCGGCTGGCCGAGTTCCTCGCCGGCAACGATCAGTTCTTCCTGAACGTGGCCATGGCGGCGGGCAAGGCCTTGGCCGACCCGGCCACCGGCGTGGCCCACTCCACGCTGGTCACGACCATGGCCCGGAACGGGACCGAGTTCGGCATTCGGGTGTCGGGACTGGGTGATCGCTGGTTCACGGCGCCGGTGCCGACGCCGGTCGGGCTCTACTTCCCGGGATTCTCGGCCGCCGACGCCAACCCCGACATGGGGGACAGCGCAATCGTCGAGACCATCGGCCTCGGCGGTGGCGCCATGGCCGCGTCTCCGAGCGCCGCCCGCTTCGTCGGCGCCGGCGGCATGGCCGAGGCCCTGGCCGCCACCGCCGAGACGCGCGAGATCTGCATGGGTGAGCACCCGCACTTCCGCATCCCCACGCTCGACGAGCGCGGAGCGCCGGTGGGCATCGACGTGCGCCTGGTGGTCGAGACCGGCGTCGCCCCGCTGATCAACACCGGGATCGCGGGGCGCCGGGCCGGCACCGGACAGATCGGAGCGGGCGTGGTACGCGCGCCGATGGCGTGCTTCGAGCACGCGCTCCTGGCCCTCGCCAACTCCTGAAGCGCTCCGGCGCGAGGTTGGGCGTGGCGGCGCCCGGCGCTTGCCTCACGACGGCGCTGCCGACGACGAACTCCGGTACCACCCGCAGCGTGAGTGTGGCCGCCCAGCCCCAGCGCGCGGGGGTACGTCGGCCGCTCCGGACGGCGTCGGCCCAGGGGCCAAATTTGTGGGCGTCGAAGCGGGGCCCAGCCGCTAAAGTCGTTGAGGGAGCGGGATGAACGCCGAAACGCACGTTGCTGCGCGGCTGCGCCTGCCGCTGAAGCTCAAGCTCGGTCTGCTCATCACCGGGCTGTTACTGGTCACCGTGCTGCTCCTCAGCGCGTTCCTCCTCTACCGCGCCGAGCGCAGCCTGGTCGCCGAGATGACCAAGCGCGGCCTCACCATCGCCCAGAACCTCGCCAACGCCGCCAAGAATCCCCTGCTCACCAAGGACGAACTGACGCTCAATCTCCTCGTGAAGGACGCCATGCGGGACGGCGACGTCGCCTACGTCGTGGTGGCCGATCACGGGGACAAGGTCGTCGCCCACACCGACGTCGGCCTCATCGGCCGCCCGCTCGAGCGGCCCGGGCAGCTCGCCCCCCTGGGCGACCGGCCGCTGGTCCAGACGTACACGCTGCCCGAGGGCGGGCAGATCATCGACTTCGCCATCCCGCTCACGTTCCGGCAAGTGGCGGTGGGCTCGGTCTACGTGGGGTTCAGCCGCAAGTCCATCGACGGGGCGATCATCAACACGCGCAACCAGACGATGGGCATCAGCGTCGTCATTCTGCTGGCCGGCCTGGGGGGGACCGTGGTGCTGGCCACGCTGATGACACGCCCCATCTCGAGCCTGGTCGAGGGCACGCGGGCCATCGCCGCCGGCGACCTCTCTGTGCGCCTGGCCGTCCGGTCCCGTGACGAGCTCGGCTCGCTGATCGATTCCTTCAACGAGATGGCGCGCAGCCTGGCCGAGAAGGAGACGATCAAGCGCGCCTTCGCGCGCTACGTGTCCCGCGAGGTGGTGGAGGAGCTGCTCAAGGATCCCGAGCACCTCGTCGTCACCGGCGAGCGCCGCGAGGTCACCGTGCTCTTCTGCGATGTCCGCGGCTTCACGCCGCTGTCCGAGCGCCTGACGCCGGAGGAGGTCGTGCTGCTGCTCAACGACCTCTACGATCTGATGATCGAGGCCACCATCCGGCACGAGGGCACGCTCGACAAGTTCCTGGGCGATGCCGTGATGGCCATCTTCGGCGCGCCCATCGCCCATCCCGACCATCCCGCCCGGGCCGTCCGCACGGCGCTGGTCATGCGGGAGGGGATCGAGCGGCTCAGCGCGCGCCGGATCCGCGAGGGCAAGGATCCCATCACGGTCGGTATCGGCGTCAGCACCGGGGAGGCGATCGCCGGCACGGTGGGGACCGAGGAGCGCATGGAGTACACCGTCATCGGCGACAGCGTCAATCTCGCCTCGCGGCTCGAGTCCATCGCCAAGCCGATGCAGATCCTGATCAGCGGGCGGACCTACCGCGACGTGAAGGACCTCGTCGAGGCCCGGCCGCTCGGCGTCGTGCGGCTCAAGGGCAAGGAGGAGGAGATCGAGGTGTACGAGGTCGTGCGCCGCAAATGAGAAGGCGCCTGCCCGCCCTCGCTGCCAGCGCGGCGCTGGTCCTGGCCGCCTGCGCCCCGACGGTGACGCCGGCTCCGTCGGCGGCCAAGCCGTCGCCGGCGCCCAGCAGCGAGGTGTTCGAGTCCGAGGACTTCATCGTCACCTTCGCGCGCTGGCGCGACACGCCCGAACGACTGGCCGCCCGCTTCCTGGGCGACCCGGCCAAGGCGTGGATGATCGCCGACTACAACGAGCGCAGCGAGTTCGCGCGCGGCCAGGAGGTGGTGATCCCCAAGCGGCCCTGGACCCCGGCCGGCGTGTCGGCGCGGGGCTATCAGCTCGTCCCTGTCCTCGTGTACCACAACATCGGGGCCCAGGCCCGGGGCCGGCTGGTCATCGCCGCTTCGGCGTTCGAAGAGCAGATGCGCTACCTCAAGCGCGCGGGCTACCGGGTGATCCGGCTCGAAGACCTCATCGAGTACACGACGCTGGGACGCCAGCTGCCCCGCAAGAGCGTGGTGCTGACGTTCGACGACGGCTACAAGTCGTTCCTCCGCCACGGCTACCCGTTGCTCAGGAAGCTCGGCTTCACCGCCACCCTGTTCGTCTACACCGACTACGTGAGCAGCGGCAGCAACGCGATGGATTGGGACGATCTGCGCCGCCTGGCCGACGAGGGCTTCACCATCGGCGCCCATTCCAAGACGCATAGTGATCTGCGGCGCCGAGCCGGGGAGCCCATGGAGGCCTTCACCCGACGGATGCAGGGGGAGCTGGCCACGCCGCTCCAGCTCTTCAAGGCGCGTCTGGGCCGCGAACCGCGGGTCCTGGCCTACCCCTACGGCGCCCACGACGACGACGTCGCCGACAAGGTCCGGGAGCACGGCTACGTCGCCGCCTTCTCGGTCCGGCGGGAAGGCAACCCCTCGTTCGTGCACCCGTTGCGGATCCACCGGAGCCAGATCTACGCCGAGATGACCCTGGAAGAGTTCGCGCGGAACCTGACCGTCTTCCACCAGGAGTCGCTGCCCCCAGAGGCAGGTCCGTGAGCCGCGTTGCCCGACTGGCCATCCTGACGGCGAGCGTGGGCCTGGGGGCCTGCACCCTCGCCCTCCCGGGGGCGCCCTCGACCACCCGGGTGCATGAGCTGGTCGCCGGCCACCGCCAGAAGGCCCTGGCCCTCGAGCGCAGCGGAGAGCTGCGCCGCGCGCTCGACGAGTGGAAGATTGCGCTTACCGTCGATCCGCGCGATGCGGAGGCGCGAGAAGGTCAGGCGCGTGTGGCCGCCCGCCTGGACGCCGCTCTGACCCGACGGCTTCGCCTCGGCCAGGAGGCCCTGCAGCGCGGCGCGCCGCTGGAGGCTCGGCGCCACTTCCTGACGGTGCTGGCGCTCGACCCGGCGAACAAGACGGCATTCGCCGCGCTCCGCGACGTCAAGGACGTGGCCTACGTCACCCACACGGTGGCCCGCGGCGAGACGCTGTCGTCGATCGCTCAGCGCTACTACGGCGACCGAACGCGGGCCGAGGTCATCTGGGAGACGAACCGGCTGCCGGCCAATCCCCGGCTGGTGGCGGGCACACGGCTCAAGATCCCGGAGATCCCCGGGCTGCCGATGCGTGTGGCCGAGACACGAGCGCCGTCGCCGGCGCCGTCCACCCCGGAGCCGGTCCGCCACGAGCCACGCGAGGCGGCGCCCGAAGGCCCGCCCGAAGAGCTGGGGACGACCGAAATCAACCCGCTGCTCGCCGACACCCAGGACGCGCTCGAACGCAAGGAGTACCCGATCGCGCTGGCCAGCGTCGATCGGCTGCTGGAGGGCAACCCGCGCCACACCGAGTGGGTCGACCTCAAGAAGTCGATCCTCTACGCCTACGGCGCGGAGAGCCTGGCCGCGGGTCTCTACGACGACTCGTTCCGGGCCTTGACCCAGCTGACCAAGCTCGATCCCCAGTACAAGGACACGACGGCGCTCCTGCAGCAGGCGCGGACCCGCGCCATCCAGGCCCACCACGCCGAGGGCATCCGCCTGTACCGCGAGGAGCAGTTGGAGGCGGCCATCGCTCACTGGCGCGCCGTGCTCGAGTACGATCCCGGCCACGCCGACGCCAAGCGCAACATCGAGCAGGCCGAGCGGATCCTGCGCGCGCTCCAGGACCGGCTGCGAAAGCCCTGACCGACCTCCTGCTTCGAGCCTGCCGGCTGCCCGACCGCGAGGACGTGGTCGACATCGCGATCGCCGGTGGCTCTATCGCTGCGGTGTCCCCCCACGACCCGGCGCTGCCCCAGCAAGCCCTCAGCATCGACGTCCGCGGCCGGCTGGTCACCCCCGGGCTCATCGAGTCCCACATCCACCTGGACAAGGCCTTCCTGACCGAGCGCATCGCCGCTCCAGCCACGTCCGCCGCCGAGGCCATCCGGTTGGTCGGGGAGGCCAAGCGTCGCTTCACCGTCGACGACATCCAGGCTCGGGCCCGGCGGGTGCTGGAGCTGGCCATCGCCGCCGGCACCACGACCATGCGGACCCACGTCGAGGTGGATCCCATCGTGGGGCTCATGGGAATGGAGGCCATGCTGGCGCTCAAGAGCGAGTACGCGCCGGCCATCGACCTTCAGCTGTGCGCCTTCGCCCAGGAGGGGATTCTCCAGTCCCCAGGCACGGAGCCGCTCCTGCGGCGGGCGCTCCAGATGGGAGCCGGCCTCGTGGGCGGCTGCCCCTACAACGACACCGACCCCCTCAAGCACATCGAGATCGTCTTTCGCCTCGCCGAGGCCTTCGGGGTCGATATCGACTTCCACGTGGACTTCTTCGACGAGCCCGACCATCTGCACATCCGGGAGATCGTGGCTCAGACGATGCGCGCGGGCTGGCAGGGCCGGGTCGCCGTCGGCCACCTCACCGAGCTGGCGGCGCTGCCGCCAGCCCAGCAGGACGAGATTATCGCCGACCTGGCCGCCGCGGGTATCGGGGTGATCTGCCTGCCCGCCACCGATCTCTACCTGATGGGCCGCCACGACGACACGAGCCCGCGGCGCGGGCTGACGCCCGTGCGCCGTCTGCTCGCCGCCGGCGTGCCGGTGGCGCTGGCCTCCAACAACATCCAGAACCCGTTCACGACCATCGGCACCGCCGACCTCGCTCACATGGCGCTGATCACCGCCGTCGCCGCTCATATGGGCACGCCCGAGGACCTGCGGGCTCTCGTCGATGCGATCACCGTCTATCCGGCCCGCATCCTGCGCCTGCCCGACTACGGGCTGGCTCCCGACGCCCGCGCCGACCTGGTCGTCTGGGAGTGCGAGCAGGTGGAAGACGTGGTCGCCGCCCAGCCGGCGCGCGCCATCGTGCTGAAGCAGGGGCGGGTCACCATCGAGCACGAGCGACGTCTCCACGCGCGCTGGCGCGAGGGGGCGGGGCCTGGCCCTACCGATAGGGTCCCCAGTTGACACCAGCCCGACATTCTGAGTAAAGTGCGGTAGGTCGGATGACGTGAACTCCTTTAAGCGGGCCCGGCGAGGCCCGTAAGGAGCGATGATGGCGAGCCCGCCCCAACGGTTCCGCGAGAAAGCCCAGGTCCTCGACGAGAGCGCCCTCGACCGCGCGCTCACCCGTATCGCCCACGAGATCCTGGAGCGGAACGCCGGAGCCAAGGACCTGGCCTTCGTCGGCTTGCGCACGCGCGGCGTGACCTTAGCGCAGCGGCTGGCTCAGAAGATCTCCCGCATCGACGGCGTGCAGCTGCCCGTCGGCACCCTCGACATCTCCCTCTACCGCGACGACCTCGGGATGCGCGGCGCCCCCATGGTGCGCGGGACCGACATCCCCTTCTCCATCAAGGGCAAGACCGTCATCCTGGTGGACGACGTCCTGTTCACGGGCCGCACGATCCGGGCCGCGCTGGACGCCATCATCGATCTGGGCCGGCCCACGATGGTGCAGCTGGCCGTCCTCGTCGACCGGGGACACCGGGAGCTGCCCATCCGGCCCGACTACGTGGGCAAGAACCTGCCCACCTCCCGCCGTGAGAGCGTGGCGGTGCGGCTGCGCGAGCACGACGGGGAGGACCGTGTCCTCATCGAGGCTCCGGAGGAGGCCTGAACATGGCTTGGACGCGGAAAGATCTGCTGACCATCCGCGCTCTCGACGCGGGCGAGATCACCCTGCTCCTGGACACCGCGGCGTCGCTCCAGGAGATCGCCACGCGGGAGATCAAGAAGGTTCCGGCGCTCCGGGGCAAGACGGTGGTGAACCTCTTCTACGAGCCGTCCACGCGGACGCGCACCTCGTTCGAGATCGCCGGCAAGTGGCTGTCGGCCGACGTCGTCAACTTCTCGGCCAGCGGCTCCAGCGCAGCCAAGGGCGAGTCGATGCTGGACACGGCCAAGAACATCGCGGCCATGAGCCCCGACGTGGTGGTCGTACGCCACTCCGCGGCCGGCGCCGCCGAGCTGCTGGCCCGGGCGCTGCCCTGCGCCATCGTGAACGCCGGCGACGGCGCCCACGAGCATCCCACCCAGGCGCTCCTGGACCTGCTCACCATCCGGGAGAAACTCGGCCGCTGCGAGGGGCTCCACGTCGCCATCGTCGGGGACATCACCCATAGCCGGGTGGCCCGCTCGAACATCCACGGCATGCGCAAGCTCGGCATGACCGTCACGGTGGCCGGGCCGCCCACGCTCATCCCGCCGGGGATCCAGGAGCTGGGCGTCAAGGTGAGCTACCGTCTGGAGGACGCCATCCGCGACGTCGACGTCATCATGATGCTGCGCCTGCAGCACGAGCGTATGGCCACCGGCCTCATTCCGTCGCTGCGTGAGTACTCCCGGTACTGGGGGCTCACCCTCGACCGGCTCCGCGCCCATGCGCGGCCCGACGTGCTCATCATGCATCCCGGCCCGGTGAACCGGGGGATCGAGCTGTCTCCCGAGGTCGCCGACGGCCCCTACTCGGTCATCCTCGATCAGGTGGCCAAGGGGGTCGCCGTGCGGATGGCCGTCCTGTTCCTCCTGGCCGGCGCCAAGAGCGAATCGGCATGAGCCACCTGCTCGTCCGTAACGGTCGCGTGATCGACCCGGCCAACACGGTGGACGACGTTCAGGACCTCCTCCTCGAGGACGGCGTGATCAGACAGGTGGGCCCGCGCCTCCGGGCGCCCGAGGGGACGGACGTGGTGGATGCCACCGGCAAGGTCGTCTGCCCGGGATTCATCGACGCCCACGTCCACCTGCGCGAGCCGGGCTACGAGTACAAGGAGACGGTGGCCACCGGGACGCGCGCGGCGGCTGCCGGAGGCTTCACCGCGGTCTGCTGCATGGCCAACACTCAGCCCGTGAACGACAACGGCTCCATCACAGAGTACATCCTGGATCGGGCGCGCACCGAAGGCCGCGTCCACGTCTACCCCATCGGCGCCGTCACCCGGGGGCTCGCAGGCGAGGAGCTCAGCGAGTTGGCTGAGCTGGCCGAGGCTGGCTGCGTGGCGTTCTCCGACGACGGCCACTGCATCATGAACGCCGCCCTCTACCGGCGGGCCATGGAGTACACGTTACCGTTCGGCACCGTCCTCATCAGCCACGCCGAGGATCACACGCTCTCCAAGGGAACGGCCATGAACGAGGGCGTCGTATCCACCGAGCTCGGCCTGCCCGGCGCCCCCGCGGCGGCCGAGGAGGTCATGGTCGCCCGCGACCTCATCCTGGCCGAGCTGACGGGCGCTCGCCTTCACATCGCCCATCTCTCGACCGCGGGGGCGGTCCGGCTGGTCCGCGAGGCCAAGGCCCGCGGCATCAGGGTGACGGCGGAAGTGACGCCGCATCACCTGGTCCTGACCGATGAGGCGGTCCGCTCGTTCGACGCCAACACCAAGATGAACCCGCCGCTGAGGACCAAGCGGGACACCGAGGCGCTGGTCGAGGCTCTCGCTGACGGAACGATCGACTGCATCGCGACCGACCACGCCCCCCATGCGCTGAGCGAAAAGGAGGGGGAGTACGACCAGGCGGCCTTCGGCGTGGTGGGCCTGGAGACCGCGGTGGCGGTGCTGCTGGATCGGCTGGTGCGCCCCGGGCTTCTGCCCCTCGGCACGCTCATCGCGCGCCTCAGCAGCGATCCGGCCCGCCTGCTCAACCTACCCGGCGGCAGCCTCGCCCCCGGCGCCGGCGCCGACCTCACCATCCTCGATCTCGAGCGGGAACTCACCGTCGATCCCCGGCAGTTTCAGTCGAAAAGTCGGAACACGCCGTTCGCAGGCTGGAGCCTGCGCGGGGGGTCCTGGATGACGATCGTGAACGGCCGGCGCGTGACGCCATGACGCCGGCGGCGCTGGTGCTGCGCGACGGGCGCGTCTTCAGGGGTGAGGCGCTGGGGGCGCCGGGAGAAGCCTGGGGCGAGGTGATCTTCAACACGGCCATGTCGGGCTATCAGGAGATCCTCACCGACCCCTCGTACCGCGGACAGATCGTGGCCATGACCTACCCCCTGATCGGTAACTACGGCCTCAACGCCGAGGACGTCGAGTCGCGCCGGCCGTGGGTGAACGGCTTCGTCGTCAAGGAGGCGTCGGCCGCCCCGTCGAACTGGCGCGGAACGATCTCGCTCGACGCCTATCTCAAGGCGCACGGCATCGTGGGGATTCAGGGGATCGACACCCGGGCTCTGACCCGTCATCTCCGGGACCAGGGCGCCCTGGACGGGATCATCTCGTCCGTGGACGTCGACGAGGCACGGCTGAAGGAACGGGCTCGGCAGCTTCCTGGTCTGATCGGCCGCGACCTGGTCAGCGAGGTGACCGGCGAGGGCATCTTTACGTGGCACGAGGGGCCGTGGGACCTCAAGCGCGGCTACCTGGCGCCGCCGGCGCCACGGTTCACGGTGATCGCCTACGATGCCGGCATCAAGTTCAACATCCTGCGGCAGCTCGCCAGCATCGGCTGCGAGGTGACTGTGGTCCCCGCGACGACCCCCGCCGAAGCGGTGCTCGAGCGGCAGCCGGATGGGGTGTTCCTCTCCAATGGCCCAGGAGACCCCGAGGCTGTGCCCTATCTGACCCAGGCCGTGCAGGGTCTGCTCGGCCGCATCCCGGTCTTCGGCATCTGCCTCGGCCACCAGATCATCGGGCTAGCGGCCGGCGGACGCACCTTCAAGCTTCCCTTCGGCCATCACGGCGCCAACCATCCGGTAAAAGACCTGGCCACCGGTCGCGTGGAGATCACGGCGCAGAACCACGGCTTCGCCGTCGACCCCGCGTCGGTGGACCGCGCGGGGTGGGTACAGAGCCACGTCAACCTCAACGACGGTACCTGCGAAGGGCTCCGGCACCACGACTGGCCGGCCTTCTCGGTGCAGTACCACCCGGAGGCCTCACCGGGGCCCCACGACGCCAACTACCTGTTTCACCGGTTCGCGGATCTCATGGCCCGAAAAGGAGGGTGAGGAGGATCCGATGCCGTTGTACCTGATCTCGTACCGGAAGACGGAGGCGACCGGCCAGAAGCCCGAGTGGGCCCAATTCACGACCCGGAGCGAGACCTCGCTCGAGGCCCACGCCATCCGAGAACGCGTCCAGAAGCGCATGAGCGTCCTGGGCGAGCAGCTCTGGGGCAACGGCGAGGTCGTCTGGGTCGGCAGCGGCCGTCTCGACGACGTGAGTTATCGCCGGGAGGAAGCCGCGCCCGAGATCTCCATCGTCTACGGTCAGGTCGAAGAGTAGCGAGTGCCGCGACGGACGGACCTCCGAAAGATTCTGCTGATCGGCTCGGGGCCGATCGTCATCGGCCAAGCCTGCGAGTTCGACTACTCCGGCACCCAGGCCTGCAAGGCCCTGCGCGAGGAAGGCTTCCAGGTCGTCCTGGTCAACTCCAATCCTGCCACCATCATGACCGACCCCGAGATGGCCGACCGCACCTACCTGGAGCCCCTCATCCCCGAGGTCCTGGCCGCCATCATCGCCCGCGAGCGCCCCCAGGCCCTGCTCCCCACCCTGGGCGGCCAGA
>JBOHPP010000214.1:0-24734 GCA_050731755.1 Candidatus Rokuibacteriota bacterium | reverse complement strand
ACACCGAGGCGCTCGTGCGCGCGGTGGAGTCGCTCTACCGCGACGAGCTGGTCCGCCAGCTTCGGGAGGAGCGGGGGCTCGGCGAGCGGCAGGTGGATCTCTTCCGCCTGTCCCGGACCATCGTGGCAGCGGTGAATCACTTCAAGGAGCGGGATCCTGACCGCCTCGAGCGGCTGTGGCAACGCATCCTCGGCTACCGGGCGCTGCTGGCGTCGTACCGCGTGAAGGACGAAGCCGTACGGGTCCGGCTGCGGCGCCCACCGGCGCAGGGCCGGCTCCGGCACACGTGGGTCGCCCTCCTTGGCTTGCCTGTCTTCGCGTACGGCGCCGTCGTCAACGCCCTGCCGTACTTCCTGCCCCGCTGGCTGGCCCACGGGTTCGCGCGCCGGGAGACCGACTACGCCACGACGCGCCTGCTGGCCAGCGTGGTGGCCTTCCCGCTGTTCTGGGGGCTCGAGACCTGGCTGGTGGACCGTCTGGCTGGACACCTCTGGGCGGGCCTCTTCGCGCTCTCGCTGCCGCTGACGGGCCTGGCCGCCTATCACTACCTGCGCGGGGTGGAGCGCCTGCGCGGCGCCCTGCGCTTCGGCGTGCTGGCTCACACCCGCGATCAGGCGGCCTGCGCGCTCATCGCCGAGCGCCAGGCCATCATCGACGCCCTGGAGGAGGCCAAGAGCGACTACCTGGCGGCGACCCGGGGGTCCTCCTTCTGAGCATCCACCGCCTGGACGAGCTCTCGACGCGCCAGCTCGACGCGCTCGATCGGCAGCGCACCGTCGTCGTGCTGACCGTGAGCCCGCTCGAGGAGCACGGCCCGCATCTGCCGCTCGGCGTGGACGCCTTCACGGCCCGCTACCTTGCCGAGGAGATCGGGCAGCGTCTGACCGCCGAGCGCCCGGGATGGACGACGGTGCTGGCGCCCACCCTGCACCTGGGCTGCTTCGCGTTCGAGGCCCCGGGCACCGTGAGCGTCCGGCAGCGGGTGCTTCGCGACGCGCTCGTCGACTACGGCGAGGCCCTGGCCCGTGCCGGCTTCCGCTTCATCCTGGTGGCCAACGGCCACGCCGGTCCCACGCACCTGGCGGCGCTGGAGGAGGCGGCAGCGACCGTCTCGCGACGGCGGGGTGTCCGCATGGCGTCGCTGAGCGGCCACCTCGTCTGGCGGTTCCGCTCGCCTCGCTTTCGGGATCGGGTGGAGACCGCGCTGGGCCGGCCGCTCACCGACGCCGAGCGCAAGGCCTTCGCCGAGGACGCCCACGCCGGCTGGTGGGAAACCTCGATGATGCTGCTGGTGCGACCGGACCTCGTCGACGAGAGCTATCGCACGCTGCCGCCCGCCGTGTACTCGCCGCTCGAGCGCGTCGTCCCGAATTATCCGCTCCGGCGTGGCGGCGCCGGCTACGTCGGTCACCCCGGCCTCGCCGACCCCGCCTTCGCCAAAGCCACCGTCGAGGTCCTGCTGGCCGAGGCCATGGCGCTCGTCGAGGCACTGCTCGACGCCGCCCCCGGGAGGGCCGATCGCCCCTCGCCGTTCGCGGCGATCCCGCTCTTCCGCACGAACTTCTGGCCCGTTACCGCCGCGGCGGCGCTGGCCCTGGCCGCGCTGGCCTGGCTCGGACCGCGTGGGCCGCGGCGATGATCGAGCTGGAAGCGGCGAAGGGCATCGCCTGGCTGACGCTCAACCGCCCGGAGGCGCTCAACGCGCTGAACGGCGCTCTCACCGGAGCGCTGGAGGACGCGCTCGAGCGCGTGGCCGCGCTGAGCGACGCGCGGGTGCTCGTGGTGACGGGCCGGGGCCGCGCCTTCTGCGCGGGCAACGACATCAGCGAGATGACGACGCTGGCCCCGTCCGCCGCCGAGGCATTGGCCAGGCGCCAGGCGGCCCTGCTCGATCGCTTCGCGCGGCTGCCCCAGGTGACGATCGCCGCCGTCGACGGCTACGCGCTGGGCGGGGGCTTGATGCTGGCCGTGGCCCAGGATCTCCGGATCGCCTCCGACCGTGCGCGCTTCGGCCTGCCCGAGGTCACGCTGGGATTCAACCCCGCCTACGGAATCGCCCGCCTGCTGGACGTTGCCGGCGGCGGTGCCGCCCGCGACCTCCTGCTCACCGGGCGGACCATCCACGCCGCCGAAGCGCTGCGGATGGGGCTGGTGAATCGCGTGGTGGCGGCGGCCACGCTGCGGGCGAGCGCCGAGGCGTGGGCCGCCGATGTGGCGCGCTCGCCGGGGGAGGGGCTGGCGGCCACCAAGAGCATCCTGGCCGGGCTGCGTGGCGTCCCCGGCGCGGGAGAACCCGAAGCCTACGGGGCCGCACTGAGAACGAGCCCGGCCGCACGCGAGCGCATTCAAGCCTTCACCGCCCGCAAGCGCCGCGCATAGTAGTCCGTTGGTAGGTCGTGTTCACGACGGCCGCGTCGTCGGGCGTAGCGGAGCCGACGGGCTCGCGCGGCCCGGGGCTCGACGGGGCCCGTTCCCTCCCCCTGGCGACGGACCCCGCGGGCCGAGGTGGAGCCCAGCCGCAACGGGGCAGCGGACGCAGGCTGCGTGGTCCCGTTGAGCCCGGGGCGCGTGGGCCCGTCGGCTCGGGTGACTAGGACGGGATGAGACGGCCGCCGCGCATGTCCTCGTCGGCCTGCCGCAGCATTTCTTCGGCGCGGTCCGGCGGCTCGTCGCGGTACGACAGCCCGACGTGGCACTGGACAGGCATGGCCAGCCGGCGGCGCGCCGACAGCTCGGTCAGCTTCTCGGCGAGGCGCGGCAGCAGCCGCTCCACCTCGATGGGACGGGCGTCGAGCAGGAGCACGGCGAACTCGTCGGGACCGTAGCGGGCCACCAGGTCGGTCGCCCGCGTCGCTTCGGCCAGGGCGTCGCCCACCGCACGCAGCACTTCGTCGCCCACGGTGTAGCCGAAGCGGTCGTTGATCGTCCGCAGCCCCACGACGTCCAGGAGCAGGAGGAGGAGACCGCTCTTGCGGCGGCGGGCGCCGGCAGCCAGGCGCCGGTATTGATCGTGGAACGACCGCCGCCCGGTCAGCCCGGTGAGCGTGTCCGGCGCGTGCCGCGCCACCCGCCGGTCGGATTCCTGAAGCCGGCGGGCCAGCACGCGCAGCAGCCCGACGGCCAGATCCGACGAGCGCTCGATGGCCCGCACGAACTGCTCCTGGCGCAGGGCCACACAGCGCGTGCGCTCCACCGCGATGACCGTGGCCGAACGGGGCCGGCCCGTGAGCGCGGACAGCTCGCCGAAGATCTCGCCCTCGCCCAGACCGCCCAGGACCGTCTCGGTCAGGGCCTCCGGCATCGCCTCGACGATGCGGACCCGGCCGGAGATCACGACGAAGACCCGGTCGTCGACGGTCCCCTCGGCGATGATGACGTGACCTGACGGAAAGAGCTGTTCGGTCGCCCCCTCCAACAGCTGGGCGCGCTCCTCGACGCCGAGCGCGCGGAACAGGTTGAACTCGGCCAGCGCCGAGGCGAGATCCCGGGGGGGCGCGGGCAGGCCCGCCACCGCCGGCCCCGGCGTCGCGGCTGGGGACACGGGAGCCATCGTCACCAACGAGCGGGCGAGCCACGCCCGTACCCGCGCATGCAGCATGGGAGGACTGAAGGGCTTGGCCAGGTAATCGCAGCGGAGGCCATCCCGGCTGGCGAAGGCGCGGGCAGCGGCCTCGTCCTTGGTCAGCAGCAACACGGGAAAGTCCGGGCGCCCGACGCGCTCCACGAGTGGAGCCAGGAGGGCAGCGCCATCGCCGTCGGGTAACTGGGCGTCGATGATCGCCAGGTCCGGAGCCAGGGCGGGGCCTCGCGTGAGAGCCGCCCGGGTGTCCGGCACCGTGAGCACAGACAGGTCGTCCTCGGCCAACACTTCCTCGATCGCCGTGATCTCCTCGCGGTTGCCGCTCACCAGGAGGACGCGCCCGCCCGCGATGGGCCGCCGGTCGAGCGCGGAGACCGCGGCCACCGGCTGCGCCGCCCCGCGTCCCACGACGCTGAGCTCCATCCCCTCGGCGGCGGCGAAGACCTCCAGTCGGCCACGGACCCGTGCCCGACAGAGCGCCTCCAGGCGCTCGATGGTCGGATCGTCGTGGCTGGGGTCGTGGTGGAAGAGGGCCAGGCGCCGCGCGCCGGCGGCCAGGGCCACGTCGGTGGCGTACTCGATGGGGCTATGGCCCCAGCCCACCTTGGCGGCGTACTCCTCCTCGCTGTACTGGGCGTCGTGGATGACGAGGTCGGCGTCTTTGAGGAACGCGATGTGGCTCTGGTCGCCGGGATGCTCCGACACGCCACCGGCCGACCGCCAGTAGGGCTCGTGATCGGTGGTGTAGGCGATGGTGGTGCCGCCGCTGGTGAGACGGTAGGCGATGGTGGGCGCGGTGTGGTTCAGGTACTGGGTCTCGACCAGGACGTCGCCCACGCGGAAAAAGCCCTCCTCCAGCTCGGTGAAGTGGATGCGCGAGCGCAGCTCGTGCAGCTTCACCGGGAAGTAGGAGTACTCCATCTGGCCGGCCATGGCCTCCTCCAGGCTGCGCTGGAAGCCGACCGGAGCGTAGATGTTCATTTCGACGCCGGGCATGAAGGCCGGGATGAAGAACGGGAAGCCCTGGATGTGGTCCCAGTGGGTGTGGCCGATGAAGAGGTTCACCCGCAGCGGCGGGCGCTCGTTCCGCGACAGGTGCAGCCCCAGCGCCCGGGCGCCGGTGCCGCAGTCCAGTACGATGAGCGTCCCGTCCTCGCTCCGGACCTCGGTGCAGGAGGTATTGCCGCCATACCGGGCCGTGACGGACCCCGGCGCCGGGATGGACCCGCGCGTGCCCCAAAAGCGTACGTGCACGATTTCTCCGCGTCGCTCCTCGGCGATTCTAGCACCCCCCTCGCGGCCGCCGGAAAAGACGATTGCGCTGGCCGCCCGCCGGCGAACGGATTAGAATGCGCGGCGCGCTGGTGAAGGCGGTTGTCGCCCTCAAGGAGGCCCATCATGACCACCACTCGACGTAGTTTCCTCAAGCTGGCCGCCGGCGCCGCGGCAGCCAGCCGGCTGGACACGGCGCCCGCGCGGGCCCAGGCCGCCCCGCTGCGGATCGGCGTCCTGGCCGCGAAGGCCGGCGTGACGGCGCCGGTGGGCGAGTCCGGCCTGCGCGGCACCCAGTTCGCCGTGGACCGCATCAACGCGGGGGGCGGAATCCTGGGGCGGCGCATCGAGCTGGTCGTCGAGGAGGAGTCGAACCCCAAGGACACCGTGGAACGATTCCGCAAGCTGGCCCTGCAGACGAAGGTCGACGTCATCACCGGCGTCGTGTCCACCGGTGTCGGCCTGGCCATCGGCCCGGTCGCCGAGGAGCTGCGGACAATCTGGCTGGCCTGGGACGGCACCACCCAGAAGGGCGTCGAGGAAACGATGCCCAAGCCGAAGTACTCCTTCCGCAGCGTAGACAACGAGGCGGAGGCGGTGATGGCCTCCATCCTCGCCGCCCGGCACTTCCGGGGAAAGATCAAGACCGTCGCCGGCATCAACAACGACTACTCCTACGGGCGTGACAACTGGGCCGCGTTCCTGGCCATCATGAAGAAGCTCGGCATGGGCGTGACGCCGGTGCTGGATCTCTGGCCCAAACTGGGGGAGACCAACTTCACCTCCCACGTCGCCGCGCTGGGCCAGGCCAAGCCCGACCTCGTCTTCTGCTCGTTCTGGTCGGGCGACGCCCCGATTCTCCTCAAGCAGGCCCACGCCGCGGGCCTCACCGCCGGCACCCGGTTCGTGCTGACGACCGCCGGGGGCGTCCACGAGTCCATGAAGAAGGCCTTCACCCCGGAAGCAGCCATCATGGGCTACAACTCCATGTACTTCGAGGCGCCCAACGCCGGGCCCCTCCTCAAGGACTTCGTCCGCTGGCACCAGGAGCGGTTCAAGGAATGGCCGAGTTACGAGTCGGACCACGCCTACTTCACGATCGTGGCCTATCGGGCGGCGGTGGAGAAAGCGGCGAAGGCCGCCGGAAGCCAGTGGCCGTCGACGGACCAGATCATCGCCGCCCTCGAGGGCATCGAGGTGGAGTCGCTGTCCGGCCGGCGCGGCTACCGGGCCGACCACATCATGGAGTGCCAGTTCTTCCAGGGTCTGACCACCCACAAGAACACCTACGACTTCGTCACCATCGACCCCGTGGAGGTCATGTCGACCAAGCAGATCCAGAAGCCGTCGGGCATGGGTCTCTACGATTGGATCAACTCCTGGAAAGCGTGAGGACCGCGCGGCCCTGATCGCGCAGAGCCTCAACATCGTGCTCGGCGGCGTGTTCCACGCCGCCGTGCTCTTTCTGGTGGCCGCCGGGCTGCAGCTCGTCTTCGGCGTGCAGAAGATCCTGAACCTGGCCTGCGGCTCGTTCTACGCGCTGGGCGCGTACTTCGGCGTGTCGGCGGTGTCGTGGGCCCTGGCCATGGGGGTCCCCGCCGTTCTCTTCCCCGTCGTGTTGATCCTGAGCGGGCTGCTGCTGGCTGTCATCGGTCCTCCCGTCGAGCGGCTGCTGCGGCCCATCTACGACCGCGACGAGAGCTTCCAGCTCCTGCTCACCTTCGCCCTCGTGCTGATGTTCGAGGACGTCATCCGGTTCTTCTGGGGCACCGCCCCCCACCAGCTCGGCGGCGCCGTGTACCTCGTCTACGGTCAGGTGAAGGTGGGTGCGGTGACCATCCCTGTCTACAACCTGGTGGTGATCGCCGCCAGCGCCGTGATCGCGGCCCTGATGGGTTGGCTGCTGGCCCGGACCCGGTTCGGCCGAATCGTGCGGGCGGTGGCCGAGAACCGGCGGATGGCCGAGGCCCTCGGCGTGGATCGGGCCCGCGTGTACTCGCGGGTCTTCACGCTGGGCGTCGCGCTGGGCACGGTGGGCGGGGCGCTGGTGATCCCGGCCACGGCGGCCGTGAACGAGATGGGCATCGAGCTGATCGTGGAAGCCTTCGCGGTGGTCGTCATCGGCGGGCTGGGCTCGATGCGGGGCGCCTTCGCCGGCGCGCTGGTGGTGGGCGTGCTCAAGGCCGTGGCCATCGCCACCTGGCCCGAGCTCGAGCTGCTGGCCATCTACGTGATCGTCATCGGCGTGCTCGTTCTCCGGCCGGCTGGCCTCTTCGCCAGAGCCGCGGCGTGATCGGCCGCGGCGCGCTCCTCGTCGCCCTGCTCGCCGTCGCGGTGGTGCCCCTGGCCGGCCCGGTGTACTACGCCACGCTGATGCTGCCGTTCTTCGCGTATGGCGTAGCCCTGCTGGGGCTGAACCTCCTCTTCGGCTACACGGGGCTACTGTCCTTCGGCCACGCGCTGTTCGTGGCCCTGGGCGCCTATACCGCCGCCGCGCTGACCAGCGCCTTCGCCGTCCTGCACCTGGAAGTGGCTCTGACGACCGCCGCCGTGGTGGGAGCGGCGATCGCCCTGCCCACCGGTCTGCTGTGCGTCCGCTACGTGAGGATCTACTTCGGCGTGCTGACGCTGGCCCTGGGGATGCTCTTCTACTCGTTCCTCTTCAAGTTCTACCATCTCACCGGCGGTGACGAGGGGATGCGGGTCCTCCGCCCCACCCTCCTCGGCCAGGCGTTCTCGTCGCTGGACAAGGTGGCCTTTCTCACCGGGCCCTACTACTACTACGCGCTGGGACTGCTGATGCTGGCCGCGCTGGCCATGTGGCGCGTCGTGGGCTCGCCGTTCGGCCTCGGCCTGCGGGCGATCCGTGAGAACCCGGACAAGGCGGCGTTCCTGGGAGTCGATGTGCGCCGCGCCCGGCTGGCCGCCTTCGTCATCGCCGGGATCTACGGCGCGGTGGGCGGCGTGCTGCTGGCGGTGCCCACCGGCCTGGCCGATCCGCTCCTCGCCTACTGGACACACTCCGGCAATCTCGTCTTCATGCTGCTCCTGGGCGGGTTCGCGCACTTCTTCGGCCCCGTCGTGGGCGCTTTCGTCTTCATCTTTCTCCAGGATCAGGTGATGTCGCTCACCCAGTACTGGCGGTTCGTCTTCGGGGCGGTGCTCGCTGTCGTCGTGATCTTCTTTCCGCGAGGACTCATGGGGCTTTTCTCGGAGAGGGGCTTTTCCTCGGAGGGGGGCTCCGCCCCCCTTCCGAAACCGCCCCCCGGGAATCGACTGCGCGGGCAAAGCCCGCGGATCGACCACATCGGAGAGGGCGAGACGCCCCCTCCGATTCCTCCCCATCAGAGATCGCGCGGGCAAAGCCCGCGCTCGAAGCGCGCCGGTGCCACGGTGCTGGAGGCGGTGGACGTGCGCAAGCGCTACGGCGACGTCGTGGCCCTCGACGGCGTCTCGCTCGCCCTGCACGAGGGCGAGTTCGTTTCCATCATCGGACCCAACGGGGCCGGCAAGACGACGCTGGTGAACGTCCTGAGCGGCCTGACGCCGCCGTCGGCGGGACGCATTCTGTTCAAGGGCGCCGCCATCGCCGGGGTCGGGCCCGTCACGCTGTCCCGGCTCGGGATGGCCCGTACCTTCCAGCTCGTCAACGTCTTCCCCGGTCTCAGCGTGGCCGACACCCTGGCCGTGGCCGTCGTCTCGCGCCTGGGCCGCGGGCACCGCGTCCTGGCCGCCCTGTCCCGCGACGGTGAGGTGCGGGCGGAGGTGGAAGCGGTCGCCGCGCTGTTCGGTCTGGGCGACCGCCTGGAGCGCCTGGCCCGGACGCTGCCCCAGGGCGACAAGAAGCTCCTGGACGTGGCCAGCGCGTTCGCCCTCCACCCGGAGGTCATCCTGCTCGACGAGCCCACGTCCGGGGTGAGCACGCGCGACAAGCACGCCATCATGGAGGTCCTGGTCGGCGCGGCCGCGCGCATCGGCATCAAGACCATCGTTCAGGTCGAGCACGACATGGACATCGTCTTCGGCTACTCCCACCGCATCGTCGCCCTGCACGCCGGCCGTGTGCTGGCCGACGCGCCACCCGACGTCATCCGCGCTGACGAGGCCGTCGTGGCCACGGTCATCGGCAAGCGGGCGTGAGCGGCGGCCTGGGACGGTCGCGGCCGATGCTCAGGGTGGACGGCCTGCAGGTGGTGATCCAGGGCAGTCAGATCCTGCATGGCGTCGCCCTGGACGTGGGCGCCCGTGAGATGGTGTGCCTGGTCGGGCGCAACGGCGCCGGCAAGACGACCACCCTGCGCACGATCATGGGCTATCTTCGCCCGGCCGCCGGCGACATCACGTTCAAGGGGCAGAGCCTGGTAGGCCGGCCCACCCACGCGATCGCCGCGCTGGGGATCGGCTACTCACCGGAGGAGAGTGAAGTGTTCGGAGACCTCACAGTGGCCGAGAACATCGAGATCGCCACCTGGACGCGGACGACGGCGCGGACCGCCGCCGACCGGATCGCCCGGGCCTACGAGGTCTTCCCCCGCCTGCGCGGCTACGGTCGGCGGGGCGGCACCCAGCTCTCGGGCGGCGAGCGCAAGATGCTGTCCCTGGCCCGGGCGCTGGCCCTCGACCCGGAGTTGCTGCTCCTCGACGAGCCCTTCGAGGGCCTGGCGCCGGCCATCGTGCCGGCCATCGCCGAGGCCATCGGTGACATCGCGCGCCTCGGTCACGGCATCTTGCTGGCCGAGTCCAACATCCATCACGTCCCCGAGCACGCCAGCCGCTTGTACGTGATCGAGCGCGGGGAGATCATCTTCGCCGGTACTCCGCCGGACGCCCGGCGCGACGCCGGCGTCCTGCGCATCATTGGAGGAAACGTCCGATGACCACGCTGCCGCTGATTCCCACCGCCGTGGTGGGCTCGCACGGAAAGCCCGGATGGTGGTTCACCCTGGTCAAGGCCTACGAGGCCGGCGAGGCCGGGCCGGCCGATCTCGAGGAGATGTTCGACGACGCCGCCGACGCGGCCATCCGCGACATGGAGGCCGCGGGCATCGACATCATCACCGACGGCGAGGTACGCCGGCTCGACGGCTACGTGGACTCGTACTACGCCGTCATCACCGGCATCCGCCCTCTGCCCGTCCGCCGCAAGGTCGGCCCCTGGGGCTACGATCAGCAGACGCGCTACGAGGCGGTGGGCCGCATCGAGACGCCCGCCGGCGGGCTCGGCATCATGAAGGAGTTCGAGTATCTCAGGGCCCACACCTCGCGCGCGACCAAGGCCACGTGCGCCGGGCCGCTGACCTTCGGCTCCCGCATCCTGCCCGGGACGACCTACCGGAACGTGGTGGACGTCGCCGAGCGGTTCGCCGAAGTCATCAACCAGGAGCTCAAGGGCCTGGTGGCCGCCGGCGCTGACTTCATCCAGCTCGACGAGCCGGCGCGCGGCAACGTCTCGGGCGAGGAGATGGCCCGGCTCTTCAATCTGGCCACCGACGGCGTCCGGGCCCGGTTGGCCTACCACATCTGTTTCGGCAACCGCTTCGGCCGCTCACGTTTCGCCCGCACCTACGAACCCTACTTCCCGGGACTCCTCAAGGCCCGCGCCGACCAGTTCGTGCTGGAGTTCGCCAGCCGCGAGCTCGGCGAGCTCGACCTCTGGAAAAAGTACGGGGACGGGCGGGCGCTCGGCGCCGGCGTGGTGGACGTCAAGGGGTTCAACCTTGACACGCCGGAGGAGGTGGCCCGGCGTATTCGCCGGGTGCTCGAGGTGTGCCCGGCCGATCGCCTCGCCGTGAACCCGGACTGCGGGTTCGGCTGGTCGCCCCGCGCCATGTGCAACGGGAAGCTCCGCGCGCTGGCCGGGGGCGCCGCGCTGGTGCGCCAGGAGCTCGAGGGACGCCGTTAGGCCGGCTTCGAGGACCGCGCGGCCGCCGGGTCCTCCGAGCGGCTGGGGTAGATAACGTGGTCGGCCACCCCGTACATCCAGTCCACGGCGCCCTGCTCCAGGTAGTGCACCTCGGTGCCCCGGAGTCCGGCCAGCCGCTCGGCCAGGATGTTGCGGCGCACCTCCGAGGTCAGCGTGTTGAGCCGGTGGTACGCCTCGGACAGCGTCCGGCCCAGCGTGGTCACGCCGTGGTTTTCCATGATCAGCGCGTTCGTGTGCTCGATGAAGGCCCGGATCGGGCTCACGTCCTGCTCGACATCCAGGTGAGACGGCACGACCCAGGGCGCTCGGCCCATCACGTAGGGGAACTCCAGCGAGAGCACGCGCAGCTCTTTGAAAGCCCGCGACGCGAAGAAGGCGACGGCCTCGTCATGGTGGACGTGGATCACCGCGTCCACGTCGGCCCGCAGGCGCAGGATCTCGCGGTTGAGCCGGTGGCCGACGCTGGTGGGCACCGTCCCGTGGAGCAGGCCCCCGGTCGGGATGTCGGTGATCACGATGTTGTCGAGCGTCATCTCCTCCAGGGAGACCTCGGCGTGCTTGGTGTAGGCAACGCCGTGCTCAAAGTCGGCATGGCGGACGCGCACCGCCATATTCCCGAGCGAGTTGTGGATATACCCGCGGGCGACCACCCTGCGGGCGTAGGCAAGGAATTGCGCCCCGACGTCCCGATCGAAGACAACGGTCGCCATGATCACCTCCTGAGGGACGCCATTGTACGCCAGCCGAGGGTGACCGCTTGTCGCGCCTCCTGACAGGCCGTCACGACCGCGACGCTCCCGACGTCGCGTTACACCCATCGGGGACACGCCTTCACGTCCCGTCCAGATTCGCGCATTTCGGGTATGCTTCTTGCTGGGACCGGAATGTAATGGCCTGCCTGCCGACACTCACCCGCGTGGTGCTCGTCGTGGATGACGATCGTCGACTCGCCGACATCGTGGCGCAGGTGCTGAAGAGCGAAGGGTACGCGGTGGACACCGCGCCGGACGGCATGGAGGCGCTGGCCCGGCTCGCTCAGCGGCAGTACGACGTCATCGTGACCGATCTCAGGATGCCGAAGCTCGACGGCGCCGGACTCTACCGCGAGCTGGGCCGGCGCCACCCCGCCCTTCGCAACCGGGTGATCTTCATCACGGGTGACGGCTCGAACCCGGACACGCGCCGCTTCCTCGCCGAAGTCGGCGCGCCCGCCCTGCACAAGCCGTTCGACATGGACGAGCTGCGCCGGGCGGTCGGCGAAGCCCTCGACCGCTAAATCAGGTAGACTCCTCCCGTGGCCCTGCCACTGGATGGAATCGTCGTCGCCGACCTCACCCAGAACGTCGCCGGCCCGTTCTGCACTCAGATCCTGGGCGACATGGGCGCCGACGTCGTGAAGATCGAGCGGCCGGGACGTGGCGACGACGCGCGGGCCTGGGCGCCGCCCTTCTGGGGCGACGAGAGCGCCACCTTCCTCAGCATGAACCGCAACAAGCGCAGCTTGGCCCTCGACCTCAAGAGCGAGGCGGGGCGGAAGGTCCTCCGTCGCCTGGTGGCCCGCAGCGACGTGTTCGTGCAGAGTCTCCGCGCCGGCGCCGCGGCCGCGCTCGGCCTCGACTTCGCCGGCGCGGCCGCGACCAACGCGCACCTCGTGTACTGCGCGATCACCGCCTTCGGCACCCGGGGCCCGCTCCGCGACCAGCCTGGCTACGACCCGATGATGCAGGCCTACGGCGGGCTCATGTCGGTGAACGGCCACCCCGGCCAGGAGCCGGCTCGCGTCGGCACCTCCATCGTGGACATGGGCACCGGCATGTGGGCCGCGCTCGGCATCGTCGCCGCGCTCCGCCAGCGCGAGGCCGAGGGGCGGGCCATCGAGGTCACCACCGCGCTCTTCGAGACGACGCTGATGTGGGTCTGCTACCAGGCGATGGGCTACCTCGGCTCCGGTGAGGTGCCGACGCCGCAGGGCTCGGGGACCGCCATGATCGCGCCCTACCAGGCGTTCCCCGCCGCCGACGGCCACCTGATGATCGCCGCCCCCTCGGATGCGATGTTCGCGCGCCTCACCCAGGCCCTCGGCGCGCCCCAGCTGGCTCGCGATGCGCGCTTCCAGGACAACCCCTCGCGCGTGCGGCATCGCGCCGCGCTGGTGGAGGCGCTGTCGGCGATCACCCGCGAGCGCAAGCGCGCGGACCTCGCGGAGGCTCTGGCCCGGGCCGGCGTGCCGTGCTCGCCGATCCTCAGCCTCGACGCCGTGCTGGCCGAACCCCAGACGCACGAGAGCGGCATGCTCATGACCGCGCCCCATCCGCGGCTGGGTGAGTACACGAGCCTCGGGCTGCCGATCCGGTGGAACGGTCGCCGGCCCGAGGTCCGCCGTGTGCCACCCCGCCTGGGCGAGCACAGCGAGGACGTGCTGACGTGGCTCGGCTACACCCGCGACGACGTCCGCACGCTCCGCTCCCAAGGTGTCATCGGATGACCTATCGGCACCTCGTGATCGAGCGCTCGCCGGACGGCTACGTGGTGACCGTCACGCTGAACCGGCCCGAGCAGATGAACGCCATGAACACGGCCATGGGCGAGGATCTCCTGGCCTGCTTCGACGCGTTCCCGCGCGACGGGCTCGCGCGGGCGGTGGTGCTCACGGGCGCGGGCGACCGTGCCTTCTGCGCCGGCGGCGACCTCAAGGAGCGCAACGAGATGACGGACGAGGCCTGGCGGGCTCAGCACGTCACCTTCGAGCAGGCCGCGTTTCGTCTTCTGCGCTGCCCGGTGCCGGTCATCGCGGCCGTGGAAGGCTTCGCCCTGGCCGGGGGCTGTGAGCTGGCGGTGCTCTCGGACTTCATCGTCGCCAGCGAGACGGCGGTGTTCGGCGTGCCCGAGACCACGCTGGGCATCTTCCCCGGCATCGGCGGCACCCAGCTCTTGCCGCGAATTCTCGGATCGCCCCTGGCCAAGGAGCTGATCTTCACCGGGCGGCGGATGAAGGCGGAGGAAGCTCGGGCCGCCGGCCTGGTGAATTACCTCGTGCCCAAAGGCCAGGCGCGCGTCAGGGCCCTCGAGATCGCGACGGTCATCGCCCAGAACGGCCCCATCGCCGTGCGCCAGGCCAAGAAGGCCATCGCCTACGGGCTGGAGACCGACCTCGACACGGCGATGATCCTGGCCATCGAGGCCTACAACGCCACCGTGGTGACCGAGGATCGCCGGGAAGGCGTGAGGGCGTTCAACGAGAAGCGCAAGCCTCAGTTCAAAGGAAGGTAGCGGTCATGGTGGCCATGAACCTCACCCTCACCGACGAGCAGCGCGCGCTCCGGGACGGCGTCGCCGAGATCTGCAAGCGGTACCCCGGGGAATACTGGCGGACACTCGACGCCAAGCGCGAGTACCCGGAGGCTTTCGTCACCGACCTCACCAAGGCCGGCTACCTGGCCGTCTTGATCCCCGACGCCTACGGCGGGGCCGGCCTCGGCGTCACCGAGGCGAGCCTGATCCTCGAGACGATCCACACTTCGGGTGGCAATGCCGCGGCCTGCCACGCCCAGATGTACATCATGGGGACCCTGCTGCGGCACGGCAGCGAGACTCAGAAGCGGGCCTACCTGCCAAAGATCGCCACCGGCGAGCTGCGCTTGCAGGCCTTCGGGGTCACCGAGCCCAACGCGGGGTCCGACACCACCAAGATTCAGACGACGGCGGTGCGCAAGGGCGACCGCTACGTCGTCAACGGCCAGAAGATGTTCATCTCGCGCGTGCTCCAGTCCGACCTCATGCTGCTGCTGGCCCGCACCACGCCGGTGGAGAAGGTCCGGCGCAAGACGGAGGGGCTCAGCGTCTTCCTGGTCGACATCCGGGAAATCAAGGGGCTCGAGGTGCGCCCCCTCCGCATGATGATGAACCACTCCACCAACGCGCTGTTCTTCGACGGCATGGAGATCCCGGCCGATGGCCTCATCGGCGAGGAAGGCCAGGGCTTCGCTTACATCCTGGACGGCATGAACGCCGAGCGCATCCTGGTCGGCTCGGAGTCCATCGGCGACGGCCGCTGGTTCGTGGACAAGGCCGTGGCCTACTCGAACCAGCGCGTGCTCTTCGGCAAGCCGGTCGGCGCCAATCAGGGCGTGCAGTTTCCCATCGCCCGCGCCTACACCGCGGTGGAGGCGGCGGCACTCATGCGCAACAAGGCCGCCGCCCTCTTCGACGCCGGCCAGCCCTGTGGGCCGGAAGCCAACATGGCCAAGTACCTCGCCGCCGAGGCGGCCTGGGAGGCCGCCAACGCCTGCATCGATTGCCACGGCGGCTACGGCTATGCCGAGGAATACGACATCGAACGCAAGTTCCGCGAGTGCCGGCTCTACAAGACGGCGCCCATCAACCAGAACCTCGTCCTGGCCTACGTCGGCGAGCACGTCCTGGGTATGCCGCGCTCGTATTGAGTTCGGCCGGGGGCCTGAGGGCCCGCACGCGAACGCCGGCATCATGCCCCTGGCATCCAGACTCTCACCCGGGCGGTCCTGAAGCCGAGTCGCCTTCGTGAACTCGGCGAGCGTGCCCCCGGGCCCGCGCGCCCAGGGTCCGGGTGCGCTCGGCTAGCCCAACTTCCGCGGTGCCGAGCGCGCGAGGGCGCATTTCGGGACGCGGGTGCCGTGCAACGTCGTGAAATTTCGTAGGGCGGTTCCGGAGATGGCCGAAATAGTCACGAATGTTCGGCGTGATTTTCCTTGACGGAACGAGGGCGATAGGAACGAAATAGCGTCGGCGTGTTCATCAAGCGCACGACCCGACGGGTTGGTGTCAAGACCTACGTCAATCATCTTCTCGTCGAGTCCGTCGCCACGCCCCACGGCCCGCGCCATCGGACGATTTGTTCGCTCGGCACGCTGGCGCCGGCGCCCGCCGAAGAATGGCGGGGCCTCGCGCAGAAGCTCGGCGCCGCGCTGAGCGGCCAGATCACGCTGGTGCCCGATCCCGCCGTCGACGCGCTCGCGGCGCGGGCCCGCCCGCCCCACCGTCCCCCGCGCCTCGCCCCGGCCGCAGGGGACGAGGTCATCGCCGTTCGCGTCGATCAGGTCCAGCTCGAAGACGTCCGCGAAGCGGGCCCGGTCCACGTCGGACATCAGATGTGGCAGGCGCTGACGGTGGACACGATCCTCACCACCGCGGGGCTCCCGGCGCGGGCTCGCATGCTCGCGGAAGTCATGACCCTGAACCGGTTGGTGAGCCCGGCCTCCGAGCATGCGATGCCCGACTGGATTCGGCGCACGGCCCTGGGCGACATTCTGCAGACGGACTTCGCCGCGCTGGCCGACGACGCGCTGTATCGCACTCTCGATCGGTTGCACCCGCAACGCGCGGCGATCGAGCAGGCCCTGGCGGCGCGCGAACGCACGTTGTTCAACCTCGACGACACGATCTATCTCTACGATCTGACGTCGACGTACTTTGAAGGCCAGTGCCGGCACAATCCGCAGGCCCAGCGCGGCTACTCGCGGGACCACCGGCCGGACTGCAAGCAGGTCATCGTGGGCTTGGTCCTGGACCGTGACGGGTTTCCGAAGGCTCACGAGGTCTTCGCCGGCAATCGCCAGGACCGGACCACGCTGGAGGCAATGCTGACGACGCTCGAGGGCCGGACAGGCCGGCGGGGCGGCGCCACGGTGGTGATCGATCGGGGCCTGGCCTTCGCCGAGAATCTCGCGCAGATCCGCGCCCGAGACCATCACTACCTCGTGGCCGGGCGGCCGGCGGAGCGGCACGAGCATCAAGCGGCATTCGAGGACGACACGGGCTGGGCCGAGATCTTCCGCACGTCGTCGCCGCACAACCCCGGGCAAAAGAAGACGCGCGTCTTCATCAAGCGCGCCGTAAGCGGCGACGAAGTCCATGTCCTCTGTCGCAGCGACGGGCGGCGCGAGAAGGATCAGGCGATCCGTGACAAGCACGAGCAGCGGTTCCTCCGCGACCTCACCAAGCTTCAGGCCCGCGTCGCCCATGGCCACCTGCGCGCGGCCGCGACGATTCACGAAGCCCTCGGTCGCCTCAAGGAGCGCTACCCGCGCGTGGCCCGCTACTACACGCTCGCCTATGACGTCACGCGCGCCGTGACGTGGACCGCGAACGCGGAGCGCAAGACCCGCGCCGAGCATCTCGACGGCGCCTATCTCCTGCGGACTGATCGGCAGGACCTGAGCGACGAGGAGATCTGGCGCCTCTACATCCTGCTCACCCGGGTGGAGGCCGCGTTCCGCGCCATGAAGAGCCCGCTGATGGAACGGCCGATCTTCCATCACCTCGAGCACCGCGTGCAGACCCACATCTTCCTCTGTGTGCTCGCCTACCACCTGCTCGTCGCGATCGAGAAGCACTTCCTTGATCAGGGCGTGCACACCTCCTGGGCCACGCTGCGCGAGCAGCTTTCCACGCACCAAGTGGTCACGGTCGTGCTCCCGTCGACGAACAGACAGGTCTTGCGGATCCGGAAGAGCTCGACACCCGAGATGGTCCACCGGGAGATCTACCAAACCCTCCGGATCCCCCACGAGATCATGAGGCCGGTGAAGACCTGGGCGCCGGCACAGTCACCATAGTCACTCAACACCCGCGCAACTGGTTGAAATGTCGGCGCTCAGGTCCCCGGACCGCGGAAGTTGGGTTAGGGCGCGGGGCGAGGTGGAGTTCGCGGACGACCCGAGTCGGCGGGAACGGCCGCGGCTGGCCGTGGCCTATGGATGTCCACTGAGGGGAGCGAGGCGTATGGGTGCGTGGTTGGCGACCCGCCCCCGCCTCCGATCCGATCGCGGCCTAGACTGTCTGGAGTTTCCGGAGCGCACGGAGCCGGTCGCGCAGCTCGGCGGCCTGCTCGAAGTCCAGGCGGCGGGCCGCCTCCTTCATCCGTCCTTCCAGCTCGGCGATGCGCCGAACCAGATCGGCCGGTGACTCGAAGCGCTCCTCGGCGGGCGCCTCCACCTCGACGGTGTAGTAATCGCGTTCGTAGACGGTCTGCAGCAGTTCGCGGATCGCCGAGCGGATCGACTCGGGGGTGATACCGTGCTCAGTGTTGTAGGCGGCCTGCAGTGCCCGCCGCCGCTCGGTCTCCCGGATGGTGGCAGCCATGGACTGGGTGATCCGGTCGGCGTACATGATCACCTCGCCGTTGACGTTGCGCGCGGCGCGGCCGGCCGTCTGGATCAGTGAGGTCTCCGAACGCAGGTAGCCCTCCTTGTCGGCGTCGAGGATGGCCACCAGCGACACCTCGGGGATGTCGAGGCCCTCCCGGAGCAGGTTGATGCCGATGAGGGCGTCGAACTTGCCCAGGCGCAGGTCGCGGATGACCGCCACCCGGTCGAGCGTGTCGATGTCCGAGTGCAGGTAGCGGACGCGCAAGCCAGCCTGCTGATAGTACTCGGTGAGGTCCTCGGCCATGCGCTTGGTGAGCGTGGTGACCAGCACCCGCTCGTTGCGGTCGCCGCGGATGCGGACCTCGTGCAGCAGGTCGTCCACCTGGCTGGTGGCCGGCCGCACGGTGATCCGCGGATCCGTGAGGCCGGTGGGACGGATCACCTGCTCCACGACGGCGTCTCCGACCATCTCCAGCTCCCAGGGCGCGGGCGTGGCCGACACGTAGACGGTCTGGCCGGTGAGGCGGCTGAACTCCTCGAAGGTCAGCGGGCGGTTGTCGAAGGCCGACGGCAGCCGGAAGCCGTACTCCACCAGGGCTTCCTTGCGCGAGCGGTCGCCGTAGTACATCCCCCGGAGCTGAGGGACGGCCACGTGGCTCTCGTCGATGACGACCAGCGCGTCGCGGGGCAGGTACTCGATGAGCACCGGCGGCGGCTCCCCCGGCCGCCGGCCGGTCAGGTGGCGCGAGTAGTTCTCGATGCCGTGGCAGTAGCCCAACTCGCGCAGCATCTCCATGTCGAAGAGCGTCCGCTGCTCCAGCCGCTGGGCCTCGAGCAGGCGGTTCCGGGCCCGGAAGAAGGCCAGTCGTTCGCCCAGCTCCTCCCGGACCGTCTCCAGCGCCCGCTCCAGCTGCGCGGTCGGCGTGACGTAGTGGCTGGCCGGGTAGACATGCACGCCGGGCAGGCGCTCCCGCACGGCCCCCCGCAGCGGGTCGATACGGTGGATGGCGTCGATCACGTCGCCGAAGAGCTCGACGCGGAGGGCCAGCGTCTCCTCGTTGGCGGGGAAGATCTCGACGACGTCGCCCCGCACGCGAAAGGTGCCGCGGTGGAAATCGTAGTCGTTGCGCTCGTACTGGACGGCGATGAGCCGCCGGATGATCTCGTCGCGGTCGATCTGGTCACCCTCCCGGAGAGCCAGGTGCATCTCCTGGTACGTCTCGGGGGCGCCGATCCCGTAGATGCAGGACACCGAGGCCACCACGATCACGTCGCGGCGCTCCATCAGCGAGCGAGTGGCCGAGTGGCGCATGCGGTCGATCTCGTCGTTGATGAGGGCGTCCTTCTCGATGTAGGTGTCCGACTGTGGGATGTAGGCCTCGGGCTGATAGTAGTCGTAATAGGAGACGAAGTACTCGACGGCGCTGTCGGGAAAGAACGCCTTGAACTCGCTGAACAGCTGAGCGGCCAGCGTCTTGTTGGGCGAAATGACCAGGGTAGGCCGCCCTGCGTTGGCGATGACGTTGGCCATCGTGTAGGTCTTGCCCGAGCCGGTGACGCCCCGGAGCACCACGTGCCGCCGACCGGCCCGGAGGTGGTCGGTCAGCCGGTCGATGGCCTGCGGCTGGTCGCCGCGTGGCGGGAACTCCGACGTGAGACGAAACATCACTTGGAGGGGGCAGCGGCCGCCCCCTCCAAACCTCCCCGTTTGCGCGAGGTGCCACAGCCGTCCCCCTCCAAACCTCCCCGTTCGCGCGAGGTGCCACAACCGTCCCCCGCCCAACCTCCCCGTTCGCGCGGGGTGCGACCACCCTCGCTGTCTTCCGACGGCGCCGGCGAAGCCGGCGCTCGAACCAGCATGGTGCCGCTCAGATCGGGCTGGGGACGGCGAGCAGGTACTTGCGCCAGGAGTCGAGCAGCGAGTGCGCGTGCGGGTGCTTGAGCATGTGGGTCGAGAAGACGAACTTGGGATGTACCGGCTCCCGCAACAGCCGCATGCCCACCTCGTCCGGCAGGCGGTTGCCCTTCCTGAGGTTGCAGCGCAGACAGGCCGCCACCACGTTGATCCAGGTCGTGGCCCCGCCCCGCGAGCGGGGAACGACGTGGTCGACGGTCAGCCGCTCCCCGCGCCGGTTGCAGTACTGGCAGGCGTACCCGTCCCGGCGCAGGATGTTTTTCTTGTTGAAGGCCACGCGGTCCACGAACGGCTTCCGAATGTAGAGGGCGAGACGAATCACCGCCGGAAGCGCGAAGACCGTGGAGGGCGAGCGCACCACCCGCGGCGAGGCTTCCACGGCCTCGGCCTTGCCGTTGAGCAGCAGCGTGATGGCCCGGCGGGCGTTGGTGAAATGCAGCGGTTCGTAGGTAAAGTTCAGTACCAGGACCGCGATCTCATCCATAGCGTTGACTCAGGATAGTCGGTGGTGCCGGTGCTGTCAAATCCCGGGCGCTCAACGGCGCCCCAGGTTGCGCAGCAGGAACAGCAAGTTAGCCGGTCGCTCGGCCAGGCGGCGCATGAAGAAGCCGTACCAGTCCTCCCCGAAGGAGACCAGCACGCGGACAGTGTGGCCGGCGTCGTGCAGGGCCTGAGCCAGCCCGGGTTGGATGCCATGGAGCATCTGGAACTCGTACTGAGTGCGGGCGATCCCCTGGCGCGAGACGACCCCGCGCACGTGGGCGATCAGCCGCTCGTCGTGGGTGGCCAAGCCGGTATACACGCCCCGGGCCAGCGCGGCGGGGGCGAGCAGGCGCTCGGCGAGGCTGGCGTAGGCCCGATCCACGTCGCGCTTGTGGGGATACGCGATGGCCGGCGACTCCCGATAGGCGCCCTTGCAGAGCCGGATGATGGCGCCCAGCGGAATGAGCCGCTCGACGTCGCCCGGTGTCCGGCGCAGGGCCGCCTGGAGCACGCAGGCCACCTGGTCGTAGGCGTGGCGCAGGCGCGCGTAGATGGCCAGCGTCCGCTCGGTGTAGGCCGAGGACTCCATGTCGATCCACACCCGGGTGCCGACGGCGCGACCGTGCTCGAGCACCCGTCGAAGGTTCCCGACACACAGGGCCTCGTCGAGATCGAGGCCCAGGTGGGTGAGCTTCAGCGAGGGCAGCGCCGTGAGCTCGCGCCGCTTGATCTCGTCGAGCAGGTGCTGGTACATCGCGGTCGCCTGCTCGGTGTCGTGATGAGTGCGGACGTTCTCGCCGAGGTAGGTGACGGCGCCGGCGATGCCGCGAGCGTTGAGATCGGCGATGACGGCCAGCGCCTCGTCGGCGGTGGTGCCGGCGACGAAGCGCCGCACCAACCGTCGGGTGGCCGGCAGCCGGCTCAGCCAGGCGCCGATGCTCGGGCGCGTCGACAGCGCGTAGAGGAGCGCGCGCATCATCGCCGTCTCTCCATGGCTTCCGCCATGATACCTTCGCGCAGCCCCCAGTCGCTCACGGTTACCGCCGTGGCCTCGGTCGCATCGAGCGTGGCCAGCACGATGGCCGTCCCGGGCACGATGAGGTCGGCCCGTCCGGTCTCCAGGCACGGCAACGCGGCGCGCTCGGCCACGGTCAAGCCCCCCAGGCGGTCGCGCAGCCGCTCGACGGCGGCGCGGTCCAGCCGGTGTCCGTGCACGCGCGCGGGATCGTAGGCGGCCAGGCCTAGGTCCAGGGCCGCCAGCGTGGTGACGGTCCCCGCGGTGCCGACGATGTCAGCGGTCGCCGCGCTTCGAATCGCCGGCGGCAGCTCGACCCGGAGCCGGCCGCGAATCTCGTCTTCCATCTGCCGATAGCGCGTGCCGTCCACGGCACCGGGAAACGGGTAGCGCTCGGCCAGCGGGACCACACCGAGCCGGAGGCTCACCGCGGCGGTCACCTGGCCGTCCCGGGCCAGGACGTATTCGGTGCTGCCGCCACCGATGTCGAAGGCGCGCATGAGGCCGAGGCGGCGCCGCAGGCCCCGCACAATGCCGAGCACCGTGAGCCGCGCCTCGTCCTCGCCGCTCACCACCTGCACCCGGGCGCCGGTCGTCTGCTCGAGTGCCGCGGCGAACGCGGCGCCGTTGGCGGCCTCCCGCACCGCGCTGGTCGCGACGATTCGGGGATCGGAGGCGCCAGCCCGCCGGGCCCGGCGTACGTACTCGACGACGACCGCGGCGGTGCGGGCCATGGGGCGCTCGCCGAGGTGGCCGTTCGCCGTCAGGCCCTCGCCCAGGCGCGTCACCCGCTGGTCCTGCTCGAGGACCCGCCAACCGTCCGCCGTGTCGATCTCCACCACGAGCAGCCGCACGGTGTTGGTCCCGAGGTCGATGCTGGCCAGCCGCGGAGGTCTCATCCGCGTCGGGCCCGAAACGACGAACGCCCCGGCCACGGCCGGCCCGAGGGCCGACCGTCCGCGGGGCGTTCGATCGCGAGGTCGAAGGCGATTACTTCTTGAGGGTGCGGAGGTAGTTGACGATCTCCCAGCGATCCTTCTCCGGCAGGTGCTTCCACGGCGGCATCGCGCCGCGCCCGTTGCTGATCTTCCAGAACAGCTCGCCGTCGGCCTCGCGCTGGACCTTGGCCGAAGTCCAGTCGGCCGGCTTGGGCGGCGGCAGCGCGGCCGCGGCGGGCCCGTCGCCCTTGCCACCCGGGCCGTGGCACGAGACGCAGTTGGTCTCCACGTTCGTCTTGGCGTTGCCGACGCCCTTCACGGGGTTCTTCGTGTTCTTCGCGTCGGCCGGCGCCTTCCACTCCGTAGCCGCCCCGCCACCGGCGCCCACGACGAACAGGGACGCCAGCACGACTGCCAGGGACCTCTCGAGCCTCCTCATGACGCCTCCTCTCGGTGCGTGACGACGTTCACATGATGCCGCGCTCATTGTCACGTCTGAGACGAAGGGGGTCAAGGCGCCCATTCACCGCCCCAGCGCGGCCAGCGTCTCTTTGACGCGGGTAAACTTGACCCGCGGCCGGCTCGCCGCCCGTCCGCGGGCGACCTCGAGCTCGTCGAGAGCGCGCCAGTCCGCGTACGAGACCGACAGCGGCTGGCGTTCGCCGACGAGGCGGGCCGCCGCCTCGCCGCTGGGCTCAGGGGGATCGAGCAGCCGGCCGTGCCGGACATCCTCGAGCATGCAGGCGACGGTCTCGGCCGCGTCGGGTTTGTTCGTCCCGATGACGCCGGTGGGCCCGCGCTTGATCCAGCCCGCCGCATACTCACCCACCCGGGGCTGCTTGGTGTCGGGGTCCAGCACGCGGCCCTGCTCGTTGAGGATCACGCCCCAGCGCTCGTGGAAGGGCACCCCGGCCAGGGGTACGCCGCGGTAGCCGACGGAGCGAAAGACCAGGCCGACCGGCAGCACTTCGAATTCGTTGGTGGGCCGGGCCTGCAGCGTGCCTGTCTCGGTGGCGTAGAGCTGGTTTTTCACCAGGCGGAGCCCCACGACGCGGCCGCTGTCGTCGCCGAGCACCTCCACCGGCGAGACCAGGAAACGCAGGATCAGCCGGCGCGGCCGGCCGTGGGGCGGGCGGCGCGCGAACTCCTGCAGGATCTCCACCTTCTTCCGAGTCGCCCGGTCTTGGCTTCGCTCGATCGCTTCGCGGCTGAGACGATCGAGCTCGACCTCCTGCGGGAGCGCGATGACGTCGGCCGCGGGCAGCTCTCCCAGCTCCTTGACCTCGGGGTTGGTGAAGGCCGCCTGAGCCGGGCCTCGCCGGCCCAAGAGGTAGACCTCTTTGACCCGGCTCTGGCGGAGCGCCTCCAGCGCGTGATCGGCGATGTCCGTGGTGGCCAGCTCGGCCACTGAGCGGCAGAGGATACGGGCCACGTCCACCGCCACGTTGCCCACGCCGACGATGGCCGCGCGCTCCTGCGAGAGGTCGAACTGGCAGTCGCGGTAGTCGGGATGGCCGTTGTACCAGGCCACGAACTCGGTGGCGGGATGGCTGCCCCGGAGATCTTCGCCGGGAATCTCCATGCGCCGGTCGGTCTGGGCCCCCGTCGAGAAGACGATCTGGTGATAGTGGCGCCGCAGATCCTCGACGCTGACATCGCGGCCCACCTCCACGTTGCCATAGAAGCGGAAGCGCGGATGGGAGGCCACCTTGTCGAACACCGCCGTCACTGCTTTGATCTTCTGGTGATCGGGGGCCACCCCGAGTCGGACGAGCCCGAAGGGCGTCGGCAGGCGGTCGAACATGTCGACCTCGACCACCACGCCGTCCTGGCGCAGGAGATGGTCGGCCGCGTAGTAGCCGGCCGGACCTGCCCCCACGATGGCCACGCGCAGCGGCCGGTCGACCGCTCCCGGAGGAGTGGTCACGTCTGATTCTGGAGCAGCTGGATCTGGAGCGTATCCACCTCGCCCTGGTACTTGTCCCGCTGCGCTTTGACGATGTCGCCGATCGAGATGATGCCGATCAGGCGGCCGCGCTCTACCACCGGCAAATGCCGGATGCGCTTCTCGGTCATCGTATGGCCCACGGTCAGGACGTCGTCCTGAGGGCCGCCGACGATGACCTCCTTCGTCATGATGCGGCCCACCGGCCAGTCGAAGACCGCCTCCGTGCGCGCCAGCGTACGCACCACGTCGCGCTCGGAGACGATGCCGGCCGGCCGGTCGCCCTCGTCCACGACGACCAGCGCGCCGAGGTTGTGCTCGGCCAGGAGGCGGAGCGCCTCCCGGATCGTCTGCGTCGGCTGCACGGTGACCACCTTGACGCCCTTGCTGGCCAGGATGCTCGCGATGTTCATGGCCGCTTCTCCTCCCACCGTCGGTCGCGTCTCGACTCGGTGCTCAGATGTTACTGGCGCCGGCGCCCGGCCGCCAGCCAGCAGAGCACCGCGGCTACTCCGTAGGCGCCGGCGATGCGCCCGGTG
>JBOHPP010000213.1:0-7642 GCA_050731755.1 Candidatus Rokuibacteriota bacterium | reverse complement strand
CGGGTAGGCCGCGTCGGAAGGCGCTAATTATGCGCGTCCTCTCATCACGACGTACCTGCGTCTTCGGGTGGACTGCGGCGGGCCGGGACTGGAAGAGGAAGGGCTTCTTCCTCGGTCTCTATTTCGGACTGTCTGTCAAGTTGGTGGCCCCAACGGGATTCGAACCCGTGTTTCAGCCTTGAGAGGGCCGTGTCCTGGGCCTCTAGACGATGGGGCCGGCGAAGGGAATTGGCTGGGGGAGGAGGATTCGAACCCCCGCTACGTGGTCCAGAGCCACGCGTCCTACCACTAGACGATCCCCCACCACCAAGTACCGCATCGGATTAGACCACATGGCCCGACGGCGAGTCAACGCACGGCGCCCTTGAGGGCGCGGCTCGGGCGAAAGCGCGGCACCCGCGCGGGCGGGATCTTGATGGCGCTGCCCGTGCGCGGGTTGCGGCCGTTGCGGGCGGCGCGCCGGGAGACCACGAAGGTCCCGAAGCCGCTGATTGTCACCCGGCGCCCGTTGCGGAGCGAATCGACAACGCCGACGAGGAACGCGGTCATCCCCCGCTCGGCCGCGGCCTTGGACCCCCCGGAGGCGCGGGCCATGACGGTCACAAGCTCGGCCTTGGTCACCCCCCTCTACTACGCGCGGTGACCCGTGGCTGTCAATGCCGAGACGACGCGGCGCACCGCCTCGAGGAACGCGTCGGGGGGAAAGGGCTTCTCAAGCACCGGCAGGTCGGCGCCCTTGAGGAAGGCCCAGGCCCGCTGGTTGGCGGTGTCGCCGGTGACGAAGAGGAACCGGCCGGCCAGGCGCGGATCGACGGCCAGCGCGAGCCGGTAGAACTCCTCGCCGTCGCCGTCGGGCATGCGCATGTCGGTGACGACGAGGTCGTAGTGTTGAGCCCGCACGCGGTCCAGGCCGGGCCGGCCGCCCGCCGCCACGTCCACGCGCCAGCCCGTCTCCCGCAGCAGCGTGACGACGAATTCCACGATGCTGGGCTCGTCCTCCACGACGAGGGCCACGCGCCCGTTGCCGGCCACCGTCGGCCGCGCTGCGGGCGCCGCGGGCGATCCGGACGCCGCGGCGGTCGCCACCGGCAGCTCCAGCATGAAGACCGTCTGGCCGGGCTCGCTCTCGACGGCCAGGCGGCCGCCATGCTCCTGCACGATGCCGTAGGACACGGAGAGCCCGAGCCCGGTGCCGGCGCCCACCTCCTTCGTGGTGAAGAACGGCTCGAAGACGCGGGGCAGATTGTCGGGCGGGATACCGGGGCCATTGTCGATGACGTCGGCCCGCACCGTGCGGCCACCGTCGAGCACGCGCGTGCGGAAGCCAATCCGCCCATTGGGCTGGTCGCCGATGGCCTGCTCGGCGTTGAGCAGGAGGTTGAGGAACACCTGCTGGAGCTGCGGGCCATCGCCGGTCACCGGTGGCAGGTCGGGAGCGAAGTCGCGCTCGACGGTGATCTGGCGGAGCGTGAGCTGATTGAACCGGAGCGCCAGCGTCTGCTCGACGATCTGGTGCAGATCCACGGGAGCCCGCTCGGGCGTGCGCTGGCGGGCGAAGTAGAGCAGGTTGCGCACGATCCTCGCCATCCGGTCCGACTGCTGCACCATCAGCTCGACGGGGCGCCGGAGCGCCTCCGGCACGCCGCGGTTCAACAGAAGCTGGCCGTAGCCGATGATGACGCTGAGCGGGTTGTTCAGCTCGTGGGCCACGCCCGACACGAGCTGGCCCAGGGCCGACATCTTCCCGGCATGCACGAGCTGGGCCTGCGTTTCCTTGAGACGGGCCAGGCTGTCGCGAGCGCTGGCGTAGAGCGAGGCGTTCTCGAAGGCCAGCGCCGCCTGGTCGGCGAAGGCCTGCAGCAGCTTGAGGTCGTCCCCGCGGAAGGTCCGGCCGGCGTCGGCGGCCAGCGCCAGAGCGCCCACCACCCGGTCGCGCGCCACCAGCGGCACGCCCACCACCGCCCGCAAGCCCTGCTGCTCGGAGAGCTGGCGCAGCTCGGGAGAGAGAGGGATCTCAGGTTCGGCCAGTACGTCGCGCGTGGCCACGACGCGGCGCTCGGCCACGGCCCGGCCCACCACGCCGTCGCCAGCCTGCAGCACCACACCCTTGATGGGCGCCGTCTCGCCGGAGGCGGCGATGGCGTGGAGCGTGCCGTCCTCGGGGTTGTACCGGAAAACGGCCGAGCCCCGCCCTCCCAGTAGCTCCAGCATGCCGCGCGCCACCAGATCGGCGATGCGCTCGAGGTCGAGCGTGCCGGTCAAATCGCGCCCCAGGCGGGCCAGGGCTTCGGCCACCTCGCGACGGCGCTGGGCTTCCAGGAAGAGGCGGGCGTTCTGAATGGCCACGCTGGCCTGGGCGATGAACATGTTCACGACGTCGCGGATCTCGTCGGTGAACCGGATGGGCTCGGCGTGGCAGAGGACGAGGACGGCCAGCAGCTCCTCGCCGGCCAGGACGGGGTAGCCGGCGAAGGCGCTCACGCCCCAGCGGCGCCACCAGTCCCGGTGAGCGATCCGCTCGTCGGTGAAGGTGTGGTCGACGCGCAGCGGCGCCCGGTGCCAGGCCACCCGGCCCTCCCCCCCCTCGCCGTACGGGAGCACGCGCTGGGGGAAGTCTTCGGCCAGACCAGGGGCCGACGCGCTCTTGAACGTGACCGTCCGGTGCTCTTCGTCGGCGAGCCAGAACCCTGCGTACTTGACGCCGGTCAGCGCGGCCGCCGACTCGGCGATCGTGCTGAGCAGCTCGTCGAGATCGAGCGCGCTCGAGATGCGCTGGTTAATCGAGGCCAGGGCACTCACCCGCTCGGCCTGCGTACGCTCGGCTTGATAGAGCGAGGCGTTACCGATGGCGATGCCGGCGTAGGCGGCCAGCAGCCGGAGCGCCTCCTGGATTTCTAGATCCGGCAACCCCTCCGGCATGATGTAGTCGAGCACGCCCACGAACGTCTCGCCCACGATGATGGGCACGCCGTAGTAGGTCGCGGCTGGTCGCGCTCGCCACCACGCCGGAGCCAGCGTGCGGGGATGCTCGCTCGGCGCGACGACCAGCACGGGCTGGCGACGCTCGAAGACGAGACCGGGCAGCCCGGCTTCCGCCGGCAGCTCGTCCGGGAGTTCCCGCAACTCGTCGCTCGACCGGGCGGCGAAGCGCAGCACGCTGCGGGCGGCGTCGAAGGCGTGCACGGAGGCCAGGGCACCGGGAGCCATGGCGGCTGCGGCCTCGGCGATCCGGCGCATGACGTCCCCGGTGTCGAGCGAGGCGGTGATGGACTGGCTCACCGAGGCGAGCTGGCGCAGTCGCCGGCCCCGCCGTACCGCGTCGGCGTAGGCACGCGCGTTCTGAATGGCCAGCGCCGCCCGCCCGGCCAACGAGGCCACGAGCGCGCCGTCGTCATCGGCGGCCAGGGCGCCGGTGGGAGCCCGCACGGTGAGCACGCCCACCAGCGAGTCGTTGGCGATCATGGGGATCGCCAGGATGGTATTGAGCCCGGCCTCCCGCGCCCAGGCCGGATGCCGTACGCGGGAGTCCTCTCGCGCGTCGGCGACGAACACGGTCTGGCGGGATTCGGCGGCCACGCCCGTGATGCCCTCACCGAACGCCAGGGTGTCTGGCATGTGGACGTCGGGCAGGCCGGGGGTGATGCTGGCGCCGAGCAGGCGCAGGCGCTGCGTGCCGGGCTCCACGGTCCAGAGGTGGACGAGGGGCGCGCCCACGAGCCGCGCCGTGGCCTCGGCGATGCTGCGGAGCACCTCGTCGAGATCCAGCGACGACGCCAGCAGCCGATCCACCTCGGCGAGCTCTCTCAACCGTTCGGCGCGCCGCGTGGCTTCGGCATAGATCCGGGCATTGTCGATGGCCACCGACGCATGTTCGGCCAGGAGCGAGAGCACGCTCAGCTCCTCGCTGCTCACGGCGCGTTCCGTCCAGTAGTAGACGACGAGGGCGCCGTGCACGCGCCCTTTGGAGGCGAGCGGCGCGGCCGCCACCGCCTTGAAGCCTTCGCGCTCGATCCAGGCCCGCCGCTCCGGCGTCAGCCAGAGCCGCGGGTCGGCGAGGACGTTGCGAGTGGCGACGGGGCGGGCCTCCTGTACGGCGCGACTGATGGGGCCGCCACCCAAGGGGATGGCCGCGGCGGTGTAGCGTTCGCTGAGCGGGCCGGCCGCGCGCAGCACGCGGCAGTTCGGCGCCTTGCCGTCCCAGGAGACGACCAGCGCCGAGTCGGCCGCCATCACTTCGACGGCCTTGGTCACGATGGTGTCGAGCGCCTCGTTGAGGTCGAGCGACGAGGTGAGCGAGCGGGCCACCGCCTCCATCGCCCGCAGGAGCAGCGCGCGGCGCCGTCGCTCGGAGACGTCGGTGAGAACGGCGGCGACGCCGGCCAGACGGCCCCCGGCGTCGCGGAGCGGAAGGCAGCGCGCCTCCAACCAGCCCGTCCCTGTCTCCACGGTGAAGCGCACTTCGCCGCCGAGCGCACGCTCGACGTACTGGGGCAGCGCGATGGCGTCGAGCACCGGAGCGAGGCGGGCGACGGGTCGCCCGCAGGCGGCCGCGCGCTCGATGCCGGTCAAGCGTTCCATGGCGGTGTTCCAGTGGACGACGGCCAGGGTGGGATCGACGACGACGAGCGCTCCCTCGATCGTATCGGCCAGGCTGGCCAGGAGATGGTCGCCGTGGCCGGGGTCGGTGGTGTGACGGCGACGTCCGGTGAGCGTAGACCACGCGTGACGGAGCGCGCGGTGCATCTTCCCGAATATAGCGTGTGATAATGTCCGCGGCCGAAATTCCCCGGAAGGAGCCGCGATGCGGGCTGCGCTCGATCCCTCAATGATGGTGCTCGTCGTGCTGGCGCTCATCCTCGGGTTCGTGGCCTACCTCAAGGACCCGGGGTTGCCGTGGCTCGGCGCGCGGACCGGCTTTTCGATGCTGTGGTTCATCTTGCCCCGCCTCGTGCCGGCGCTGATCCTCGCCGGTCTCTTGCAGGTGCTGGTGCCCCAGGAGGTGGTGGCGCGTTACTTCGGCCGGCAGGGCGGGCTGCGGGCGATCGTGCTGGCCTCGGCCGCCGGCGTGGTGACGCCGGGCGGGCCGATGGTCAGCGTGCCGTTCATGGTGGCCCTGGCCAACTCGGGCATGGCCCTGCCGCCACTGGTGGCCTACATGACGTCGTGGTCGCTCTTCGGCATGCAACGCATCATTGCCTGGGAGGCGCCGCTGATGGGCTGGCACTTCGTCATCGTGCGCGTCCTGCCAAGCCTCCTCTTTCCGGTGCTGGCCGGCTGGCTGGTCGCCGTGCTCTACCGCGACTGAGGCCGGGCCGCCGGCGATGGCCTGGCGCGACCTCCAGGAGTTCGTGGAGCACCTCGAACGGCGCGGCCGCCTGCACCGGGTGAGCGTTCCCGTCTCGCGCGACCTCGAGATCACCGAGATCACCGACCGCGTGTCCAAGGGCCCGGCCGGCGGCAACGTGGCGCTGCTCTTCGAGCGCGTCGAGGGATTCGACGTGCCGGTGCTCATCAACGCCTTCGGCTCGGCCGAGCGCATGGCGTGGGCACTGGGCGTCGAGCGACTCGACGAGCTGGGCGAGCGCGCGACCAAGCTGCTGGACCTGCGCATGCCCGGCACGTTCGCGGAGCGGCTGGCCAAGCTGGGCACGCTGATCGACGTCCTGCGGGCGGCGCCGCGGCGACTGGACCCGGCGCCGTGCCAGGAGGTGGTGGAGACGGCGCACCCCTCGCTGGCCGGCATCCCCGTGCTCCAGTGCTGGCCGGGCGACGCCGGCCGCTTCATCACGCTGCCCTGCGTATTCACCCGCGATCCCCGCACCGGCGCCCGCAACGTGGGCATGTATCGGCTGCAGGTCTACGACGAGCGCACGCTCGGCATGCACTGGCAGACTCACAAGGGCAGCGCGGAACACCACCGCCGAGCGGAGGAGGGCGCGACCGAGCCAGCGCGAATGCCTGTCGCCATCGCGCTGGGGGCCGACCCCGCGATGATCTACGCCGCTTCGGCGCCGCTGCCGCCCGGCGTGGACGAGGTGGTCTTCGCCGGCTGGCTCCGCGGCCACGGCGTAGAGATGACGCGCTGCCGGACGGTCGATCTCGAGGTGCCGGCGCAGGCCGAGATCGTGCTGGAGGGTTGGGTCGACCCGCGGGAGCGACGTCAGGAGGGTCCGTTCGGCGACCACACCGGCTACTACTCGCTCGCGCGCGACTATCCCGTCTTTCATCTCGCCGCGGTCACGCGGCGGGCCCGGCCGATCTACGCCACGACGATCGTAGGCCGCCCGCCCCAGGAGGACTACTGGCTCGGCAAGGCCACCGAGCGGCTCTTCCTGCCGATCATCCGCATGATGCTGCCCGAGGTCGTGGATATGAACATGCCGGCCGAGGGGGTCTTCCACAATCTGGTCATCGTCTCTATCCGCAAGCGCTATCCGGGCCACGCGCAGAAGGTGATGACGGCGCTCTGGGGCATGGGGCTCATGGCTCTGGCCAAGACCATCATCGTGGTGAGCGACCGGGTGGACGTCCACGACCTGTCGGAGGTGGCCTGGCGTGCCACCGGCAATATCGACCCCCGGCGCGACCTCACGATCCTGGAAGGGCCCATGGACGACCTCGACCACGCGGCCCTGCGCCACCGGTACGGGGGAAAGCTCGGCGTCGACGCCACCGAGAAGGGCCCGCTCGACGAGGTGGCCCAGTCCTGGCCCGACGAGATCGTGATGAGCGACGAGGTGCGGGCGCTGGTGAGCCGGCGCTGGAAGGAGTACGGTTTCTGAGGCCGGAGTTCACCAAGGTCGGCCACGTGCTCGACGCCATCAAGTTCGAGCACACCGTGTTCGCGTTGCCCTTCGCGTACATCGCCATGGTGCTGGCGGCCGCAGGGTGGCCGGGCTGGTGGACCGTCGTCTGGGTCACCGTCGCGATGGCCGGCGGCCGCACCTGCGCCATGGCCGCCAACCGGGTGATCGACCGCATCATCGACGCCCAGAATCCACGGACGGCGGGCCGCCATCTGCCACGCGGCGTCCTGCGCGCCTGGGAGCTGAAGACGCTGGCGGCGGCCGGCGCGGCCGTGATGCTGCTGGCCGCGGCGATGCTGAACCCGCTGTGCCTGGCCCTGGCCCCGGTGGCCCTCGTCTTCCTCATCGGCTACTCGTACACGAAGTACGTCACCTGGACGTCGCACTGGATCCTCGGCTTCACCGATGGGATCGCCGCCGGCGGCGGCTGGATCGCCGTGACCGGACGCTTCGAGGCGCCTGCCCTGGTGCTCTGGTTCGCGCTGACCGTCTGGATCGCCGGCTTCGATCTCATCTACGCCTGCCAGGACGTCGACTTCGACCGCGCCCACGGCGTGCGCTCCGTTCCCGCACGCTTCGGCGTGGCCGCCGCGCTTCGAGTCGCGCGCGCCAACCACGCGCTCACGGCGGCGGCACTGGCCGCGCTGGGCTGGATAATGGGGCTGGGGCCGCTCTACTGGGCGGGCTGTCTCGCCATCGTGGGGCTGCTGGCCTGGGAGCACTCGCTGGTGCGGCCTGGTGACCTCTCCCGTCTGAACGTCGCGTTCTTCAATGTCAACGGCTACATCGCGGTGGTCGCGCTCGTCGCCGTCATCGGTGGCCTCTGGTGGTGACCC
>JBOHPP010000212.1:0-8374 GCA_050731755.1 Candidatus Rokuibacteriota bacterium | reverse complement strand
GGGTCAATGACCCCGCGCTGCGGGCGGCCGGCCCCTGCCTGGGCGAGGCCGACGTCGTGCTGCTCCTCGGCAAGCGCCTCGACTTCTCGCTCCGCTTCGGCCAGCCCCCGGCCTTCGCGCCAACGTGCAGGTTCATCCAGGGCGACCTCGACGCTGCCGTACGGGACCGGATCGCGCTCGCCCTGGTCGGCGAGCCGCCGGCGGTAGCCCGGCAGCTCACCGCGGCAGCGTCCCGCCGTTCGTGGCAGCGAAGCGCGTGGGCCAAGGAAGTGGAGGACGCGCTCCGGGCGACCCCGCCGACATGGGAGGAACTGCGACGGTCGTCCCGGCAGCCGATGCACCCGCTGCGCGTCTGCGCCACGCTTCAACCTCTCCTCGAGGGCGGCGTGCTGGTCTGCGACGGAGGGGAGTTCGGTCAGTGGTGCCAGGCCGGTCTGGACGCTTCGATCCGTCTCATCAACGGGCCCGCCGGCTCCATCGGCAGCGCCGTGCCGATGGCGCTGGGGGCGAAGCTCGCCCGTCCTGACCTGCCGGTCATGGCCACACTCGGCGACGGCACCTTCGGCTTCCACGCCCTCGAGTTCGACACTGCGGTCCGCCACGGCATTCCCGTCGTCGCCGTCGTCGGCAACGACGCTCGCTGGAACGCGGAGCATCAGCTCCAGATCCAGCATTATGGCGCCGAGCGCGCCGTCGGCTGCACGCTGCTGCCAACACGGTACGACCGGGTGGTGGAGGCCCTCGGTGCCCATGGCGAACGCGTGCAGGATCCCGCGGACCTGGCGCCGGCCCTCGAGCGCGCAGTGGCGTCGGGCCGGCCCGCGTGCCTGGACGTCGTCATCGACGGCGCCGCGGCGCCGGCCTTCGCGCGGGGCGCCACCCACTAGGTCGCGGGCGCGCCTGGAGAGCATCTATGGTCCTGAAGGAAGACAACCTCATCGAGAAGGTCACCGACAACCGCCTGCCCCACTTTGAGCCTTACGGCTGGCATCACTGGCCCGAGCATCCCTGGCTCGCCTACCAGTTCCGCCGTGGCCTGGGCGAGACGCAGGAGGGCGGTGGCACCGTGAGCGAGTGCTTCCAGGCCGCCGCGCGGATGATCCCGGGCGACAAAGAGTCGTGGCACCGGGAGTGGCTCGCGGTGGCTGATCGCAACTTCCAGCGCGGCGTGGAGGAGGAGCGCCGGGGCCACGTCCGCACGGCGATGAACTGCTTCCTGCGCTCGGCCGACTACTATCGCCAGGCCGAGTTCTTCCTGGCTCCCCAGGATCCGCGCCGGCTGGCCACCTTCACCAGGATGGAGCAGTCGAGCCATGGTTTCCTCCGGCACCTGACCCCGCCCGGCGAGGTGCTGGAGATTCCGTATCTGGACGGCGCGACGCTCTACGCCTACTTCGTACGCGCGCCCTTCGCCGTCGAGCGGCAGCCCTGCCTCATCTCCATGGGCGGACTCGACTCTATCAAGGACGAGATGTGGTTCATGCAGGCCCACGGCGCCCTCCAGCGCGGGATCTCCGTGCTGATGATCGACGGTCCCGGACAGGGCGGGACCCTACGGCGCCACCGCATCCCGAACCGGCCGGACTACGAGGTGCCCATCGGGCGGTGCGTCGATTATCTGCTCACCCGGAAGGACGTCGACTCCGCGCGCATCGCGGTGTGTGGCTCGAGCCTGGGCGGCTACTACGCGGCGCGGGCCGGAGCCGTGGAGCATCGCCTGGCCGCCTGCATCTCACACGGCGCCATCTGGAGCATCCACGACTTCTGGAAGAACGCCGACGAGAGCCACGGCCTGGCCACCCACATCAAGTGGGTCTTCGGGGTCAAGACCATGCCGGAGGCAGTCGAGCGCTTCAAGGCGTTCACGCTGGAGGGCGTGCTCGAGCGCATGCGCTGCCCCTACCTCATCCTCCACGGCGGCCACGACGTGCTCGGCATGTCCCAGGCCACCAAGGTGTACGAGTACGCCAGGGCGAAAGGCGTCAACGTCACCTTGCGCTTCGTGACCCCGGAGGAGACGGGCGCCGAGCACTGCCAGCACGACAACCCGACGATCGGTCAGGAGCTGATGGCCGACTGGCTGGCCGACGTATTCGGCATCGACCAGCGCGCGCTCCGGACTGTGATATGACTGCCGCAGGGTGCCCTCCGAGATCGCAGCGACTCGCTCCGACGGCAGGGTTCGGCCCGTCTGATGCCTGACGGTCCCACGCTCGCCGTCTTTGTCGGCGCGGTGATTCTCCTGCTGGTGACGCCGGGGCCGGCCGTCTTGTACATCGTCGCTCGCAGCATGGCCCAGGGGCGGCTGGCGGGGCTGATATCCGTCCTCGGGATCGAAGTCGGAACGCTCTGTCATGTGGCCGCGACCGCGGCCGGGGTCTCAGCGGTGCTGGTGTCGTCTGCGCTCGCATTCAACATTCTCAAGTATCTGGGGGCGGCGTACTTGATCTACCTCGGCATCCGACGGCTGATCGGCCGCGAGGGGCCTGCGGCTGGAACGGTCGTCGAGCGGGTGAGCCCGTTGCGGATCTTCGGGCAAGGCATCGTGGTCAACCTCTTGAACCCGAAGACGGCGCTCTTCTTCTTCGCGTTCCTGCCACAGTTCGTCGAGCCCTCACGAGGGGCGGTGGCGGCCCAGATCGTGTTCCTGGGGTTGGTGCTCGCCGGCATCGGGCTGGTCAGCGACTCGCTGTACGCGATGGCCGCCGGCACTGCGGGCCACTGGCTCAAACGCAGTCGGACATTCCTGGGCGTGGAACGCTACCTCACGGCCAGCGTCTTCATCGGTCTGGGGGCGGCGACGGCACTCGCCGGAAGCGGCAGGAAGTAGAACGGGAGGAGGAGCGCCCTCATGTCGAGCGACAGCCCACAGTCGGGTTACGGGCGCCCGCGACCTTCGCATAACGCCGAGCTGACCGAGGTCGGTCCGGGGAGGCCGGCGGGGGAGCTGCTCAGGCGCTACTGGCAGCCTGTCGGCGTCGCCGCCGAGCTCGGCGACCGACCGACGCCCGTGCGCGTGCTCGGGGAGGACTTGATCCTCTTCCGGGACGGACGGGGCCGGGTCGGCCTTTTCGATCCCCGCTGTGCGCACCGGGGGACCTCGCTCTACTACGGGCGGATCGAGCCCGCGGGCCTCCGGTGCTGCTACCACGGCTGGCTCTTCGACGTGGAGGGCCGCTGCCTCGAGCAGCCGTGCGAGCCGCCGGATAGCACGTACAACACCAAGGTCCGCCAGCCGTGGTATCCGTGCCGCGAGTATCGCGGCTTGGTCTTCGCTTGCATGGGCCCAGTGGATCGGATGCCGGTATTCCCGCGCTGGGACCTGATCGAGGAAGGCGACGGCGTGGTGATCGCGGACGGCACGAGCTACGGGCTCGGGGCCGGCGTCGTGCTCGACTGCAACTGGCTGCAAACGTGGGAGAACGTGATGGACCCCTTCCACGTCTTCGTTCTCCACAACACGTTCAGCGGCGGTCAGTTCGCCGCAGCGCTCAGCCAGCGGCCGCAGGTGACATGGGAATACTCCGCGCGGGGCATGCGCTCGATCCAGGACCGGCCCCAACCGGACGGCGCTCTGTACCGCCGTATCACCGAGGTCCTGATCCCGAATGTCCGGATCGTCCCGAGCGTGGCAGCGGGCACGAAGGGCGAGGGATTCCAGCAGGCGAGCATCATCGGCTGGCACCTGCCGATCGACGACACCCACACCCGGATGTACTCGCTCCTCCGGGTGCCGGTCGGCGCGGACGGGCGGCCCCTCGTGGCGCCTCGCGCCCGGCATGCGGGCAAGGCCTGGGCGGAGCTGACCGAGGAGGAGCACCAGCGCATGCCGGGCGACGCCGAGGCGATGGTGAGCCAGGGGCCCATTGCGGCCCACGCGCTCGAGCACCTGGCGACCTCGGACCGCGGCGTCATCATGGTCCGGCGCCTGCTCAAGCAGCAGATCGACGTCGTCCGCGAGGGCAAGGACCCGATCGGGATCCTCCGCGATCCCGACCACGACCTGATCGTCACCACCGCCGGCAACGCGGTGATCAGCGCCCCTGCGGTCGTCTAACTAAGACATGACTCCGCAGCAGGCTCTCGCCTTTGTCGCCGAACACGGTGTGGCGACGCCGATCCTTGTCCGTTCACCTGATCGACGAGCGCCCACGTGGTCGTGAGCGGGATGACCTCACTGACTCGCGACTCGGCCTCGCTCCCCGGCCTCGAGCCCCCGCACGAAGGCCGTCAGGTCGTCGAGTGGTCGGCCCGGGGGAAAGACCTGGGCCACCCCGGCCTGGCGAAGGACCGGGATATCTTGAGGCGGAATGGCGCCGCCCACCAGCACCGGCGCGTCGACGCCCCGCGCCACTAGGAGGCGCATCAGCTCGGGCACCAGCGTACGGTGGCTGCCCGACAGGCTGGAGACCGCGATCAGGTCCGGATCCTCTTGGAGGGCCTGGGCGACGAGCTGCTCCGGGAACTGGTTGCCGAGATACACGATCTCGAGGCCCGCGTCCCTGAGAATGCGCGCGACCATGACCGAGCCCCGCCAGTGGGAGTCAAGCCCCAGGATCGCGACGAGCGCCTTCATCCGTCCGCTTCTACCGCCCGAAGAGCGGCATGGCCCACACCCCGAGGATCTTGCGGAAGCGCTGGTGCACCTCGCCGAGCGTGGCGCCCGCCTCCACCGCCTCCAGCACCGCGGGGAACGTGTTGTCGCCGCTGCTGAGCACGACCTCCAGGCCGTCGAGCGCCCGCCCGACAGCGTCGCCGTCGCGGACCTGGCGCCACCGCTGCAGCCGCTCGCCCTGCCGCCGCGCGGCGACGGGCTGGGCGAAGACCGGGTGCGGTCGGTCGGGCTCGACGAAGCAGTTGACGCCGACGACCTTGAGGCGCCCGTCCTTCACGCCCATCTGGTGCTCGTACGCCGAGCGGGCCAGCTCCGCATGGACCCAACCCCGCTCGGTGGCGACGACGATACCGCCCTCCGCCTCCACGGTCCCGAGGAAGTCGAGGGCACGCGCTTCCATCTCGCCGGTGAGGCGCTCGACGTAGTAGCTGCCCCCGAGCGGGTCGATCGTCGCCGTCACGTTCGTTTCGTGGAGGAGCACCTGCTGGGTGCGCAGCGCCAGCGTGATGGTTTCCTCGGTGGGCAGCCCGAGCGCTTCGTCGAAGGCCGAGACGTGGAGCGACTGGGCGCCGCCCAGCACGGCGGCCAGCGCGTGGTAGGCCGAACGGACGACGTTGACCTCGGGCTGCTGGGCGGTGAGGGCCACTCCCGAAGTCTGGACATGGAAGCGGAGGACCCATGACCGGGAGTCCTGCGCACCGAACTCTTCGCGCATCATCCGGTGCCAGATCCGCCGCGCCGCGCGGTACTTCGCCACCTGCTCGAAGAGGTCGTTGGAGGCCGAGAAAAAGAAGCTCAGGCGGGGAGCCGCCTGGTCGGGCTCAAGCCCCCGCCGCTGGAGCTCCCGCATCACCGCCCGGGCGTGCGCGAGGACGAGCCCCAGCTCCTGCACTGCCGTGGCCCCCGCCTCCTCGAGGTTGTAGCCCACGAAGCTGATGGGGTTCCAGCGCGGGAGATGGCGCAGGCAATACTCGACCGTGTCGCACGACAGGCGGAAGGACGCCGCCGGCGCCAGCGGCTGGGGCGCCGTCGTCACCGCGCACTCCATCAGGAAGTCGTTCTGGCAGGTGCCGGCCAGCCGATCCGGCGGCACGCCAGCCGCGCGCGCCGCGGCCACGTACATGGGCATGGTGATCGCCGCCATGCCGGGATTGCAAGTCACCAGCGAGACGCTGACCTGATCGAGTGGGATCCCCGCGAAAAGGCGTGCCACGTCGTCCAGGTAGTCGATGGCGACCCCGCCGAGCCCGGCGTCGGCGCGCGCCTCCGGCGCATCCGAGTCGTAGCCCCGGAGGCTGGGGTAGTCGAAGGTGATATTCAGGCCCGTCGCGCCTTTGGCCAAGAGGTAGCGGAGCCGTTCGTTCGTGTCCTCGGGCGTGCCGTAGCCGGCCAGCGGCCGCAGCGTCCACGCCCGCCGGCGGTACATCGTCGGGTAGGCGCCTCGCGTGAAGGGCGGCTCTCCGGGAAGCCCGAGGTCTCGGCCATAGTCGAGTTCGGCGACGTCCTCCGGCCCGTAGAGTGGCTTGACCGGGATGCCCGCCGCGGTCGTGCGGTCGTCGTCCGGAGCGAAGTGTTTCGCACGCCATCGGGCGAACTCAGCCTTCAACGGTGCCTCCATGGGTCCCTTGCTGATCGGGGTTTCCCCCTGGTCATGGCGTTCCGCGGCGGGGATCACGCGGGGGCCGTCGCGCGGATCCCGAGGGCCTCCAGCCGCGGCGCCATGCGCTCGGTCAAGAGCCCGATGCGCGTCAGGTTCTGGATAAGCGCGCCGTGGAGGTCTCGCTTGAACAGTCGCCGGAAGAGCGAAGACTCCGCGCCGACGGCACGCTCTTTCCGGAGCCGCTGGATCTCGCGGATCTCGCCGGCCGTGAAGCCCATGTCGCGGTAGACCTCGTGGGGGAAGAGCCCGGTGAGGACCTTTTCCAGCGCCCAGACGGTGAAGTCCTCCAACTCCTTCCGCTCCCCCTCGCTCATCTCGCCGACGACGTGAGGGAGGCTCAGCATGCCGAACCCCATGTGGCGGGACTCGTCGCGCAGGACGTACTGGCAGATCTGGCGGAGCAGATCGTCCTTCGAGCTCTCCGCGAGCATCTTGAAGAGCGACACGGCGAAGGTCTCGGCGACCAGCTGGAGGCCGATCGTCTTGACCGGCCAGCGCGAGTCGCCGAGCAGGGTGTCGAACAGCTCGCGCTCGTTCGGCGGCATCGGATAGAAGAGGCCGCCCAGCTTGTCGGTGATGTAGCGGTTCAGGACCTCGGTGTGTCGGGCCTCGTCCACCACCTGGGTTGCCTGGAAATACTTGGCGTCGGTTCCCGAGACCGTCTCGACGAGCTGGCTGCACACCAGCATGGCCCCGTGCTCGCCGTAGAGCAGCACGCTGAGGCGCCAGGCCGCAAAGCGCTGGTTCAGCTCCGCCCGCTCGCGGGGGCCGAGCCGGTCCCAGAACGGCGTGCCGTAAATATCGATCAGCTCGTCCGCCACGACGCCCCGCTCGAGGTCGACCGGCTGGTCCCACGGCACGTCGCGGGCGACGTTCCACTGGTCGCGCTTGGCGTTCTCATACAAGCGGCGCAGGTCCTCCGCCTCGACCCCGTAGGCGTGTTCGAAGACGCTCTCGTAGCGCACCGGTACGCGATGAGTCATTGGCCTGTTCGCTCCTTTGGGGTCGCCGTGATCTGCGGCATCAGGGTGTCGCCTCGGGGGCGCGGCCTCCAGCCTTCCCGGCGGGATCCTCGCCATCACATCACTGTGTCACGCCGGCGGCCGTACCGGCCGAAGGCGGCCGCTGCTATTGGGTTTCGTGGGTGAAAACTGATGAGTCCAGATTGATTACTGCGAAGTTTATGATACAACCGTCGGGCGATGTCAAGACCTCGCGCCCGGGCGGCGACGCCTGAGCATCCGAGACGGGGGCCGCGAGCGCTCCTGCAGGACGAGATCATCCGCGTCGCGGCTCTCTGCTTCAGCGAGATGGGTTACCGCGCCACGACGCTGGACACCATCGCGGCCAGGGTCGGCGTCTCCAAGGTCACGCTGTATAAGCACGTGCCCAGCAAGGAGGAGCTCCTCTGCCGGATGTTCGAGCGAACGATCCAGTCGTTTCGGGCTGGGCTTCGCCAGATCGTTGAGCAGCCTCTCCCGGCCGACGAGAAGCTCCAGCGCATCATCCGGTACCAGGTGACGCTGCTGGCGGCCCAGCTCCCGCTCATCCGGGTCTTTTTCAGCGAGGAGGGTAGTCTCCCGGCTGCCATGGCGAGGCGCGTCGCGCGGGAGAAGCGTGAATACGACCGGGCCATCGAGGCGGTCCTGCGGGAGGGCATCGCCGAGGGTCGCTTCCGGAAGCTCCCGCCGACGCTGCTGGTCTTCGGCCTTCTCGGCATGTGCAACTGGCTCCATAAGTGGTATCAGCCGGAGGGGCCGCTGGCCCCAGAGGAGATCGCGATGGTCTTCGTCGACCTGCTGGGGCGAGGCTATCTGGAGCATGCGCCCGAGCCGGAGAGCGTGGCGATCGCGAAGCGACTCGACGCGATCGACCGGCGGCTCGCGACGCTCGAGCGCCGATTGGCGCCCGGCGCCGGCACTGCGGCGCGCCATGGGCGCAGGGTCTGAGAGACATCGCCGCTAAGATAATTTGCCGGTAAATCGCCACTCGTTGCGTTCACTGAGGCATAGCACCCCCATCGCCAGGAGGGGCTATGCCCAGGCGCGCGAAGACGATCGATCTGCTGCGGGTGGTGGATCTGCTGCAGGAGCACATCA
>JBOHPP010000211.1:0-12684 GCA_050731755.1 Candidatus Rokuibacteriota bacterium | reverse complement strand
GACCGAAGCTCGGGACGCCGCCCGGCAGCACACCAGCCTGGCGCTGCACGTGTATCCAGACAGCGACGGTACGGTGATCGTCCGCGGGCGGCTGACCCCGGAGGTCGGCGCCCTGCTCGTGCAGGCGCTGGCCGCCGCCCGCGAGGCGCTGTATCAGCAGGCGCGCGTCCAGGAGTCGGAGGACGATCCGCCGACGATGGTCCAGCAGCAGGCGGATGCCCTCGCGCTGCTCGCGGAGACGGCCCTGCATCACGGGCTCGACCCCGGCGCCCCGGGCGAGCGCTACCAGGTGGTGGTCCACGTCGACGCCGCGGCGCTGGCTGATCCCGATCAGCCGGGCCAGTCCGTCCTCGAGGATGGCGCGCGCGTTTCCGCGGAAACGTCCCGCCGCCTGGCCTGCGATGCCAGCCGGGTGGTGATGCGCCACGACTCCGAGGGACGCGTGGTGGAGATTGGGGCCCGCACCCGCACGATTCCCCCGGCCCTGCGGCGCGCGCTCCACTATCGAGACCGCAGCTGCTGCTTTCCAGGGTGCGGTGTCCGCTTCGGCCAGGGCCATCACCTGCGCCACTGGGCGCAAGAGGGCCCGACCACGCTCTCGAACCTCGCGCTCCTCTGTCGCCGACATCACCGCGCGGTGCACGAAGAGGGCTACCAGGTCGCGCGCGGGCCCGATGGGACTCTTCGGTTCCGGCGGCCGGACGGCCGCCCGCTGCCCGAGGTGCCGCCGGCGGCTCCGGCCCTCGAGAATCCCGTCGAGGCGCTCCGGGCGCACCACGCCTCGCAGGGCCATCGCATTCACGCGCGAACGGCATGCGCCGGATGGCTCGGGGAGCGATTGGATGTCGGTTGGGCGATCGATGTTTTCCACCCCGCGGCCACGGGGGAGAGGCGGTAGCCGAGGGCGAGCGTGTTGGTTAGGTGCTCGTTGTGCGCGATCGTCGCTCCATACGGTGGGACCGCGACGCCCATCGCGCACGTTGACCGGCCGCGGCGAGCGAATGCGAGCCAGCGGTCCGGTCGAACGTGTTGTTAGAGCGCCCTCGCCGCAGCAACTTCATCCCTTCTCCTCGGTTGTAGCTGCGCCGCTGTTCGGGAGGAGACTCTCCAGTCGAAGATCCGGAGGATACTTGAGGGCCGACACACCTGTCGAATGCACGTGCAGCAGCAAGGCCTGAACCGCCTGAAGCGCGTCCACATAAAGCGGCGGTTCGGCGTACGTAGGGAGACGATGAAACCGGTGTAGCGGCTCACCACAAATCGCGAGGTTCGAATCCTTGAGACTCGCCCATGTGCCATGGACGTCGGCGCTGGTCGGAGAGAAGACCAAGCGGTAGTACTGTTCCAGCCCGGCAGCCTGGGCAAGGTGTCTGGCGTCCTTCTTGGACCAATGGCCCAGGTCGATCTGAATCATCTCAGCTGCAAAGCCGCCAAGCTCCTGCGAAATGTCGGCCGCCTGCCGACCTTCTATGCTCGCCTCATCGGGATGTGAGTCCTGCAGATGAAGCATCAAGAGCTTTTTCTGCGCCTCACCATAATTTCGGAAGTTCGCGAAGTCCTGGTCCGTACCCCTCTGAGCCAAGAAGCAGAACGCTATTGCGGAATCTACAAGGCATCGTAGAAAGATGCCAGTCGTGTCTCTCGCCCAGAGCGAAGGATTCTCTAGGACCAGTAAGTAGAGACGGACACACCGGGCAAAGAGCCCATGCAAGACCTCACCGCGCTCTGGCTCGTATAGATCGTAGTCGATCTGCTGGCGCCAGTTGATCGAGATACGATCGTGCTGACTGCGCATTCTTGGAGAGACGCTGCACGAGAACCTCGAACTGATCTTGCGAGACCGGCTTGCTGCCGCCCAGGGGAATCGATCTTCGCTTGCACGGCGCGAGGTGGAAGTTATGACGCCAGAAATACCGCGGCCAAGTCCGGTCCTTATAGGAGCCCTCGGCGCCAAGGTAGGCGCCCATTGTCGCGCGGACAAATGTCTCGACCATGGCGCGCTCATCGTCTGAGCACCTGTGAGGATACTTTGGCAGGATCTCAACGATTAGCATGTCCCGCGGGAAATGAAGGCGTCCACTCTTGAGTACCCGCCCGAAGACCGCCATCCGAGCAGCAGTTGCAAGCGCGCCGCGGCCATCGAAGAGTTCGACGACAAGCTTTCGCAGAACCCCCAATTCGACGTCGGGATCGAGGTGCCCGCCTTCCTCGAGGAAGTTCTCGGTGACAAGCCAACTTGCCGGCGATTCGGGGAAAAACGCAAGGAGTCGCCCGAACGGAGTCAGGAATAGCTCATGGACGAGGGCACCGTGCTTCGCAAGAAATTCGTGTCGCCTTTGTGCGAGGGTTTGGAAGTCACTCAAGAGGCCCAGCGGCGGCCTCTCAGTAGGCCAGAACTCCTCCACGGCGTTCATGAAGGCGTAGAACGGCTGGAACAGGTGGTCGACCGGCACGACTCCTCGCAGTGATGCGACCCACAAATACTCGGGCAGCCAATCGCGATCCCAGACTGCCGGCTGAACGTTGATGCCAGCGAGTGGGGGCAGCAAGACGCTTCCTGTCTTCCGATGTTGTGAAAGCGGTGTATGTGTTGTCGAACGGCGGTTCTTTTTTTTCTTTCCCATTTCCTTAGGTCAGACGCTCTAACACTCGATCAGCGCCGGGCCGTCAGACCCTGCAGATCGAGCTCGGGCATGCGGCCGGTCATGAGGTCGGCGACGATCCGGGCCGTGCCGCAGGCCATCGTCCAGCCCATGTGGCCGTGACCGCAGTTGAGGACGAGGTTGCGGTGGCGGCCCAGGCCCAGGATCGGCGGGCCGTCCGGGGTCATCGGGCGCAGGCACGCGCGGTACTGCCCTCGGTCCCAGTCGGCGGCGTCAGGGAAAAGATCGCGGGCCAGGCGGAGGATGTTGTTGAAGTCACGCGGCGCCCAGCCCCAGTCGTAGCCGGCGAACTCCGCGGTCGAGGTCAGGCGCAGCCGATCGCCCAGCCGTGACCAGCCGACCAGCCACTGCTCGTCCACTCCCGGGATGGTCGGCGCCAGGCCTCCCGGCTTCAGCGGGAACGTCGAAGAGTAGCCCTTCGCCGGATAGATGGGCAGGCTCACGCCCGCCGTCCGCGCCGCGATCGGGCTTCCGACCCCGAGGGCGAGCACGTAGTTGTCCGCCGTCAGCGGCCCATCGGTCGTGGCCGCCGCCACGATTCGGTCACCCTCGGCATGGAGCGCGGTGACCCGCACGCCGAGCCTCACGACCACGCCGAGCTTTTCGCGGCAGACGCGGGCCAGGTTCTCGACGAACAATTGGGCGTCGCCGCTGGAGTCGCCGAGATCGCGGATGGCCCCGGCGATCTTGCCCTTGACCGGCTCGAAGACGGGGTCGAGCCGAGCCACCTGGGCCGGGTCGAGCGTCTCCTGCTTCTGCCCGTGTTCGGCGAGCAGCGCCATCTTCTTGGTCCCGGCCTCCAGCTCGGCCGGGTCGCGGTAGAGGTACAGCGCGCCGCGGGTGATCGCGTGGTAGTCGAGTTCCTCGGCCCGCACCAGCTCGTTCATCACCGCCTGGCTGTACTGGCAGAGCCGGAGCTTGACGAGCGTGTTGCGGCGGGCCCGCTCGGCCGTGCACTCGCGCAGGAAGCGCAGCCCCCACGTGTAGAGCCGGAGGTCGCTCCCCAGCCGCACGCGGATAGCCGTCTCCGCGCCACGCAGCGAGTGCCACAGCATGCGTGGCGCCCGCGGGGACGCCCACGCGAAGGAGTGGCCGGGCGCGATGATCCCGGCGTTGGCCGCCGAGGCTTCCAGGCCCAGCCCGTCCTTCTCCTCGACGACCGTCACCTCGTGGCCGGCCCGGGCCAGGAAGTAGGCCGTGGTCACTCCCACGACGCCGCCGCCCAGGACGAGCGTCTTCATGGCGGTTACGCCTCCAGGAGGTAGCCGGCCCGCACGGGATCGTCGGGATCGAACAGGAACTGGCTGAAGCCGGTGAGGTACGCGGTGCCGGTGATCTCCGGGAGGATCGCCCGCCGGCCCTCGACGGCCGTCTCACCGGCGATCCGACCCCGGAAGTCGAGGCCCAGAAGCCCCCGGCTCACGACCGTGGACCCGACGGTCATGAGCCCGCGATGATGAAAGAGCGCCATGCGCGCGCACGTGCCCGAGCCGCAGGGCGCGGCGTCGACCTGACCCGGCCCCCACACGAGCGCGTTCGGTGACACCCCGTCGGCGTCGGGCAGCTCATGGACGAGGACGTTGTCCACGCTGGTCTTGCCCAGGCCCGGCACGTCCACCTCGAGCTGGGCGTTGACGGCCTCGCGGACCGCCATGCCGCGCTGGCCGATCCTCTTGGCCAACTCCCGCCGCACGGCGACCCCGAGGTACCCGGCCTCCACGACGGCGAAGACGTTGCCCACGCCGACCGCGATATCCACCGGCACCTCGCCCGCCCCGTCGACCTCCACGACCTGGCCGGGCAGCGCGACGAAGGAGGCCGTCCACCGGAGCGTAACCTCGCGGACGCGCTCGCCGTCAGCGCGGGCGATCGTCTCCACGACACCCGCCTCGGTGTCGATGACGACCGGCGTCTCCGCCCCCTGGCGCGGCACCATGCCTGTCTCGATGGCCACGGTGGCCGCGCCGATCGTGCCCTCGCCGCACGAGACGTAGTAGCCGCCGGGGTAGATGAAGAACAGGCCGAAGTGCGCGCCCGGCGTGACCGGATCCGTCATCACCGCGATCAGCAGGCCGCGGTGCCCGCGCGGCTCCAGACAGAGCCCGGTCCGAAGATGGTCGAGGCGCTCCTGGAACCAGCGGCGCTTGTCGCCGATCGTGCCGCCGGGCAGCCGTCCCAGGCCGCTGGTCAGCAGCCGCATTCCAATCCCCGCCGTGTGGAAGTCGATGGTCGAGAGCACGCGATCGGCGCGCATAGCCACCTCCGGCGCCGTCATGAGACTGCGCCCGGAGCCGCGCTGTCAAGGGTGGGAAGCTGATGGAAGGGGGCCTCGACGGCCCCCTCCATGGATCGGGGCGGGTACCCGCGGTTCGCCGGCGCCCCGCCGAGTCGGAAGCGTTACTCCCCGTAAACGATCGTCGTGTACTTCGCGTAGATCCCCAGGATCGTCAGCGACTCGCTGTCGACATGATGCACTCTGGTAATGCCGCCGGCCTTCATCGCCGCCGAAATGCTCGCATCACCGGTGGCGAAGATCAGGATGCCCCAGGCTTCGGATCGGCCGACCTTGGACTGACCGGCGGCCGCTCCCATCGCGACGGGTCCCCTCTGGTCGGTCACGATCAGTGCGGACACCGGGCCGTTAGCCATCGTCGTGCAACCCGCCAGCAACGCCGCACAAAACACGCTGAGCAGCAGAAGACTTACGCCTTTCGCCATCGGTTCCCCCTCCGTGCCGTGTGAGTGAGCCGCGTTTTGCCCGACTGTCGCGCGCCGCCCAAGGTGCCGCGTCCGGGCACCTGGGATACTACAACGCGGCTCCCCAAGCGCGCAGGATTTGTTGGGCGTGGGGGCACCGGCGTGTCGGTGTAATCGCGCTTCGAGCGCCGGCTTTGCCGGCGCAACGGTTGTCGCACGCCGCGTGAACGGGGGAGGTTTGGAGGGGGTGGCCGCTGCCCCCTCCAACTTCAAGAGCCGTCGAGGCCCCCGCCGATGAGGATGGAAGCCCCCCTCCGAGTGAGCTATCGGGGCTTGACCTGGAACTCGGCCCGCCGGTTCTTGGACCAGCAGCCCTCGGCGTGGTCGGCGCAGACCGGACGGCTCTCCCCGTGGCTGGTGGTCGTTATGCGGTCGGCCTCGACGCCTTGAGCGACCAGGTACTTCTTGACCGTCTCGGCGCGCCGCTCTGCGAGCCTCACGTTGTAGGCGTCGGAGCCGCGCTCGTCGGCGTGCCCTCCGACCAGGATCACCATCTCCCGCCGGGATTTGAGCCAGCGCGCGTTGCCCTCGAGGAGCCGGGCGTCGGCTCGCCGGACCCGTGCCTGGTCGAGCTCGAAGTGGACGTTCTTCAGCTCGGCGGTGGCCGCGAAGTCTCCCGCCAGTGTCTTCGGGGCGGCCGTCGCGGTCGCCATCGGCGGAGTTTGCGGAGCCTGTGGGGCCTGGCTGGTCGGCGCCGACGAAGGCCCCGAGTCGCACCCCGCCAGGCCGATCGACACCGCCAGTGCGGTGACCACGAGCAGATGGGATCGGACGTTCATTGCCGTTCCTCCCTGGCGCTTCGGGTGAGCGCCCCTGATGCCCACGTCGAGTACCCGACTGGGAGGCGGGACCAGCAGCAAACGTGCCAGAGCCGCCGTCGCCTAAGCCGGCGTGACGCCGACGATCTCGGGCACGGGGCCCCGGCGCGGTCGTGCCGGACAGTGACGCCGCCATGCCACCACGACATCCAGCCTGTACCTTTCGGGAGGTTGACGTTGATGCCGCTGGGCGCTAGGTTCAGCGCCCGCACTTCGGGGGAGGCGGCAGAACGGATGTCACAGATCGCACCGATCATTCTGATCCTGCTGTGGCGCCGGAGGCTCTACGGCCAGCGCCGCGACTACGCCATCACGAACTAGCGATCATGAAGTTGGGGGAGGGCAGCGGCCGCCCCCTCCAAACCTCCCCGTTCGCGCGGCGTGCCACGACCGTCGCCGCGGTGGGGCCGGATCCCCACAGATCAGAGGCGGAAGCCGGAGGGAAAGGGGTCGTCGGGCCGTAGGACGAGCTGGTTGATCCCCGTCAGGTACGCGCGGCCCGTGATCTCCGGGACGACGGCCTCGTGGCCGCCCACCCGTGTCGTCTCCACCACGCGAGCCTCGAACAGAGTGCCGATGATCGACTCGTGGACGAACTCGCGGCCCTGCTCGATGGCGCCGCGCGCCCACAGGTTGGCCAGGCGGGCCGAGGTCCCGGTGCCGCAGGGCGACCGATCGAGTCCAGCCGGCGCCACCACCACGGCGTTGCGCAGGTGGGCGCGAGGGTGCCGAGGCGGCGCCGAGAACTGGACGTAGAGCAAGCCCCGCGATTGCTCACCCTCGGGATGGACGAGGGGCACCTCCGCCTCGATGGCCCGCCGGAGGCGCTCGCCCAGCTCGACGATGCGCGACGCCGCGCCGGGATCGAGCTCGAGCTCGAGCGGGGCCGCCTCGATCAGCGCATAGAAGTGGCCGCCGTAGGCGAGGTCGAACGCGACCCGGCCGAGCCCGGGGACGCTCACCTTGGCGTCGAGGAGCGCCGAGTACGACGGGACGTTGCGAATGGTCGCCCCCACCACGCGGTCGCCGGCTACGTGGACCCGCGCCGCGACACGGCCCGCCGCCGTGTCGAGAACCACGGCCGTCTCGGGCTCCCGCATCGCCACGCGTCCTGTCTCGACCAGCATGGTGGCGATGGCGATGGCGCCGTGCCCGCACATGTGGACCACGCCCAGCGGCTCGATGAAGACGACGCCGACGTCGGCGTCCGGCGCCGCCGGGGAGACCAGCAGCGCCCCACACATGGCGGCGTGACCCCGGGGCTCGTCGAGAATCAACCGGCGCAGCCCGTCGTGGCGGGCCGCGAAGTGAGCGCTCCGCTCGAGCATCGTGGCGCCCGGCAGATCCGGCGCCCCCGCCGTCACGATCCGCATGGGCTCGCCCTCGGTGTGATAGTCGAGCGCGGATAGCAGTCTCGAGAACGTCATCGCCGCCGCTACTATAGCCGAGGACGGAACGCGAGGCCTCGGCGAGGCCGCCGTCCTGGGCCACCGAGTGCAGTGGCCTCGCGGACGGCGGCCCGCCTCGCCCGGTCACTTCACGGTGACGCTCTTGGCCAGGTTGCGCGGCTTGTCGGGGTCGTGGCCGCGGAGGAGCGCCAGATAGTAACCGAGAAGCTGGGCCGGCACGGCGTTGACGATGGCCGTCGCCGGACCGAGGTCGGCCACCGGGATGTGACAGTCGAACGCCTCGTGCGGCTCGGGCGACAGGCCGATGAGCATGGCGCCGCGAGCCTTGACCTCCATCGCCCCCGCCATGATGTCCTCGTAGGTCTCGTCGCAGGGAGCGAGGACCAGGCAGGGGGTGCCGGGCTCGATCAGCGCGATGACGCCGTGCTTCAGCTCGCCGCCGGCGAAGCCCTCGGCGTGGACGTAGCTCACCTCCTTCACCTTCAGCGCCGCCTCGAGGGCCAGCGGGTAGCTCGGGCCCCGCCCGATGACGAAGAGGTGGTCGCGCCGGTAGATCGCGTCGGCGATTTGTCTGATAAGGTCGCGCCGGTCGTCGGCGAGCAGCCGCTCGATCTCGTGGGCGGCGCCTTCGACCAGCGCGACGCCGGCGTCGAGCCGGCCCGTCAGCTCGTAGGCGGTCAGCAGCAGGATGGCCTGCTTCGCAGTGAAGCTCTTGGTCGAGAGCACGCAGCGCTCGGGACCGGCGCCGAGCGGGACCACGACGTCGGCCAGCCGCCAGAGCGTGGAGCCCTCGACGTTCACCATGGCCGCGATGCGGGCGCCGCGCTGCCGGGCCGCCCGCACCGCGTCGATGACGTCGATGGTCTCGCCACTCTGGGACAGGGCCACCACCAGCGAACCCTCGGCCACGAAGTCGCGAAGGTACGAGAACTCCGAGGCCGTCGCGAACGTCACCCGGCGGCCGGCGATTCGGGCCAGCAGATACTGGGCGGCCAGGGCCGCGTGGCCGGCGGTGCCGCAGCCGATGACGAAGACGTCGCTGGCCTCACGCAGCAGGCCGGCGAGCCGGCGCGCGTGGTCTCCCCAACCGCCGGCCAGGCGCCGGAGCACCGCCGGCTGCTCGTGGATCTCCTTCGTCATGTAGTCGGGATAGCCGCTGAGCTCGGTGGCCGCCGCCTCCCAGCCGACCTCGGTGATGGCGGGCTCGAGCTCCTGACCGGTGTCCACGTCGAAGAGCCGGTTCCGCTCGCGGCTCACCAGCACGGCTTGGCGGTCCTCGATGAAGGTCACCCGACGGGTGTGCTCGAGCAGCGCACTGAAGTCGGAAGCCAGCATGTTGCCGTCGTCACTCCACCCGAGCACCAGGGGCGAGCCGCTCTTGGCGGCGGCGATCTGCCCGGTGCGCACGTCCAGGACGGCGATGGCGTTGAGCCCCTGGAGCCGCCGGAAGGCGGCGATCGTGGCCGTGAGAAGCTGCTCGGGGCCGGCCGGCGTCTGGTCCAGGCAGTCCTCGAGGAGGTGGGCCACCACTTCGGTGTCGGTCTGGGAGCGGAACCGATGGCCGGCCTGGACCAGCGGGTCACGCAGCTCCCGGTAGTTCGAGACAATGCCGTTGTGGATGAGGGCGAGGCGGCCGGCGCAGTCGAGGTGGGGATGGGCGTTGGCCTCCGTCACCCCGCCGTGGGTGGCCCAGCGGGTGTGCCCGATGCCGATGGCGCCGGCCGGCAACTCGGGCATGGCGTCGCCGATCTTGCCGATCCGCTTGTCCACGACGACGCGACCCTCGTGGGCCACCCCAATCCCCCAGGAGTCGTAACCCCGATACTCGAGCTTCTGGAGTCCGCGCAGAACGATGCCGGCAGCGTCGCCGGTGCTGCCCACGTAGCCGAAGATCCCGCACATGGTGGCTCTCCTGTCCGGATGGGTGCGCGGATCTCCGGCGCCGCCGCGAACGGCCTGTTCGCGGCTCCCGAGCGTCGGTGGAAGGCCAACGGGGGGATCGTTGGACGGGTCAGGCTCGACCCGTCGGCACCCTGGGTGGTCTTTGTCAGCGCGTCACCGCGCTGGTTTACTCCACCCATCACGACCGTGCCTGCCGAGGGACCATCCGCCGAATGGTTCGATCGGTCCCTACCTCGTCATCCGCCCGCAGGCGGACCTGGCGCTTTTCTCAGGCGACTGCTCGATCCCTCCACTGCCTGCCGCGCACCGCTCCCTTCCGGTGAACGATCCTGATCAATTGATACCAGCTTCCCGACGCTCGGGCAACGCGGCGCCAGCGGCGTGGGCAAACTTGCGTGGCGCGAGCGCGACACGCTAGCCTGGGGGCATGCCCGAGCCGCTGGTACTGGTCATGGTCGTCTTCGCCCTGCTGAGCGCCATCCTGCTCGCGGCGGCGCTGGCGGCCGTGCGGCGGCAGCGCTGGTTCGGCAGCAGCGTGGCGGTGTCGCTCTCACTGCTGTTCCTCACGCTCGCCGCCCTGGCGGCCACCATCAGCGTGGCGAGCCAGGGCTACCGGGCCCTCACGCGCGAGACGGTGGCGGCCGTCGTCACGACGCGGCCGACGGGGCCCGACCGGTTCCTGGCCACCTTCACCTTCCCCGACGGCCGGCAGGAGAGCTACGAGCTCACCGGCAACGCTCTCTACGTCGACGCCCACATCGTCAAGTGGCACCCGTACGCCAACGTGCTCGGGCTGCACACCGCCTACCAGCTCGACCGCGTCGCCGGCCGCTACGACCGGCTGGAGGACGAGCAGCGAAAGCCGCGGCGGATCTTCGCGCTGTCGTCCCCCAAGCCGGTGGACATGTTCCAGATCGCCCGCAGCCTGGCCTTCCTAGGGCGCGTGGTCGACACCGAGTACGGGTCGGCCACCTTCGCCTCGGCGCGCGAGCCGGCCCAGCTCGAGCTGCGCGTCTCGACGTCGGGGCTCCTCTTCCGTTCCGTCGCTCACGTGCGGCAGCAAACGCTTCGCTGATCCGGGGGCAGAGGCGCCGTGCCCAGGATCAACGAGCACTACCTGAAGCTCAAGGCCAGTTACTTGTTCAGCGAGATCCGGCGGCGGACGGCCGCGTTCAGCGAGGCTCACCCGGGGGTCCGCCTCATCGACCTGGGGGTCGGCGACGCCACCCGGCCGCTGCCGGCGGCGGTGATCCGCGCGCTGCACGAGGCCGCCGAGGAGATGGCGCGCCCGGAGACGTTCAAGGGCTACGGCCCCTACGCGGGCTATGAGTTCCTGCGCGCGGCCATCGCCGCCCACGACTTCGCCGCCCGCGGGGTGAAGGTCGGCGTCGACGAGATCTTCATCAGCGACGGGGGCAAGAGCGACAGCGCCAACCTCCAGGAGCTCTTCGCCCCCGACTGCGTGGTGGCCCTGATGGATCCTGTCTACCCGGTGTACGCCGACACCAACGTGGTCGCCGGGCGATCCGGGCCCGCCGACGAGCACGGCCGCTACGCGGGCTTCGTGTACCTGCCCTGCACCGCCGAGAACGGTTTCCAGCCGGCGCTGCCCGACCGGCCCGTGGATCTCATCTATCTCTGCTCCCCCAACAACCCCACCGGCGCGGTGGCCACCCGGGAGGCCCTCCAGCGCTGGGTCGAGTATGCCCGCGCCCACGACGCCACCATCCTGTTCGACGCCGCCTACGAGGCGTACATCGCCGACGAGCAGACGCCTCACTCCATCTACGAGATCGACGGCGCGCGCGAGGTCGCCATCGAGTGCCGCAGCTTCTCCAAGACCGCCGGGTTCACCGGGATGCGGCTGGCTTACACGGTGGTGCCCAAGGAGGCGCGGGGGCGGACTGCCGGCGGCGCCACGATGAGCCTCAACCAGCTCTGGCAGCGCCGCGTGGCCATGAAGTCCAACGGCGCGCCGTACGTCATCCAGAAGGCGGCCGCCGCCGTGTACACGCCGGACGGCCGCCAGCAGGTGCGCGCGCTCATCGACGACTACATGGCCAACGCGCGGATCATCCGCGAGGGACTGGCCGGGGCGGGGTTCACCGTCTACGGCGGACGCAACGCGCCCTACATCTGGCTCCGCACGCCGTCCGGCCTGCCCTCGTGGGATTTCTTCGATCGCGTCCTGGCCACCGCCCACGTGGTCGGCGGGCCGGGCTCCGGCTTCGGCCCCAGCGGGGAGGGCTACTTCCGACTCACCGCGTTCGGAGCCCGCGCCGAGACCGAGGAGGCCGTCGCGCGGATCACGGCCTGCCGGTGAGGGCGACGGCGCCGCCGAGATACATCCGGCGGACCTCGGGGTTATCGAGGAGCTCGCGGCCGGTGCCCTCGAAACGATTACGCCCCAGCTCCAGAACGTAGCCCCGATCCGAGATCTCGAGCGCGCGGGCGGCGTTCTGCTCCACCAGCATCGTGGTGAGCCCGCTCTGCGCCATCTCGACGATCTTGTCGAACACCTCGTCAACGAGGCGAGGGCTGAGACCGAGCGACGGCTCGTCGAGCATCATCATCTTCGGCCGCATCATGAGGGCGCGGCCCATGGCCAGCATCTGCTGCTCGCCGCCGCTCATCGAACCGGCCAGCTGGCGCCGCCGCTCCCCCAGCCGCGGGAACAGCGAGAACACGTATTCCATGGACGCTCGGATGGTGGCCTTGTCCCGCTCCAGGTAGGCGCCCATCTCGAGGTTCTCGCGCACGGTCATCGTCGTGAAGACGACGCGTCCCTGGGGGACGTACCCGAGCCCGAGGCCGAGGATGCGGTCGGGACGCCGGCCGACGAGGCTGTGCCCGGCGAAGCCGATCTCGCCGCCCAGGTAGTTGATGAATCCCATGATGACCTTGAAGGTGGTCGACTTCCCCGCGCCGTTGGGACCGATCACAGAAACCACCTCGCGCTCGTCCACGTGGAGCGACACACCGTGGAGGATCTGGATGGACCCGTAGCCGGCCTCGACGCCACGGAGCTCGAGGAGCGCCATCCTAGCGCCGGCGACCGAAGTAGGCCTCGATGACCCGCTCGTCACGCTGGATCTCGGCGGGCGGTCCTTCGGCGATCTTCACGCCGTAGTCCAT
>JBOHPP010000210.1:0-8506 GCA_050731755.1 Candidatus Rokuibacteriota bacterium | reverse complement strand
CGGTCACCTGGAGCTCGGCCACGCGCAGCCGGTCACCCGGGCGGATCCGGTCCGGTTCCTCCAGGTTGTTCCACCGCTTGAGGTCCGCAGTGGAGATGCCATACCGCCTGGCGATGGCACGGATCGTGTCTCCCGGCTGCACGATGTGCACATCCTGGGCGACCCGCGTCCGCCCGCCGGCCAGGGTGACGGTGAACCGCGTGGCCAGCGCCGCCGTGACACGCTCAACCGCTTCGTCGGGAACCGTCAGCTTGTAGGGCCGGCCCGGCGGCGTCACGCCGCGGACCAGGACCGGGTTCAGCATCCGAAGCGCGGTCCACGGGAGCCCGGCCCGAACCGCGAGTGTCCGGAGGTTCGTCGCAGGGGGGACGGAGACAGAGCTGCCGGCGGATGACTCCTCGGCTCTGCCCGGCTCGAAGCCGTAGCGGGCGGGGTCACGACCGATGAGTGTCACCGCATGAATGGCCGGCACGAAGTCCTTGGTTTCCTGCCGTAAGAACCGACTCCGGGCCAAAATCCAAAAGTCGGTCGTTCCCGTCGCCTGGATGGCGCGGGCTACCTTTACTTCACCCGCGTTGTAGGCGGCCTTGACTAGAGGCCATGAGCCGAACTGCCGGTGGAGGTCCGTGAGATATGCGGCCGCGGCATTGGTCGATTTCACGGGGTCCAGGCGCTCGTCCACCCATTGGTCAACTCGCAGGCCGTAGCGTCGAGCCGTAGCGGCCATGAACTGCCAGAGGCCCTTCGCGCCCGCTCGGGACACCGCCCGGGGATTAAAGCCGCTCTCGATCATCGCCATGAAGGCCAGCTCTTCCGGCAGCCCCCGGGCCCGGAAGACCTCGCGGATCATGTCCAGATAAGGTCCGGAACGGGTGAGCCAGACACTGATGATTTCGCGGCGGGTGCCCGTGTAGCGGTCCATGAAGAACTGGACCCGGTCGTTGAGGACCACGGCGTAGGTCTCGACCTCGGGCCCCGGGTCCGCCTCGTGGCTGATTTCAGGTTGGGGAAGGCTCGTGGGCTCGGCGGTGGCTTCAGTCGGCTCGGAGGGGGTCTGAGCCGGCTCGGCGGTCGGCGCCGCCTCGGCTTCGGCGGGCGTCCCGCCGGAAGCCGGCTCCTCGGCGGGCTCTTGGGGATCGGCGACCGGACCGAGCCCGTCGCGACCGTCGGGCGAAGGGGGAAGCGCCGCTTCGCCGGAGGCGGCGAATGTCGATGACGGCGGGCCGGCGGCACCGGGCGAGAAAAAGCCCGAAGCCAGCACCAGAAGCAAACCCACCAACGCGGCCGAGATCTGGGTTCGAACCGACATAAATGTGAGGGAATCGTTGTCATTTTTGTACCATGGGCCTCGCTGGGGGGTCAACCGGGGCGTGTCAGCCCGGCAGTCGAGTAAGTTTTTCACAGCGTTCCGTCGAATTCGAAGGGAGACCGAAATGCGGCTCACCACCCGACCCGCGGAGGAACGAGACCCGTGAAAAACCTGCTGGCTCTATGCCTCGCCGTCGCGTTCGCCGCCGGCACTGTCGGCGTCGCCTCGGCCCAACCTCGAAAGCCGGATGACAAGAACCCCGCTGAGAAGAAGATAGCCGTCAAGACCGCGTCCGGGACTGTGAAGTCCGCGTCCGCCGACAGCCTGGTCGTGGCGACAAAGGCCGGGGGCAAGGACACCGAGTACACGTTCGCCCTCGATCCCAAGACGATCATCGGGAAGGAAGGCAAGGGCGCCGCCCCGGGCGACCTCAAGACCGGCGACCAGGTGACGGTGCGCTATACGGAGCAGGACGGTAAGAGCCACGCCCAGAGAATCACGGTCACCGCCAAGAAGGCGACGGCCAAGCCTCCCGCGAAGCCGTAGCCCAAAGGGCCGGAGCCCCGTTCACCGGCCGGCGTTCTTCGCGCGTTCCTCGGCCAGCGCCGTCATCCAGACATTCCGGTCGGTGAGCTCGAGCTCGGTCCATTGGCCGGGAGCAACGGTCAGTTCCCGCACCCAGATCGTGACCGCGTAATACCCCGTGAAGCGGGGCCGGGAGGCGAAGGTCTCGCGATCCCGCTTGGAAACGGCGGGCGAACCCTTGGGGACGAAAACGGCCCGCTGAGCGATGAGCAGCCAGTTGCCGGCCGGGAGCGCCTCGAAGGCGAACCGACCGTCCGGGTCGACGGCCGTGAACCGCACGAGCTCCGCGGCGCCGGCCCGCCAGAGCGCCCGTTCCAAGGCCTGCCGCGCCTCGGCAACGGCCAGGGCTGAATCGCGGTAAACGTCCAGCTCGCGCCGGGCCCGCTCGCGAATCGACCGCAGCTGATCGAGCAGCCGCTCGGACCGGGGGACCAGGGTCACGCCGACCTCGGTCGCGGGGCGAGGGTCGGCCCCAGGACGGGGGTTCTCGATCATCGCGCGCCCGCTCAGGGCACCGACCTCGCCGCGGGCGGCCGCCTCGCGGTAGGCCTCGGTGCTCACGTCGAGCGACTCGGCGGCAGCCAGGGAGGCGGCGAGCGCGAGGATGAGGAGCGGCAGCAGGGTCATGGGGTCTGCGCCGGGCGGGTGCGCCAGCGACGGTGCATCCAGAGCCACTGCTCGGGCGACTCGCGGATCGCGGCTTCGATGACGGCGGTGCACCGCGCCGTCAGTTCGACGATCGCCGCATCGCGATCGGTCGTCTCCGGCGGCGGCATCGGTGGGCGGATGATGACGCGGTGCCGTCCTCCCGCCTCTCGACGGGTAAAGATGGGGAGGACGGGCGCCCCGGTGCGGAGGGCCAGGATGGCGATGGCTCGCGAGGTGCTGGCCGGCCGCCCGAAGAACGGCACGAACACGCCTTCGCTGCGGGAGGCGTTCTGGTCCAGGAGGATACCGACGAGCCGGCCCCGGGCCAGGGCTGTCATGACTGGCCGCAGCGCCCGACGCTTGTCGATGAGCTCCACCCCGGCTTTCCGCCGGAGACGCTCGGCCAAGACGTTGAGCCAGGACGAGTCGAGCGGGCGAACGACTACCGAGAACGCGTAGGGCGTGAGGCGGTGCGCGGCGCTGAGAATTTCCCAGTTCCCCAGGTGGGCGGTGAGGATGAGGGCGCGACCATGGCCGGCCATGACCCGGTCCAGGTGCTCACGCCCCTCGACCGAAACGCCGGCAAGGAAGCGCTCGAGCGGCCGGGTGAGAAGGACGCACAGCTCGACGAAGACCAGACCCAGGTGGTGGCAGGCGCGTCGGTACAGGCGCCGGCGTTCGGCTGACCTCATCGCCGGGAAGGCCTGCCGGAGGTTCGCCAGGGCCCAGCGGCGGCGGCGGGGCAAGGCGATGTAGGTGATGTCCCCGAGCCGGCGTCCGACCCAAGCCGCCAAGGGCGCAGGCAGCCAGCCGAGGGCCGCAGCCAGCAGGGTCAGGAGGACGCCGACCGCTTCCTCCGCTCCCGCGCGATCTCGACGACGATGGGGATCACGGACAGCACTACCACCACCGCCACGATCACGTGGATGTGGCGGTCGACATCGGGAATCGCCTGCCCGAGTAGATATCCCGCCCATGTCATGCTGACCACCCATCCCACGCCGCCGACCATATTGTAGAAGAGGAACCGGCGGTAGGGCATCTCCGCCACGCCGGCCACGACGGGGGCGAAGGTGCGGATGATGGGCACGAACCGGGCGATCACGATCGTCTTGGCGCCGTGGCGCGCATAGAACCGGCGGGTGCGCTCGACGTGGCGGGGGTTGAACAGCAGCGACCGCTCGCGGGTGAAGAGGCGGGGGCCGATCCGGGCGCCGATGGCGTAGCCCACGCTGTCGCCGACGATGGCCGCCGCGCACAGCAGCACGTTGAGCCACCAGATGTTCAATCCACCGGCGGCCGCCACCAGCCCCGCCGTGATCAACAGCGAGTCGCCAGGCAGGAAGAAGCCGACGAGCAGGCCGGTTTCCGTGAAGACGATGGCCACCAGGATGAGGTAGCCGCCCCACCGGATGAGGTCGTCCAGGGCATAGCGGCCGGTGGCGAGATCGAGCAGGAAGTCCACCGGCCGCTACTCGCCGCGCGCCACCTCGCCCACCTCCCGGCGGATGCCCGCGGCGGTGGCGGTCGCCGCCCCGCTCCGGATCCGCATGGCATAGAAGGACCGCCAGACGAAGACCAGCGAGAGGCCGAAGAAGACCAGGGCGAGGACGTGGCTCAGCGTGGCCCCCCGTTCCGCCGTCAGCGTGACCGCCAGTTCCACGGCCAGCAGTCCGAAGAGAGTCGTGAACTTGATTACCGGGTTCATGGCCACCGACGACGTGTCCTTGAAGGGATCGCCGACGGTGTCACCCACCACGGTCGCCGCGTGGAGGGCGGAGCCTTTCTCCTTGAGGTCCACCTCCACGATCTTCTTGGCGTTGTCCCAGGCCCCCCCGGCGTTGGCCATGAACACGGCCTGGAAGAGGCCGAAGAGCGCGATGGAGATGAGGTAGCCGATGAAGAAGTACGGCTCGAAGAAGGCGAAGGCCAGCGTCGAGAAGAACACGGTGAGGAAGATGTTGAACATCCCCTTCTGGGCGTACTGCGTGCAGATCTCCACGACGCGCTTGCTGTCGGCCACCGAGGCCCGCGTGGTGCCCTCCAGGCGGATGTTGGCCTTGATGAACTCCACCGCCCGGTAGGCTCCGGTGATGACGGCCTGGGTGGAGGCGCCGGTGAACCAGTAGATGACGGCGCCGCCGGTGATGAGGCCAAGCAGGAAGGGGGGATGGAGCAGCGAGAGCTTGTCGAGGTTCTGCGTGAGTCCGTGCGTGAGCAGCATGATGATGGAGAAGATCATCGTGGTGGAGCCCACCACCGCGGTTCCGATGAGCACCGGCTTGGCGGTGGCCTTGAAGGTGTTGCCGGCGCCGTCGTTCTCCTCGAGGAGGTGTTTGGCCCGCTCGAAGTCCACCTCGAAGCCGTACTCGCGGCGAATGGCCTCCCGGACGCCGGGAATCTGCTCGATGACCGACAGCTCGAAGACCGATTGGGCGTTGTCGGTGACCGGGCCGTAGGAGTCCACGGCGATCGTCACCGGCCCCATGCCCAGGAAGCCGAAGGCCACCAGGCCGAAGGCGAAGACGGCGGGCGCGGCCATCAGGGCCCCCAGCCCGGTCGTGCTCACCGCGTAGGCGATCCCCATGAGCAGGACCACGGTGATGCCGAGCCAGTAGGCGCTGAAGTTGCCGGCCACGAAGCCGGAGAGGATGTTGAGCGAGGCCCCGCCCTCGCGGGCCGACGTCACCACCTCGCGAACGTGGTGGGAGTCGGTCGAGGTGAAGATCTTGACCAGCTCGGGGATGATGGCTCCGGCCAGCGTGCCGCAGGTGATGACGGTGGAGAGTTTCCACCAGAGCGAGCCGTCGCCGAGGGCTCCGATCAATAGCCAGGAGGCGGCATAGGTCAGGATCACCGACACCCCCGAGGTGAGCCACACCAGCGAGGTGAGCGGCGCCTCGAAGTTCATCCGGGCGGCCGCGGCATAGCGGCCGCGGGTGATTGACTCGTTGAGGAGGTATGAGGCCCCGCTGGCCACGATCATGAGGATCCGCATCAGGAAGATCCACACGAGGAGCTGCACCTGCACGGCGGGCTCCGGGACGGCCAGGAGGATGAAGGTGATGAGGGCCACGCCGGTCACGCCGTAGGTCTCGAAGCCGTCGGCGGTGGGGCCCACCGAGTCGCCGGCGTTGTCACCCGTGCAGTCGGCGATGACGCCGGGGTTGCGGGCGTCGTCCTCCTTGATGTTGAAGACGATTTTCATGAGGTCGGAGCCGATGTCGGCGATCTTCGTGAAGATGCCGCCGGCGATGCGGAGGGCGGCCGCGCCCAGCGACTCCCCGATGGCGAAGCCGATGAAGCACGGCCCCGCGTAGTCGCCGGGGATGAAGAGCAGGATGCAGAGCATGAGGAACAGCTCGACGCTGATGAGCAGCATCCCGACGCTCATCCCGGCCTTGAGCGGGATGACATACAGCGGGTACGGCTGGCCCTTGAGGCTGGCGAAGGCCGTGCGCGAGTTGGCGAAGGTGTTGATCCGCATCCCGAACCAGGCCACCCCGTAACTGCCGCCGATGCCCACCAGGCTGAAGAGCAGGATGACGACGACGCGGAAGGGCTCGAAGTGCAGGAGCATCCCGAAGTAGAGGACGATGATGACCGCGATGAACGCCTCCAGGATCAAGAGGAACTTGCCCTGGGTCAGCAGATACGTCTTGCACGTCTCGTAGATCAGCTCGGAGATCTCGCGCATGGCCGGGTGGACGGGCAGGCGGCGGAGCTGGCCGTAGATCACGAGCCCGAACAGGAAGCCCAGCGCGCAGACGACGAGTCCGGCCCCGAGCAGTACGCGCCCGTCGATCCCTCCGAACCGCACCTGCCCCAGGTCCGGGATCTTGAGGCTGGCCTCGCCCCCGCCGACGTGAGCCGAGCCCTGGGCGAGCGCCGGCGCCGCGACCGCCCACGCCAGGATCATGCCGAAGAGGACCACGACGAGCGCGGAACGCGCCGGGTGGAACATAGGGCCCATTCGGTTCATCGGTTCAGGTCTCCCTGGAGCAGAGCCGCGTCGCGAGGCGACCAGGCATCGGTCCGCCCCATCCAGTGCGTGAGGTTCGCCGCCACTTTACGGGACGCGTCGAGAGGAGTCAATGGGAACGAGTGGCCGAGTGTCGGCCAAGTCCGCGTGTTGACACGTTTTGTCGCCGGTGAGTACGATGCGCAGGTCATGAAACCGGACGGTGAGGCTGAGCGTCGGCCGCCGGCGGGCGGCGTGCGCTGCCCGACGTGTCAGGGTGTGGCCCTCTGGGCCCACAATCCGCACCGCCCGTTCTGTTCAGTCGTCTGCCGGCTCGTCGACCTCGGGGTGTGGCTCGACGAAGGTTATCGGATCGAGAGGGATCCCGATGTTCCGTAGAGCGACGCGCACGATCGTCTGTCCGTCCTGCGGCCGTCTCACGCGCGCCGACGCCGCCGCCTGCCAGGTGTGTGGGCGGCGGCGGCCCGGCCTGTGGGGTCTCACCCCGACCCTGCGCCGGTTGTTTCAGGCGGGCGGCGTCACGCAGGTCATCACCATCGCCTGCGTCACCCTTTACGTCGCCAGCCTCGTCGTCGATCCCCTGGAAGCGTTGCGGCCACGGGGACCGCTGGATCTCTTCGCGCCGACGGCGCGCGCGCTCGACATGCTGGGCATGACCGGCGCCTTGGCGTGGGCCGAGGGCCGCTGGTGGACGCTCTTCACGGCCATCTACCTGCACGGAAACCTGCTGCACATCCTCTTCAACGTTCTCTGGATCCGCCAGCTCGGGGCCGCCGTTGAGGAGCTGTACGGCCCGGCCCGTCTGGTGATCGTCTTCACCGTCGCCGGCGTGGCCGGGTTCGTCGCTTCCAACGTTGCCGGCGTGTCCTTCACCATCGGTGCTTCGGGTTCCATCTTCGGGCTGCTGGGCGCGATGGTGGCGTTCGGACGGCGACGCGGGGGGTTGTTTGGCACCATGATCCTGCGCCAGTACGGGCAGTGGGCGGTGATCATGTTCATTCTCGGGTTCTTCATGACTGGAGTGAACAACATCGCCCATGCTGGCGGCTTCGTCGGCGGGTTCGCGGCGGGCTGGGGGCTGTCCATGGCCGAGCGTCGCGTCGAGGCGACCCTCGACCACCTGCTGGCCTGGGCGATGACCGTGTCGACCGTCGTCGCCTTCGCCCTCGCGCTGTGGACCGGGCTCGCCTGAGCTGAGCGCGCGTTGCCCGCCTTCGCCGACAGCCCGGCAGCGTTTCTGGCCGAGCTGGTTCTCAAGATCCCCGCGCTCCTGCTGGCGGTGACGATCCACGAGCTCGCCCACGGGCTGGTGGCCGATCGCCTGGGCGATCCGACGGCGCGGCGGGCCGGTCGTCTCACCTTGAATCCGTTGCCCCACCTCGATCCGCTCGGCGCGCTGGCCTTCGTCCTGGCGGGGTTCGGCTGGGCGCGCCCGGTGCCGGTCGACATCCGCTACCTCCGCCGTCCCATGCGCGACATGGCGTGGATCGCCGCCGCCGGCCCGCTGGCGAACTTCGTCACCGGGTTCGTGGGCCTGGTGGCTCTGCTCAGCGTGCGCGGCAGCGGGCTGCCCAGCACCCTGGCCGAACCGATCGCCGGCATGTGTCTCTGGACCTTTCAGTTCAACGTGGCGCTGGGGATCTTCAACCTCATCCCCCTGCCCCCACTGGACGGCGGCCACTTCCTTCCGTACCTGCTGCCCGCGGCCGCCGCCGGCGTGCTCCGCGGACTCGAGCAGTACGGACCGTTGCTGTTGCTCGTTCTCGTGGTGAGCGGCGCCACCCGCTATCTGATCGGCCCCGTGTTCGACCTCGTGGTGCGGGCCTACGTGTGGATGGTGCGGCTGGTGCTCTGATGGTGGCGGAGACGCGAACGCCCGGGTCCGATGACCCGGGCGCCTGAATTCGACCGCGGTTCGAGCGCGGGCTTCGCCCGCGCAATCGATTCCGGGGGGAGGTTTCGGAAGGGGGGCAGAGCCCCCC
>JBOHPP010000209.1:0-4871 GCA_050731755.1 Candidatus Rokuibacteriota bacterium | reverse complement strand
CGCGTGATCGGCCCCGCCGAGGTCGGGCTCCTCGCGACGCTGGGTCATTCGCCGGTGCTCGTGTCCCGCCGACCGCGCGTGGCGGTGCTCTCCACCGGGGACGAGCTGGCTGACCTGGGCGCTCCGCGGGGCCCCGGGCAGATTCCCAACACGAACACCTATTCCCTGATGGCGCAGGTCGCTGAGGCTGGCGCCGAGCCCATCAACCTGGGCGTGGCTCCCGACCGCCTGGAGGCCATCGAGGAGCGCATCCGATGGGGGCTCACCGCCGACGTCCTCATCACCTCGGCCGGCGTGTCCGTAGGCGAGCACGACCTTGTCCGGGAGGCCTTTGTCCGTTGTGGCGCCGAACTACATCTGTGGCGCGTGTCGATGCGCCCCGGCAAACCGATCACCTTCGGAACGCTCGGTCGCCGCCTGATCTTCGGGCTTCCCGGCAACCCCGTGTCGGCCATGGTGACCTTCGAGCTCTTCGTGCGGCCGGCCCTGCTGACGATGATCGGGCTCGCCCGCGTGTTCCGGCCACGCGTTCGGGCCCGCGCGCTCGCCCCCATCGCCAACCCAGGCCACCGCCGCGGTTACTTGCGCGTGACGCTCGTGAGAGAGGGCGAGGAGTACGGCGCGTGCCTTACCGGCGACCAGGGCTCGGCGATCCTCAGATCGATGGTCGCGGCCGACGGGCTGGCAGTCATTCCCGGCGACACCACCGTGCCGCGGGGCGGGTCGATAGAAGTCCTTTTGTTGAGGGAACTTCCATAGACGGGCCTCTGGCAAAGGTTGAAGCGGGTCACGCGCCCTTTGACTTCCCGTTCCTCCACGTGCTACGGTCGGCGCGACGATGACACGCGCGCTGGGGGCGGTGGCCGTCGTCCTCGTCGTCGCCAGCGGATGCGCCTCCCGCGGCAGCGTTCGCCGGCTCCAGGCTGATCTCACCGCGCTCCGCACCGAGGTTCTCGCCCTGCGCCAGGCCTACGAGGAGCAGGCCCGTCAGGCCGAAGCTGCCCTCGCCGACGTTCGTGCGCTGGAGGCGCGCGTCAAGGAGCTGAGCGTGGCGTCCACCGAGGCCGCCGAGAGCGTGCGCCGGCTGGGCGGAGGCGTCGCCACCGTGGAACAGGGTCTGAAAAACGTGAGGACTGAGATGGTCGGGCGGCCCCCGGCCACACCGCCGCCGCCCGAGCCCCGCCCGCGTGAAGCGCCGCCGGCGCCGCCCGATGGCGCGGAGGCCATGTATCAGGGTGCGCTGGCGACCTTCCGCATCCGCGAATACGGCCAGGCGGTGCTGGAGTTCCTCGACTTCCTGGCCGGTCATCCCAAGCACCCGCTCGCCGCCAACGCGCAGTACTGGATCGGTGAGGCCTATTTCATTCAGCGTGACTGGCGGCAGGCCATCGTCGAGTTCGGAAAGGTGGTCGAGAACCACGGGCGCAACGGTAAGGCGGCCGACGCGCTGCTCAGGATCGGCTACTGCTACGCGAACTTGAGAGAGCTGCCGCTTGCCCGCCTGGCCTGGCAACGGGTCCTCGACCAGCATCCCGGCTCGGAGGCCGCCGAGCGGGCGCGCGGTCTGCTGCAGCCGGGCCGTCCTGCGAGCCGCTGAGCGCTGGACGGGCGGCACCTCGTGCCGCGGCCCCCGCGTCACTGTATCTGCCTCGACTTCTTGACCGGGTCGGCTGCTCCGGGCAATGTGCGTTGCGATGCACGCGCCGCGCCTGGATCCGCGCGATCCGCACTACCCCGCGCTGCTCGCCGCGGTGCCGTCGCCGCCCGATCTCTGGTTGCGAGGAACGCTCGCGCTCGATGATGCGCTCGCCATCGCCATCGTGGGCACGCGCCGGGCGACGACGTACGGTCTGGCCGTCGCCGAGCGGTTGGCCTTCGAGCTGGCCGCCCGCGGCGTGACGATCGTCAGCGGGCTGGCCCGCGGCATCGACACGGCGGCCCACCGCGGCGCGCTGGCCGCCGGCGGCCGCACCCTCGCGGTGCTCGGCGCGGGCATCGACGTCCCGTACCCGCCCGAAAACCTCGCCCTCATGCACGAGATCGAGGGCCATGGAGCGCTGCTGTCGCAGTTCCCGCCCGGCACGCCACCGATGCCCGGCCACTTTCCGGCGCGCAACCGCACGCTGGCCGGTCTGGCGCTGGGCGTCGTCGTGGTCGAGGCGCCCGAGCGCTCGGGTGCGCTGATCACTGCTTCGCTGGCGGGGGAACTGGGCCGCGAAGTGTTCGCCGTTCCAGGCCAAATCACCTCGGAGGCGTGCCGCGGCTCGAATGGGCTCATTCAGGACGGTGCTACACTGATACGAGACTGGTATGACATCGTGCAAGAATTACCGGAGCGATGGCGTCGCGCCGTCCGAAGCGTGTCGGAACCGTCAGGCACCGACGACGGGCCGATGGCCGACAGCGACGAGGCACATATTTTGGCGTTGTTGACGCCGGAGATGCCGCAGCACATCGAGGCGCTTATCGCGCGCGGCAACGCAAGCCCGGCCCGGGTGGCGGCCACGCTGGTGACGCTCGAGCTGCAAGGCTGGGCCCGGCAGCTCGACGGCCAGCGCTGGGTGCGGGTGCCGGCGCGGAGAAGGGGGAGGTAGTGGCGAAAAACGGAGGCGGGCGGGCGCTCGTGGTAGTGGAGTCGCCCACGAAGGTGAAGACGATCCAGAAGTATCTGGACTCGAAGTACGTCGTCAAAGCCTCGATGGGCCACGTCCGCGACCTGCCCAAGTCCGCGCTGGGCGTCGATCCCAAGCGCAACTTCAAACCCAAGTACGTGGTCACGCCGGCCAAGCGCAAGGTCCTGGACGAGCTCAAGAAGGCGGCTGAGAAGGCCGAGGCCCTCTACGTGGCCACCGACCCCGACCGGGAAGGCGAGGCCATCGGCTGGCACCTGGCCCAGGAGCTGCCCATCGACCGGCGCAAGGTCTATCGCGTGACGTTCAACGAGATCACCCGGCGCGCGGTGCAGGCCGCCTTCCAACAGCCGGGGAAGATCGACCTCAAGAAGGTGGACGCCCAGCAGGCGCGGCGGGTTCTGGACCGCCTGGTCGGGTACAGCCTCTCGCCGCTCTTGTGGGAGAAGGTCCAGCGAGGGCTCTCGGCTGGCCGTGTGCAGTCGGTGGCGCTGCGGCTCGTCGTCGACCGTGAGCGGGAGATCCAGAACTTCCGGCCCGAGGAGTACTGGTCCCTGCACGCGGGCCTGCGGGCCAAGCAGCCGCCCGAGTTCGTCGCCACGCTCAAGGAGGTCGGCGGCGAGAAGGCGTCGCTGTCCAACGAAGAGGTCACCCGCGCATTGATGACCGAACTCGACGGCGCGCGTTTCGTCGTCCGCGGGGTCACCCGGGGCGAGCGCAAGCGCCATCCGGCGCCGCCGTTCATCACCTCCACGCTCCAGCAGGAGGCCGGGCGGAAGCTGGGATTCTCGCCCAAGAAGACCATGACGGTGGCCCAGCAGCTCTACGAGGGCGTCGACCTCGGCGACGAGGGCGCGGTGGGGCTCATCACGTACATGCGCACCGACTCGGTGCGGGTATCCCGCGAGGCCCAGGAGGAAGCCCGGAGCTGGGTCACCGCGCGGCTCGGCGCCGAGTACGTACCCGACACGCCGCCCGTCTACCGCTCGCGCGGCAACGCCCAGGAGGCCCACGAGGCCGTCCGTCCCACCGACGTGGGCCACGAGCCTCGCGCCCTGACGCGCTTCCTCAGCCGGGATCAACTCGCCCTCTACCGGCTCATCTGGGAGCGGTTTCTGGCCAGCCAGATGCTACCCGCCGTCTACGACACCGTCAGTGCCGATATCGACGCCGGCCGTTGCCTGTTCCGGGCCCAGGGCCAGACGCTACGGTTCAAGGGCTTTCGGGCCGTCTACGTGGAGGGTCGCGAAGACGAGACCGGCCCCGACGAGGACGCCGAGAGCCCGGTGCCCGCCCTCGAAGAGGGCGAGGTGCTCACGGTGCTGGGGCTGGAACCGAAGCAGCACTTCACCCAGGCGCCGCCGCGTTTCAGTGAGGCCTCCCTCATCAAGGCGCTGGAGGAGCTGGGCATCGGCCGGCCGTCCACCTACGCCTCGATCCTCGGCACTATCATCCACGAGCGGGGCTATGTGCGCAGGGAGCGGCGGACGCTCTTTCCCACCGAGCTGGGCATTGCGGTGACCGACAAGCTGCTGCCGTATTTCCCCAAGGTCATGGACGTCGAGTTCACCGCCCAGATGGAGGACCACCTGGACAAGGTGGAGGAGGGGGAGCGCAACTGGGTCGAGACGGTGAAGGAGTTCTACGAGCCCTTCCGGCGCGACCTGGCCCGGGCCAAGCGGGAGATGTCCAACGAGAAGCAGGGCACGCCGATCGGGGAGGCCTGCCCTGACTGCGGCGGCGAGCTGATCGAGCGCCGCGGCCGGTTCGGCAAGTTCATCGCGTGCTCGACGTACCCCGACTGCCGCTACACCCGCGACCTCAACGGCAACGGGCGGGCCGAGGACGAGCCGACGAACGAGACCTGCCCGTCGTGCGGCCGCCCCATGGTCATCAAGCACGGCCGCTTCGGGAAATTCATCGCCTGCTCGGGTTACCCCGAGTGCAAGACGACGAAGCCGGTGACGCTCGGCATCGCCTGTCCCGAGCCCAACTGCAGCGGGGAGCTGGTGGAGCGCCGCTCCCGGCGCGGGCGGAACTTCTACGGATGCTCGGCGTATCCGGCGTGCAAGTTCGTCCTCTGGCAGCGCCCGGTGGCCGAGCCGTGCCCGAAGTGCGGCGCGCCCTTCATCATCCAGCGCTTCGCCCGGGGTCGGACGGTGCAGACCTGCGCCAAAGAGGGGTGCGACTTCCGGCGGGAGGCCGAGCTGCCGGTCGCATGACCGATCCGCTAGGGGCTTT
>JBOHPP010000208.1:0-9153 GCA_050731755.1 Candidatus Rokuibacteriota bacterium | reverse complement strand
GTCGTCAACGCCAGCCGATCCTCGTCCAGCAGCATGCTGATGAGCGCCTGAACCTCCTCGTGGCGGACGCCGTCGATGGCGCCCAGCAGGGCGTCCGTCGTCAGGAACGAGCCGAAGTGCATCTCGTGCTTGGCCAGCCGGTTCATGCGGCTGGAGGTGGACTCCAGGGAGAGCATGAGGCTGCCCTTGAGGTGGTCCTTGGCCCGCTTGAGCTCGTCCCCGGTCACTCCGTGCTTCTTGAGGCTGCGGATCTCCTTGAGGGTCGACTTGAGCACCTTCGAGAAGTTCGGCGCATCACTGGCGGCGTAGATATAAAGGACGCCCGTGTCCCGGAAGGGCTGGACGCCTGAGTGGATCGAGTAGACCAGCCCCTGGCGCTCGCGGACCTCCTGGAACAGCCGCGACGACATGCTGCCGCCGATCACGTCGTTGAGGAGGTAGAGGGCGTAGCGTTCGGGGGCGGCGTGACTCAGCCCCGGAAAGCCCATCACCAGGTGCACCTGCTCCAGGGCCTTGTGGACGATGTTCACGCCCGGGTGGATGACCGGCGCCGGGTTCGGACGGTCGGCGGGAGGCCGCGCGGACCGGTTGAAGCCTGCCTCGAAGAGCGTCACCGCCTGCTCATGGGTGACGTTGCCGGCGACGGCGATGATGATCCTTGGAGCCACGTAGTTCTCGAGGAAATGGTCGTGGACGATCTGGCGCTGGTACCCGACGATGGCCTCCCGCGGTCCCAGGATCGGGCGGCCCAGCGGGTGGCCAGCCCACACGTGGGCGGCGAAGAGGTCGTGGATCAGGTCGTCCGGCGTGTCCTCCACCATCTTGATCTCCTGCAGCACGACGGACTTCTCGCGCTCCAGCTCCTCGGCGTCGAAGAGCGGGTGCAGCAGGATGTCGGTGAGGAGCTCGACGGCCAAGGGCAGATGCTCGTCGAGCACCTGCACGAAAAAGCACGTGTGCTCCTTGGTGGTGAAGGCGTCCATCTGGCCGCCCACGGAGTCCATGGTGCGGGCGATGTCCTCGGCGGTCCGGGTGGCCGTCCCCTTGAACACCAGGTGTTCGATGAGGTGGGAGACCCCCGACCGGTCGTCGGCCTCGTGCCGGGAGCCCGTCTCCACCCACACCCCGACGGCGACCGACCGGACGTGGGCCATCCGCTCGGTGACGACGCGGATACCGTTGGCGAGAACGCTCTTCCGGTACTCGTCACTCACGGGGTGGGTTCGCCGCGTTCGGGTTCTTGAGCTTCTCCTGACCAGCCAGGGCCGGCTGCTCGCGCAACGCGATCTTCCGGCTGAGCCGCATCTTGCCGTTGCCGTCGATCTCGATGACCTTGACGGCCACCTCGTCGCCCTCGGTGAGGACGTCCTGGACGGACCGGATGCGCGTCTCGGCGATCTGCGAGATGTGGAGCAGGCCTTCGGTGTTGGGAATGACCTCCACGAAGGCGCCGAACTCGACGATCTTCTTCACCTTCCCCACATAGATCCGGTCGAGCTCCACCTCCCGGCAGATGTCCTGGATGATGCCGACGGCCTTCTGCACCGAGGCGGCGTCGGACGAGAAGACCGTCACCCGGCCGTCGTCCTCGATGTCGATCTTGGTCCCTGTCTGCTCCTGGATGCCGCGCACGACCTTGCCGCCGGGGCCGATGATTTCCCGGATCTTCTCCGGGCGGATCTTGATGGTGACGAAGCGCGGGGCGTACGGGGAGAGCTCCGGCCGAGGCCGCTCGACCGCCTCCCGCATCTTGGCCAGTACGCTGAGCCGCGCCTCCCGGGCCTGGCTCAGGGCCGCGCGCATGATCTCGATCGACACCCCGGTGATCTTGATGTCCATCTGGAGCGCGGTGACGCCCTTTTCGGTCCCGGCCACCTTGAAATCCATGTCGCCGTAGTGGTCCTCGGTGCCCATGATGTCGGTGAGGATCCCAAACCGGTCCCCCTCCTTGACGAGGCCCATGGCGATGCCGGCGACGTGGGACCGGATCGGCACCCCGGCATCCATGAGGGCCAGCGAGGCGCCGCACACGGTGGCCATGGACGTCGACCCGTTGCTCTCGAGAATGTCGGAGACGATCCTGATCGTGTACGGAAACTGTTCCTTGGCGGGCAGCACGGCCGACACCGCGCGCTCGGCCAGCGCGCCGTGGCCGATCTCCCGGCGGCCCGGCGAGCCGAATCGCCGCACTTCCCCCACCGAGAAGGACGGGAAGTTGTAGTGCAGCATGAAGCGCCGATAGGTCTCGCCTTCCAGCAGCTCGATCTTCTGCTCGTCGTTCTTGGTTCCCAGGGTGGCCGACACGAGGGCTTGCGTCTCGCCTCGGGTGAAGATGGCCGAGCCGTGGGCCCGTGGGAGATAGGCCAGGTCGATGGTGATGGGGCGGATCTCGCTCACCTTTCGGCCGTCGACGCGGACTCCCCGCTCGACGATCATCCGACGGACCTCGGCGGCCTCCAGGGCCTCGAACGCATCCTTGACCGCCGCCTTCCGGCTCTCGTCGACGCCCAGGGCCTGCCACACCTCCTCGAACGCCGAGCCGACTGCGTCGGCGCGAGCCTGTTTCTCGGTGATGCCCAGCGCGGCCGTCAGGCGCTGACCGGCCAGTTGCCGAACACGGGCCTCCAGCTCCCGGTCGCGCTCGGCGTCGGGATCGAATGGCCAGCGCGGCTTCGCCGCCCGCTGCATCAGCTCCTGCTGTATCCGGGCCAGCCGCTTGCACTCGGCGTGGCCGAAGGCGATCGCCTCCAGCATCGTCTCCTCGGCGACCTCTTTGGCTCCCGCCTCGACCATGAGGACGGCGCTCTCGGTGCCGGCGATGACAATGTCCAGGGTCGACGCCGCCTGCTGGGCGATAGTCGGGTTGGCCACGAACGAGCCGTCCACCCTCCCCACCCGCACCGCGCCCACCGGCCCCTCGAACGGGATGCCGCTGAGGCCGAGCGCCGCCGAGGCCCCGTTGATGGCCAGCACGTCGGGCTCGTTCTCACCATCAGCGGAGATGGCCAGACAGATGACCTGGACTTCATTGCGAAAGCCCTTGGGGAACAAGGGCCGGATGGGCCGGTCGATGAGCCGCGAGGTGAGGATCTCGTGCTCGGCGGGCCGGCCTTCGCGTTTGAAGTAGCCGCCGGGGATGCGGCCCCCGGCGTAGGCGCGCTCGCGATACTCGACCGTGAGCGGGAAGAAGTCCCGGGCCTCGTTCGGGGTGCGCGCGGCGACGCAGGTGGCCAGCACCATCGTGCCGCCCTGGCGCATGATGACGGCGCCCTCGGCTTGCTTGGCCACCTTGCCGGTCTCGATGGAGAGCCGGTGGCCATTGATGTCCAGTTGAACGCTGTGAGTCATGACGATGCCTGTCCTCGCGTGTCGGCCGGAGTCCGGCGTACGCAGTAGTAGGAGCCGCAGGGCGCCCGACGGCCGATAGGCCGTCCGCCCGAGGCGAGCCTGAGCTCTGAGGCCCCCGGAATCGTGCCGTCCGAGGACCGGTCCTTGACGAATCGACCCGCCGTCACCGGCGGATTCCGAGCTTCTCGATGATGGTGCGATACCGCTCGGGGTCTTTCTTGCGCAGGTACTCGAGAAGGCTGCGGCGCTTGCCGATGAGCATGAGCAGCCCCCGCCGTGAGTGATGGTCCTTGGTGTGGAGCCTGAAGTGCTCGGTCAGGCCGTTGATCCGCTCGGTCAGGAGCGCGATCTGGACTTCTGGGGACCCGGTATCGCCTTCGTGAACACGGAACTGCTCGATCAGGGTCCGCTTCTTCTCGACAGGCAGCGGCATCGGCAGGCCCTCCTCCAATCGCCTCGCTCCGGGAAGGGGGTCTCCGCCAGAACGGGTTCAAAAGTGCTTGTTTTGTCTGCAATTACGGCATGGTACCACCGAAACCTCGTCGAGTAAAGTTAGCGTGGTCAGAGACGCTGGCGGGCAGCCGCGATGTCGAGCGCGATCTGCTCCCGGAGGGCCTCCGGCCCCGCGAACTTCCGCTCGTCCCTGAGCCGGCTCACGAAGGTGAGACGAACGGGCCGGCCGTAGAGCGTGCCAGAAAAGTCCAGCAGATGCGCCTCGATGACGAGTCGTCCCTCGCCGAAAGTCGGACGCACGCCGATGTTGGCGACCGAAGGGTAGCTCTCGCCTCCGAGGTCCGCCCGGCAGGCATACACGCCCGGTGGAACAATGAGCGGCCGGGCGGGCTCGAGGTTCGCAGTCGGGAAGCCGAGGCTACGGCCCCGCCCCGCCCCGCGTACCACCTGACCCACAATGGTGTACGGCCGCCCCAGATAGCGGCTGGCTCGGTCGACGTCCCCGGCCCGTAGCGCGGCGCGAATCTCGGTGGATGACACCGGAACCCCGTCCATCATCAACGGGGGAACCACGTGTGCGCGGAAGCCGAGCCGTTCGGCCAGGGTCTGCAGGAGCCGGGCGTCGCCCCGGGCTCCGCGGCCGAAGGTGTGGTTGAACCCGACAACGACGTCGCGGGCGTGCAGCCGGTCGAGCAGTACGTCCTTGACGAAGGCCTCCGGTTCGACGGTCGCGAGTTGCGGCGTGAACGCCAGCACGACGGTGGCGTCGATGCCGGTCTGGGCGATGAGCTCCAGCCGCTCCCCGAGAGTCGAGATGGACGGAGGCGGGTTTTCGGGGTGGAGCACCTCGGCGGGGTGAGGATCGAAGGTGCAGGCCAGTGCCTGGAGAGCCGCCGCGCGCGCGCGCGCCACTGCCGCCGTGAGGATGGCTCGGTGAGCGAGATGAATGCCGTCGAAGACGCCGAGGGCGACGGCGGAGCCGGGCCCGTCAGGCGGGTAAGACTCGAGACCCCGTATGATCCGCATGAAAGATCCGCGCCGGCTTGACGCGGTCGTCGATCACCTCGCCGATACCGAGAAACCCGCCAGCAGCGGCGTGAACGGCCACCAGCGGCTTCCCGAGCGCCGGGCGGTCCGCGTCCACCGACTGGCCGTGCCGGAAGGCGCTCGCGGCCCGCCCGTCGAGCCGCACCACCGGCCAGCCGGCCAGCGCGGCCTCGGCAGGTAGCACGCGAGCCCACACCGTCTCGGCCGGCGCCGAGGCCAGCTCACGAGTGGCCAGCGCGCCGTCGAGCCCGAACGGACCCACTCTCGACCGCTCCAGGCGCTCGACGGCGGCACCACAGCCAAGCGTCTCGCCAATATCGGCGGCGAGTGCGCGCACGTACGTTCCCTTGCCGCAGACGATCCTCAGCGTCACCGTCGGCAGCGAGGCCTCCTCGACGTCGATGGAGTGCACGATCACCTCCCGCGGCTCGCGCGGCACCTCGACGCCCTCCCGGGCCAGCTCGTAAAGACGCCGGCCCCCGTGATGGAGCGCGGAGTACATGGGCGGCACCTGGCGAATGCGGCCGACGAAGGCGCGCGTCGCCCGGACGATCTGATCGTGGCTGAACGGTGGCACCGGCGACGCGGCGAGCACCCGCCCCCCGAGGTCCTGGGTGTCGGTGCGCACCCCGAGGCGGACGGTCACGACGTACTCCTTGTCCCAATCCACGAGATAGGGCATCAGCTTCGTCGCCTCGCCGATCAGGATGGGCAGGACGCCGACAGCATCCGGATCGAGCGTGCCCCCGTGGCCCACGCGGCGCACGCCCAGGCGCTTGCGGGCCAGGGCCACGACGTCGAAGGAGGTCATGCCGGCGGCCTTGGCGACGACGAGTACGCCCGAGCGAACAGGCGTCATCAGCCTCGCAGCGCGGTCTGGATGGCCGCCAGCACCTTGCCGCTGACAGCCTCAAGCGTCCCCGGCACGCTGCAGCCGGCGGCATTCCGGTGGCCACCGCCCCCGAAGGTGGCGGCGATTCGGCTCACGTCAACGTCCCCCTTGGCCCGCAGGCTCACCTTCACCGCGCCGTCGCGCTCGCGCAGCAGGCACGCCACGCGCACCGAGGCCACCGAGCGGGGATAGTTCACGAGGTCTTCGGCCTCGACGAAGGCCTCGGGCACGGTCCCCGCAGGAAGGGCCAGCCAGGCGAGCCGCCCGTCGGTGCTCACCTGCACGCGGCCCAGCGTCTCGCCAAGCAGGCGGAGGTCGTCGGCCGAACGTCGTTCGTAGAGGCGCCCGCCGATGAACGCCGGATCGGCGCCGGCCGCCACCAGGGCCCCGGCGATGCGAAAGGTCGTCGGCGTGACGTTGGAGTAGCGGAACGAGCCGGTGTCCATGTGGATGGCAGTAAAGAGATTGGTGGCGATGGCCGGCGTAATCGGCGCCGGCAAGGCCAGCAGGAGGTCGTACATCATCTCCCCAGCGGCCGCCGCCCCCGGCTCCACCCAGTTCAGGTCGCCGTATCGCCGATTGTCGTGGTGGTGGTCGATGTTGACGATGAGCGCACCGGCGGCGCGAGCCTGTTCGAGCAGCCCCTCCGTGCGCTCGGGGTTCGGGCAGTCGGTCAGCACCGCGACGTCGAGGGGCCCCTCGACCCGTTCGAGACGCCGATAACGCTCCACGCCGGGAAGGAAGGCCAAAACCTCCGGCGCCGGGTGAGGGCCCCCCGACGTCACCGGCCAGCCGCGGTCGGCCAGGGCCAGGCCGAGCGCGAGCAGGGTGCCCAGCACGTCGGCGTCCGGATGGACGTGACCCAGCATGAGGACGCGCCGGGGCGGACGCACGAGGGCGGCGACGAGGTCGGCAGGTACGGGCACCGGCTGTCCCTCAGCGGTCGCCGAGCTGCTGGAGCAGCCGTTGGATGCGCGCCGCGTGCTCCATCGACCGATCGGGCCGGAAATCGAGCTCCGGGGTTTGCCGGAGGTCGAGGTGCTGGCGCAGCCAGTTGCGGATGAAGCCGCGGGCGCTCCCCAGCGCGGCCATCGATGCCGCCCATTGCGCGTCGTCGCCCAGAACCGACACGAAGACCTTGGCCGATCGCAGGTCCTTGGTCGTCTCGACGTCGGTGACGGTGACGAACCCCAGGCGGGGATCCTTCAGCTCGCGCTGGAGGAGCAGCGAGATCTCCTCCCGGATCAGCTGATTCACCCGGTCCAGGCGCTTGCCCTGCATCACAGAATCTCCACGCTGGTGTCGATCACGGATCCATCCACATTGGCCTCGATGAAGTTCAGCGCCTTGGAGACGACCTCGTTGGCGTGGCGGGAGTCGTGGGACACGCAGGCCACGGCCAGGGTGGCGTGTTGCCAGGCGTCGTGGTGGTCGACCTCGGCCACCGCCACCTCGAAGCGGGCGCGCACCCGCTCCTTCAGCCCCTTGAGGACGTGCCGCTTGCCCTTGAGCGAATCGACGTCCGGAAGGTGGAGCTCAATCGTGCCGACGGCGACGCGCGCGCTGGACATCGGCCCCGACCATCACAGCGTGCGCGCGACTTCCTCGGTGGTGTAGACCTCGAGGATGTCGCCCGGCTGGAGGCCCTTCACGGCGTCGACGCCGATGCCGCACTCCATCCCGGCCAGCACCTCGCGGACGTCGTCCTTGAACCGTTTGAGGGAGGTGACGGTTCCCTCGCCGGCCACGCCGTCGCCCCGCCGGACGCGGACCTTGGCGTTGCGGACGATCTTCCCTTCCTGCACGGAGCTGCCGGCGATGGGGCCGAGCTTGGAGATGACGAAGATCTGCCGCACCTGGGCCCGGCCCAGCACCGTCTCCCGGATCTCCGGCGCCAGCAGGCCGGCCAGCGCGGCCTTCACGTCGTTGATCACGGTGTAGATGACGTTGTAGTGGCGGACGTCCACGCCATTGGCCTGGGCCTGGCTTTGGGCCTTGGGGTCCGCCTTGACGTTGAAGCCGATGACGATGGCGTTGGAGGCGGAGGCCAGCATGACGTCGCTTTCGTTGATGGCGCCCGCCGAGGCGTGGATGACCTTGAGCTTGACTTCGTCGGTCGACAGGCGCTCGAGCGACTCGCTCAGCGCCTCCACCGAACCCTGGACGTCGGCCTTGAGCACCAGACGCAGCTCCTTGACCTCGCCGGTCTCGATCTGCCGGTGCAGGCTTTCCAGCGTGACGCGAGTGGCCGCCTTGACCTTGGCCTTCTCGCGCTCGATCCGCATCTGGGCGATCTGCCGGGCTTTGCGCTCGTCGGACACCGCCACCAGCACGTCACCGGCGGCCGGTACACCACCCAGCCCGAGGATCTCCACCGGATCGGAGGGGCCGGCCGACTTCACCTTGCGCCCGCTGGGATCGACCAGGGCGCGGATGCGTCCGGAGTGGGCGCCCACCACCACGGCTTCCCCTTCGCGCAGTGTTCCGGTCCGGACCAGCGCGGTGGCCACCGGGCCGCGGCCCCGGTCGAGCCGGCTCTCGATGATCACTCCTTTGGCGGCGCGGTTGGGGTTGGCCTTGAGCTCCAGGACCTCGGCCTGGAGCGCGGTCATCTCCAGCAGCTGGTCCATCCCGGTGCCCTTCTTGGCCGAGGTAGGCACGAAGATCGTCTGGCCGCCCCACTCTTCGGGGACCAGCCCATGGTTGGCCAGCTCGCGCTTGACCCGCTCGGGGTCGGCCTCGGGTTTATCGATCTTGTTGACGGCCACGATGATGGGCACGTTGGCCGCGCGGGCGTGATTGATGGCCTCCACGGTCTGCGGCATGACGCCGTCGTCCGCGGCCACCACCAAGATGACGATGTCGGTGGCCTGGGCCCCGCGGGCCCGCATTGCGGTGAACGCCTCGTGGCCCGGCGTATCCAGGAAAGTCACTTTGCCGTGCGAGGTCATCACCTGGTAGGCGCCGATGTGCTGGGTGATGCCTCCGAACTCCTTCTCGGCGATCTTCGTCTTGCGCACGTAGTCGAGCAGTGACGTCTTGCCATGATCGACGTGGCCCATGACCGTCACCACGGGGGGCCGCAGCACGAGTTGAGTCGGATCGACCTCGTCCTCGTCGAGGACCTCCCCCTCGAAGGAGCGGACCTCGACGTCGAAGCCGAACCGGTCGGCCACCAGCTTCGCCTCGGTGGGGTCGAGCAGGTCGTTGACCATCCGCATGACCCCCAGCTCGAGGAGGGTCTTGATGATTTCCCCTGACTTGCGACGCATTTTTTCGCTGAGCTCGGCCACCGTCACCGATTCGGGAACGCGGATCAGCTCGCGCTTGACCTCGGCCGGCGGCGCCGGTGGAGCTTCCGTGGCCGCAGCGGCAGGCTTCGGCGGAGCGACCTCGGCGGGCGACGCCGGCAC
>JBOHPP010000207.1:0-17407 GCA_050731755.1 Candidatus Rokuibacteriota bacterium | reverse complement strand
CCGCCGCATTGCTCGTCCGGGAACCGACAGCGCCGGCGACCGCAGACGTTCCCGAGGCGACGGCCGACGCTGACGGCCGCGAGCTCACGGCGGCGCAGGCGCTGCGCACGCCGCAGTTCGCCGCCCTCGCGTTCACGTACTTCGCGTGTTGCGCGGCGCACTCGGGTCCGATCTTCCACATGGTCACCTACGCGATCGACCACGGCGTGTCGGCGATGGCCGCGGCCACCGTGCTCAGCGCGGCGGGCCTGGCTTCGCTGAGCGGCAAGATCATCTGCGGGCTCGTGGCCGACCGCGTCGGCGCGAAGCGCGTGCTGTTCGCGGGGCTCGCCCTCCAGGTGGTGGCCGTGAGCCTCTACCTCGTCACCCGCGAGCTCTCGCACTTCTACGCGGTCGCGTTGATGTTCGGGTTCGCCTACGGCGGCGTGATGCCGCTCTACGCGATCCTCGTGCGCGAATACTTCGGCGCGCGGATCATGGGAACCACCTTCGGCGCGGTCGGCTTCGCGTCCACCCTGGGCATGGCGCTCGGGCCGCTGGCCGGCGGCTGGCTGTACGACGCGTTCGGCAGCTACTTCTGGCTGTTCATCGGCTCGTGCGGGATAGGCCTCGGAGCGGTCGCCATCGCGGTCACGTTCCGCTCGCCCCGCCAGCTTCCGGCCGCGCTGCCGAGTCCGAGCATGGCCCACTGAGTGGGGGAAACAGGTATCCCCAGCGCCTTCACCGGAGATCCAACGGGCTGGTGATCGGCGGGTGCTGTCCGCGGATCATCACAGCCCCACGGGTCGATCGAGGAGGACACCACTGGGAGCGAAGAGCGACGCACTGGCGAAGCAGTTCGAGGCAAAGGCTCAGGAGGCCGCCGCCATCCTCGAAAAGCTGAGCGAGGCGGACTGGACGAAGGTGACCGCGGCGGAGAAGTGGACGGTCGGCGTGACCGCGCACCACCTGGCGAGCGTCCTCGAGCCGATCGCCGGCATCGTCACCGCGATCGTGTCCGGGCAGTCGCTGGGCAACTTCACGGGGGCCATGGTCGACGAGATGAACGCCAAGCACGCGAAGGAGCACGCCCACTGCACCAAGGCGGAGACGATCGCGCTCCAAAGGAAGGGCGCGGCGGCGGCCGCCGCGGTGGTCCGTGGCCTGAGTGACGATCAGCTGGGGAAGAGCGCGACCGTCTTCACGGACGCGCCGCCGATGACCGCCGAGCAGGTCGTCACCAGCGGCCTGATCACCCACATCGACGAGCACTTCGGCAGCATCCGGGAGACGGTCGGCAACTAACGCCGGCCCCGAGCGGAGTCAAGGCCGCGAGATGGGTCCTTTGCCGCTCATGAGCTGCGGGTGGGACAAGTCCCAATTCCCGAGTCCCTAAACGGGCCTACGACTTGGCGATCGTCTCAGTGAGTTGGCGGTTCGGTCGTTTGCCCTTGGTCTCTTGATCAGGGGGTCCGGGGTTCGAGTCCCTGACGGCCCACCACGTGAATCGGGGAGCTCGGGAGACCGGGCTCCCCCGTCTATTCTTGGGGCGCTCGGGAGGTGATCGTCCACAGGCGCCCGTTGCCGGCCTCCAGGGCCCGCGCGACGTCCGGCGCGAACAGGCGTGAGCCGAAGATCCCGATGTCGGCGGCCCCGGCGCCCAGCCGCTGCTCCTCCCGGTACAACGCGTGCGCCGCGCGGGACACCAGCTCGGCGAGCCGGAGCGATCCGGCGCCGGCGAGCGCCTCAACGATGAGGCGCTCCTCGAGCGTCATCGGCGCGCCTGCGACACTCGCCAGCAAGTGCACCTCGCGCGGGTCGTCGCTGCGGGCTGAACCCCTCCGGCCGAGCACGCCCCGGACGGCGCCGTTGATCGCGCGCGCCAGGCTCAACGCGCAGCCTCCGCGGCCGCCCCGTCGACGAAGACGTTGATGCGGCGTGGAGCGACCAGCACGGCGCGCCCGCGGCGAAGGTCGAGCGCCTGGTAGCGCTCCTGCGAGAGCTCGACTACCAGCGCCTCGCCGGATTCCGCGAGGAGTTCGACCTGCACGCTCGGCCCCGCCGAATGGATACGCAGCACCGTGGCCTGGAAGCCCGGACGGCCGTTGGGCGCCGCGTGGATCTCGAAGTCGTAGGGCCGGACGAAGACCCGGGCATCGCCGGCGAGCGCGCTGTCGTGGTCCATGGCCACCGTGGCGAAGGAGATGCGCCCCGGCTCGGCCCGGCCGCGAAAGCGGTTGACGTTGCCGAGGAAGCTCATCACGAACTCCGTCCGGGGCCGGTGGAAGACCTCGTCGGGGGTGCCTACCTGCTCGACGGCGCCCTGGTTCATCACCACCACCCGGTCGGCGACCTCAAGCGCCTCGTCCTGGTCGTGGGTGACGAACACGCTGGCGACGTTGAGCTCGTCGTGGAGCCGGCGGAGCCACCGCCGGAGCTCCTGCCGGACGTTGGCGTCGAGGGCGCCGAACGGCTCGTCGAGCAGCAGCACGCGCGGCTCGATCGCCAGGGCCCGGGCCAGGGCGACGCGCTGGCGCTGCCCGCCGGAGAGCTCATGAGGGTAGCGGTCGGCGAGGCCGTCGATCTGGACCAGCCGCAGGAGCCCGGTGACCCGCTCGCGGATCTCGGGGCTGGCGGGCCGGGCCGCGCGCGGGCGCACGCGGAGGCCGAAGGCCACGTTCTCGAAGACGCTCATGTGACGGAACAGGGCGTAGTGCTGGAAGACGAAACCCACGCGCCGGTCGCCGACGCCGTGCCCGGCGACGTCTTCGGCGTGGAAGCGGATCGGCCCGCTGCCCGGGTCCGGCTGCTCGAGCCCGGCGATGATCCGCAGGAGCGTCGTCTTGCCGGAGCCGGAGGGGCCCAGCAGCGCGACCAGCTCGCCGTCGGGCACGGTGAGGCTCACGCCGCGCAGGGCGACGAAGCGCCCGAAGGTCTTGGTGATGTTGGTCAGCTCGATGCTCACGTCAGCGGTCCTCCACGAGGCGCAGCACCAGCCCATCGGCCGCCGGTCCGCGGCTCTTCCACTCGACGAACGTCTTGAGCGCCAGGGTCGCCAGCGCGAGCAGGGCCAGCAGGGAGGCCACGGCGAACGCGCCGACGAAGTTGTACTCGTTGTAGAGGATCTCCACGTGCAGCGGCATCGTGGTCGTCTGGCCCCGGATGTGTCCCGACACCACCGACACGGCGCCGAACTCGCCCATCGCGCGCGCGTTGGAGAGGATGACGCCGTACAGCAGCGCCCACTTCACGTTCGGGAGCGTGACCCGCCAGAAGGTCTGCCCGCCGCTCGCGCCGAGGACGAGCGCGGCCTGTTCTTCCTCGGTGCCCTGCTGGCGCATGAGGGGGAGCAGCTGGCGCGCGACGAACGGAAGGGTCACGAACACGGTGGCCAGCACGATGCCCGGCACGGCGAAGATGATCTTGATGTCGTGAGCGGCCAGCCACGGCCCCAGCCATCCCTGCAGCCCGAAGAGCAGGACCCACACCAGGCCCGAGATCACCGGTGAGACGGCGAAGGGCAGCTCGATGAGCGTGACCAGGAAGCTCCGGCCCGGGAACTGGAACTTGGCGAGAGCCCACGCCGCCGCCACGCCGAAGACCAGGTTCAGCGGCACGGCGATCGCGGCGGTCACCAGGGTGAGGGTGATGGCCTCCAGCGCCGCCGGATCGCGGAGGCCGTCGACGTAGGCCGCGAACCCTTTCCTCAGCGCCTCGGCGAAGACCGCCACCAGCGGGACGAAGAGAAACGCCGCCAGGAAGCCGATCGACACGGCGATCAGGAGCCCCGTCAGCCACGTTGGCTCGGTCACGGGAGGCCGGGCTACGGCGCCTCGGGCGATGCGCTCGCTCACGGCGGCCACCTCAGACCGCCTCCCGGTAGCGGCGGCCGCTCCACCACTGCACCCCGTTGATCGTCAGGAGGACGGCGAACGAGACGACGAGCATGGCCACCGCGATCGCCGTCGCGCCGGCGTAGTCGTACTGCTCGAGCTTGGTGACGATCAGGAGCGACGTGATCTCGGTCTTCATGGGCATGTTGCCCGAGATGAACACGACCGACCCGTACTCGCCGAGCGCCCGGGCGAAGGCCAGGCTGCCGCCCGTGATCAGGGCGGGCAGGACCGACGGGACGATGACGCGCCGAAACGTCTGGCCCCGGGTGGCGCCCAGGCTGGCGGCGGCCTCCTCGACCTCCGACTCGAGGTCCTCCAGGGCCGGCTGCAGCGTCCGGACCACGAACGGCAAGCCGATGAAGGTGAGCGCGATGGCCACGCCCGTCGGTGAGAACGCCGTCTTGAGGCCGAGCGGCTCGAGGTAGCGGCCGATCCAGCCGTTGCTCGCATAGATCGTCGTCAAGGCAATCCCCGACACGGCGGTGGGCAGCGCGAAGGGCAGGTCGACGAGCGCGTCCACCACCCGCTTGCCGGGGAACTCGTATCGGACGAGCGTCCAGGCGACGACGAAACCGAAGACGACGTTGACCGCCGCCGCGGCCAGCGAGGCGCCGAACGTCAGCCGGTAGGAGGCCAGCACGCGCTCGTTAGTGACGGTGCTCCAGAACTGCGCCCAGGTGAGGGTCGCGGTCTTGAAGAAGAGCCCCGACAGCGGGATCAGCACGATCAGGCTGAGGTAGAGGAGCGCGCACCCGAGCGTGAGGCCAAAGCCGGGCAGGACGCTGTAGCGCTTGACCGCGATCCTCATCGGCGGCGTCCGTGGTCCGTCATCGCGAGGGCTTGTAGATCTGGTCGAAGATCCCGCCGTCGTCGAAGTGGGCCTTCTGGGCCTTGGGCCATCCGCCCACCACCTCGTCGATCGTGAACAGCGCGAGCCTGGGGAACCGGCGCTCGTACTTCTTCGCCGCCTCGGCGAGCCGCGGCCGGTAGAAGTGCTTGCCGACGATGTCCTGCCCCTCGGGCGAGTAGAGGTACTCGAGGTAAGCCTCGGCGATCTTCCGCGAGCCGCGCCGCTCGACGACCTTGTCGACGACCGCGACCGGCGGCTCGGCCAGGACGCTCGCGGGGGGCACGACGATCTCGAGCTTGTCGGCGCCGAATTCCTTCACCGCGAGGAAGGCCTCGTTCTCCCAGGAGATCAGCACGTCGCCGAGGCCGCGCTGCACGAACGTGGTCGTGGAGCCGCGGGCGCCGGAGTCGAGCACGGGGACGTTGCGGTAGAGCGCGGCGACGAACTCGCTGGCCTTGGCCTCGCTGCCCTGCGGCTTCCGCAACGCATGGCCCCACGCCGCGACATAGTTCCAGCGGGCGCCGCCCGAGGTCTTGGGGTTGGGCGTGATGACGGAGACGCCGGGCCTGACCAGGTCGTCCCAGTCGCGGATCCCCTTCGGATTGCCCTTGCGCACGAGGAACACGATCGTGGAGGTATAGGGCGAGGCGTTGTGGGGCAGGCGCGACTGCCAGTCCGCCGGCAGCAGCCCCGCCTTCTCGGCGATCGCGTCGATGTCGTAGGCGAGCGCCAGCGTGACGACGTCGGCGTTCAGGCCGTCGATGACCGATCGGGCCTGCTTGCTCGAGCCGCCGTGGGACTGCTGGACCGTGATGGTGAGGCCGGTCTTCTGCTTCCAGAATCGGGCGAAGGCCTGGTTGTAGTCGCGGTAGAGCTCGCGCGTCGGGTCGTACGAGACGTTCAGGATCTCGGCCTGAGCCAGGGCGAACGTCGGGAGCAAGAGGCTCACCGCCGCCGCCAGGACGAGTAACTGCAGGCCAGCCATCGCGGCGCTGCTAAAGCGAGAGTCGTGCCAGTCGTCTAACGTGTTGTTCTACAATGATTTATTCGCGGCAGCTTTCCGATTCCAGCATATATGACGGAAGACCTATGAAATAGTGGCAGTCGCCCGTGCTATGGTACGGGGCCGTGGTCCTCGAACCCTTCCGCGACCTGCTGCTCGCCGTCTGGCAGGAGGCGTGTCGCCACATCGAGATCCACGAGTCGGCGACGACGATCGCGCAGATGCTCGCCGACCGGATGCCGATCGCCGCGGTGCTCGTCCGTGAATTCGACGTCAACCGGTCTCGACTCGATACCGTGGCGATCGGCGGGGCGGGACGAGCGGCCACGTTCGACACCGGCGTGACGGACTACTCGCCGGCCCAGGTCACCCGGCTCTTGGCCTGGTGCCGGCGCGGCGACGTCGGCCATCGTCGCGGGGGCGCCTCGCCGGACGACGAGTGGGTGCTCTGCATCCCCAAGGGGACGAGCGCCGAGGCGATCGTGGGCCCCCTCGCGACCCGCCAGGGTCCTCAGGGCGTCCTGGTGGTGCTAGCGCGCCCCGGCCAGCGGTTCGAGACGCGGCACGTCGCGGTGGTCGAGGCGCTCCTCGACCCGTTCTCGGTTGCGTTGGAGAACCACCAGCGCCTCCGCGAGCTCCAGGCGCTGCGCGAGGCCGCCGAGGCCGAGAAGCAGTCGCTGCTCACGCGGCTGGGGCGCACGCAGGTCGCCGAGACGATCGCGGGCGCCGACACCGGCCTGCGCCCGGTGATGGAGCGCGTCGAGCTGGTCGCGAAGTCGGACGTGCCGGTCCTGATCCTTGGCGAGACGGGTGCCGGCAAGGAAGTGATCGCGCGGGCGATCCACACCCGATCGCCACGAGCCCACGGTCCGTTCATCCGCGTGAACTGCGGCGCCATCCTGCCGGATCTGATCGACTCGCAGCTCTTCGGGCACGAGCGCGGGAGCTTCACCGGCGCGGTCGACACGCGCAAGGGGTGGTTCGAGCGCGCCGACGGCGGGACGCTGCTCCTGGACGAGATCGGCGACCTGCCGCCGGCCGCCCAGGTGCGCCTCCTCCGAGTCCTGCAGGACGGCTACCTGGAGCGAATCGGCGGGCAGCAGCCCATCAAGGTCGACACCCGGATCGTGACCGCCACCCATCGGGATCTGACGGCGATGGTGCGCGAAGGTCGGTTCCGCGAGGACCTCTGGTATCGGATCGCGGTGTTTCCCATTCTGCTCCCGCCCCTGCGCGAGCGGCGGGAGGACATCCCCGCGCTCGCGCGCCACTTCGCCGAACGGGCGGCGGTCCGCTTCGGGCTGCCGGTGCAGGTGCCATCGGCGCCCGACATGGCGGCGCTCGTCTCCTACGCGTGGCCGGGGAACGTCCGTGAGCTGGCCGCCGTGATCGATCGCGCCGTGATTCTCGGAGACGGTCGACGCCTCGAGGTGGCCAAGGCCCTCGGTATCGCGCCGGCCCCTTCTCCGCCGGCGCCGGCGGCCACCGCGCCCGAGGCTCCCATCGCCGGCGCGACCGCCGGCGTCGCGCCACTCGACGCCGCCATTCGTCGGCACATCGAAGCGGCGCTGTCCGCCACGCTCGGACGCGTCGAGGGACCGCACGGCGCGGCCCGCCTGCTGAAGGTGAACCCCCACACACTCCGCGCCCGCATGCGGCGGCTGAGTATCGACTGGGGGCGCTTCAGGTCTCCGCCGTAGTCGCCGCGACCACGAGGCTCAGGCCGGGCCGAGACCGAGGTAGGCGCGCCGCATGTGCTCGTCGCGGAGCAGCGCGCGGCCGCCACCCGTGAGGGCCAGACGCCCGCTCTCCAGCACATAGCCGCGATCGGCGAGTTGGAGCGTCTGGAGCACGTTCTGCTCCACGATGAGGACCGTCGAGCCCGCGGCGTGGATCTCGCGGATGTACCGGAACATCTCCTCGACCACGATCGGCGCCAGCCCGAGCGACGGCTCGTCGAGGAGGAGCAGCCGCGGCGCCGCCATCACGGCCCGACCGAGGGCGGTCATCTGCTGCTCGCCACCCGACAGCGTGCTGGCGATCTGCTGGCGCCGTTCCCGGAGCTTCGGGAACATGGTGTAGACGTGGTCGAGACGTGCCGTCAGCCCGCCACGCTCCGGGCAGCCGTAGGCGCCCATCTTCAAGTTCTCTTCGACGGTCATCTCGGGGAAGAGTTGCCGGCCCTCCGGACACTGCGTGAGGCCGAGCGCCGCGCGGCGGTGCGCCGGGTACGCCGTGATGTCGTGGCCCAGGAAGCGCACGGCGCCGGCGGCGACCGGGACGAGGCCCGAGAGGGCGTTGAGCAGCGACGTCTTGCCGGCGCCGTTCGGGCCGACCACCGCGACCAGCTCGCCCTGACGCACGTCGAGCGAGACGTCCCACACCGCGGTGACCTCACCGTACCGCACCCGAAGCTCCCGGACCTCAAGCATCGACGGGCGCGGCTCCAAAGTATGCGCTGATCACCTGGGGCTGGTGGATCACGTCGCCCGGCGCGCCTTCCGCGATGAGGCTCCCGTGGTGGAGCACGTACATCCGCTCGGAGAGGGCGAGGACGGCCCGGATGAGGTGCTCGACGAGGACGATGGTGATGCCTTGATCGCGCACGCGGCGGATCAGGCGGATCGATTCCTCGATCTCGGTGGGGCGCAGTCCGGCCATGACCTCGTCCAGGAGGAGGAGCTTCGGGCGGGTGGCCAGGGCGCGCGCCACCTCCAGGCGCTTGCGCTCGACGAGGGTGAGATCGGCGGCGAGCCGATCGCCCAGCGCCGTGAGCCCGACGAGCTCGAGGATCGCACCCGCGCTGGCCCGCGCGCCGTCGAGCGACTCACGCCCTCCGCGCAGCGCGCCGATCATCACGTTGTCGAGCACCGAGAGGCCGCCGAACGGCTGGACGATCTGGAACGTCCGGGCCAGCCCCCGAGCGTTCGTGACCGACGGCCGCAAGCCGGCGATGGAGACGCCCTCGAAGAGGATGCGGCCCGCCTCCGGCGTGAGGAAGCCGGACACCGTCGCGAAGAGCGTGGTCTTGCCCGAGCCGTTGGGGCCGATGATCCCGACGATCTCGCCCGCCTCGACGCGCAGCGAGACGCGATCGAGCGCGGTGAGGCCGCCGAAGCGCTTGGTGACGGCGTCGAGGACGAGCAGGCTCACGCGGGAGAGCGACCGCGCGCCCACCGTCGGTGAGCGGCTTCCAGGTACACGGCGATTCCCCGGGGCAGCAGGAGGCAGCCGGCCACGAGCGCGGCGCCATAGAGGACGAGGTACAGGGCGTCGGCGCCGCCGCCGAGCCAGCCGCGCAGGAGGTCCTCGAGGGGCTTGATCACGCCGGCCCCCAGCACGGGACCGATGAGGCTCAGTCGCCCGCCGAGGACCGGGCCGAGCAGCATCTCGAAGTTCTTGGCCAGGCTGAAGGCCTGCTTGGGATCCACGAAGGTCGCGAACTGGCCCCAGAACGCGCCGAGGGCGCCGGCCAGGGTGCCGCTGGCGACGATGGCGATAGTCTTGACCCGCGACTCGTTGATTCCGAGCGCCTCGGCCGCCTGAGCGTTCTCGCGAACGGCGGCCAGGAAGTAGCCGAGCCGGCTCCGCTGGATCGCGTAGCTCGCGGCCAGCACCGCCAGGAGCAGTCCGAGGGCGATGTAGAGATAGGGCTTGCGGTCGACGAACGCCATGTTCCAGACGTCGTCGCGCACCACCGTGATGTAGATCCCGGTCGCGCGCCCGGCGTACTCCCAGTTCAACAGCAGCAGCTTCAGCACCTGGGAGAGAGCGACCGTGAACATCGCGAAGTAGTCCTCGTTGAGACCGAAGCGGAGCGTGATGCCGGCGACGAACAGGGCCAGGGCGGCCGCGACGGCGGCCCCGGCGAACAGGTTCAGCCACGGACTGACGCCGAGCTTCGTGTAGAGGATGCCGTTGGTGTAGGCGCCCGCGCCGAAGAAGCTGATGTAGCCGAGGAGGAGAACGCCGCTCAGGCCGCCGGCGATCGCCCAGGCCACGCCGACGGCGGCATAGAGCGCGGTGAGCACCATGATCTGGAGGTAGTACGTCGACGACACCATCGCCCCCAGGGCGGCGGTGACGAGGACGAGGGCGACGCCGGCCGCCAGCTGCACGTTCAGCCACTCGCTCCACACGCGCGCGAGCCGGCCCCGGAGAGCCACGGCGCTGGCGGCCCGCCCGACGGTGACCGGGGTGGAGGGCGGCGTCACGTCACGCGGCCGCGGAAGATGCCCCGGGGCAGGACGAGCAGGATCAGCACGAAGATGGCCAGGCTGACGAGCTGGCGGAGGGAGGCGCCGAGGTAGAGGCCCCCCAGGCTCTCGGCCGTCCCGATAGCCAGACCGCCGATCATCGCGCCCAGGAAATTGCCCATCGTCCCCAGCACGACGATGACGAAGGCGGGGAGCAGGAAGTAGTCGATGCCGAAGGTGGGGTTGATGAAGAACACCGGGGCGATGAACGCGCCGGCGCCCCCGGCGATCCCGGCCCCCAGCCCGAAAGTCAGGAGGTTCACGGCCTCGACGTTCACGCCCATCAGCCGCGCGGCGGCGGGATTCTGGGTCGCGGCGCGGATGGCCAGGCCCCCCCGCGCCCGTTTGAGGAAGAGCCAGAAGCCGGCGGCGATGGCGACGGCGGCGGCGAAGGCGATGAGGCGCGTGTAGGTGACGCGGAGATCGCCCACGGTCAGCGCGGCGCGCGCCCAGGGCAGGCGCAGGACCTGATTGTTCGGGCCCCAGGTCAGCTGCATGCCGCCGATGAGCATGGTGGACAGCCCGATGGTGATGAGCATCTGATTGATCTGGGGATGGCGGAGCGCGGGCCGGATGAGCATCCGCTGCACGCCGGCGCCCAGCACGAAGACAAGGCCGAGGATCGGGACGACGGCCAGGTAGGGGCTGACGCCGAGACCCCACGCCGCCAGCGCCAGGTACATGCCCAGGGTCAGGAACTCGGCGTGCGCGAAGTTGACGACCTTCATCACGCCGTAGATCAGCGTGAGGCCGGCGGCGACGAGGGCGTAGATGCCGCCCTGCAGGAGGCCCAGCACCAGGGCCTGCAGGAGAATGTCCGCTGGCACCGCCGGCCCCGCCCGCGCGACTAGGCCCGCTTGCTCCAGTCCGGGACCGGCCAGACGGCGTCGGTCACCTTCAGCGTGCCCGGCCACACCACGCGCGCCTGGCCGTCCCGCACCTGGGCGCCGACGAGCTTGGCGTAGGTCATGAAGCCCTTGTCGTCGAACTTCACCCGCTCGTACATGAACAGCGGGACCCCGGAGGTCAGGTCCAGCGCGGCCAGCGCCTCGCGGATCTTCGGCCCCTCCGTCGAGGCCGCCTTCTCGAGCGCGGCGTGGACGATGTAGACGCCGGCGTACGTGGTGTTGGCGTTGCCCAGCATGTCGACGCCGGTTCGGGCCTTGAAGCGCGCGTTCACCTCGGTCGCGCCCGGCCGCTTGATCTCGGGGAACCAGTCGTTGACGACGACGAGGCCGTCGGCGAGCTTGCCCAGGTTCTTCCAGGTGATCGGATTCGAGTAGCCGCCGCCCACACCGACCCAGCCGAGCTTGGGCCAGTAGCGTAGCTCGTTCAGCTGCTGGAAGAGGAGGGTGATCGACGACGGTTCGCCGGCGGCGAAGACGACGTCCGGGGCGTCTCCCTTGAGCTTGAGGATCACGTCCTCGAACGAGGTCGGGTTGGACGGGAAGATGTTGTCGGTGACGACCTTGAGGGCGAACTGCGGCATGTGCTTGGCGAACTCGCGGCCGACGACGTTGCCGAAGAAGTTGTTCTCACGGACGAGGCACGCCGTCTTGGCCTCGACGCGCGCCGTCCGGGACAGCTCACGCACCAGCTCGCCGCTGTTGATGGCGAACTGGGAGAAGTGCGGCACCGACTTGAACACGTACTTGAGCCCGCGGCCGGTGATCTCGTCGGCCAGCGCATTGGGCACCACGTAGGGGATGGCGGCGCGCTCGGCGATGACCGAGCTGGAGATCGTTGCCCCCGAGGAGTAGGCGCCGATGATGGCGATCGCCTTTTCGCGCGCGATGAGACGCTCGGTCTCGGTGTTGGCCTCGTCGACGCTCGAGGAGTTGCCGAAGAGTGCGACGATCTTGGCCCCGCCCAGGCTCTTGACGCCGCCCGCCGCGTTGATCTCCTCGACCGCCATCTCGACCGCCCGCTTGTGGAGCTGGCCCGCCTCGGCGAAGCCGCCGGTGAGCGGCAGCAGGAAGCCGACCTTGAGCTCCCGTCCCTGTGCGGCCGCCGGTCCGCCGAGGGCGGGACCGAGCGTCAGGGCCGCCGCCGTGCCCGCCGCGGATTTCAGGAGTTCGCGCCGTCCGATTCGCCGTTCGCCGTGGTCGTCCATTGGGTTTCCCTCGTGGGACGGGTCGTCCCGTCGGCGTGCTCGCGCCCGGCGTCCGAGGCGACCGCGCGCGGCGCCGGTATTAAACGCCAGGTCGTCGACAAACCGCAACAGGATTGTTGACAATCAGAAGGCCCCGCCTTTGTACTCCTTGGCCAGCGGATAGGCGAGGCCGCCGCGCTTGCTGGTCCCCAGCCCCATCCCCACCAGCGCCTCCACCAGCTTGACGGCGGCGGCGACGCCGTCGAGGACGGGAGCGCCGATCTCGCGGGTCAGCCGGGCGGTGAGGTCGGCCATCCCCGCACAGCCGAGCACGATCGCCTCGGCGCCGTCCTCGGCGAGCGCCCGGCGGCACTCCTCAGCGATGACGCGCTGGGCCTCGGAGCCCGCGCGCTCGAGGTCGAGCACCGCCAGCTCCGTGCACCGGATGCGGCGGCAGAACCGCTCCATGCCGTAGGCGTGGACCAGGTGCTCGCTGATGGCCCGGGTGCGGGTCAGTGTGGTCACGATCGTGAAGCCCGTGCTGATCAGGCTGGCGGCGTGCATGGCCGCCTCCGCGATCCCGACCACGGGCCCGCGGGCCAGCTCGCGGGCGGCCAGCAGGCCCGGGTCCCCGAAGCACGCGATGACGTAGCCGTCGAAGCCCTCGGCCTCGCCGCGCCGGATCTCCTCCAGGAGGCCGGGAACGCTCAGCGCCTCGTCCACGTGACCTTCGATCGAGACGGGACCCGTCCGCGGGTTGATGGCGACGATCTCCGTCTTGTCTCCGGCCACCGCGCGGGCCGCCGCACCGATCTTGGCCGTCATGCTCTCCGTCGTGTTCGGATTGATCACCTTGATCCTCATCGTTCGCTCCCTCAGAGCGCGATCCCCAGCCACTGGCGGACCTGACCGTGAAGGTCCTCGGCGAACCGCGCGGCGTCGCCGCTGGCGGCGATGCGGCCGAGGCTCATCACGTGGACGGTCGCGCTCATGCGGATGACCTGCTGCACGTTGTGATCCACGAGGAGGATGCTCGTTCCCTCGCGGGCCAGCGCCTCCACCCACGTGTAGATCTCGTCGGCCAGGCGCGGTGCGAGCCCGACGGTCGGCTCGTCCACCAGGCAGAGGCGTGGCCGGACCACCAGCGCCTTCGCGAACTCGAGCATCTTCTGCTGGCCGCCCGAGAGCGCTCCGGCCTGGCTCGAGAGCTTGGCGCGCAGCGCCGGCAACGCGTCGAGGGCGGCCTCTAGGCGCCCGGCGCCCGTCGCGCCCCGTCGGCGCGCGACGACGAGGGCGAGGTTGTCCTTCACGGACAGGTACGGGAACAGCGAGGAGGCCTGGGGGATGTACCACAGCCCGTGGTCGATCATGGTGTGGGGCGGACGTCCAGTGATGTCCCGGTCGTCCAGCCGGACGCGACCGCGGCGGCAGGGCAGGAACCCAGCGATGACGTGCATCAGCGTCGACTTGCCGGCCCCGTTCAGTCCGATGAGGCCGGCGACCGTCCGCGCCTCCACCTGCAGGCTGACGTCCTGCAGGATGTCGATCCCCGGCAGGTAGCCGGCCGTCACGCCCTCGACCCGCAGGAGGGCGCTCACGGCCGGTGCCCGCCGAGGTAGGCTTGAATCACTTGATCCTGGGCCATCACGGCTGGAGTGGGGCCATCGGCGATGACGGCGCCGGCGTTCATGCAGATGGTGCGCGGGCAGATTCGCATGATGGCCGGGATATCGTGGCTCACCACGACGAACGCCTGCCCGCGGGCGTGGCGCTCGGTGATGACATCGAGCATCACCTGCCGCACCGTCACGTGGATGGCGGCGAACGGCTCGTCGAGCACGACGAGCCGGGGCTCGGACATGAAGCAGGCCCCGAACTCGACGAGCTTCTGCTGGCCGCCCGACAGCGTCGCCACCTCGTCGTCGGCGTGCCCGATGAGGCCCAGCCGGTCGAGGACGCGCCGACCGCGATCCCGCGCGTCGCGCGCGGCCAGGCCGGCGCCGCGGCCGGCCACCTCCAGATTCTCGAGAGCGGAGAGGCGGCGGAAGACCTTCACGTGCTGGAACATCCGCACGAGCCCGGCCCGGAAGATCCGATCGGGGGCGCTGGCCGTGATCTCGCGGCCGTCCAGCCGGACGCGGCCCGCCTCCGGCGCGTAGTACCCGGTCACGAGGTTGAGGAGCGTCGTCTTGCCGGAGCCGTTGGGGCCGATCAGCCCGACGAGCTCCCCCGCCGAGATGCGCAGGCTGGCGCGGTCGACGGCGAGGATGCCCCCGAAGCTCTTGCTCACGTCGGCGACCTCGAGGAGCGGCGCGCTCACGGTGCGCCTCCGGGCGCCGAGACCGAGGCGGCGGACGGCGCCGGCCGCCGCGCCAGCCGCGGGATGAGCCCGACGAGGCCGTCGCGGAAGAACCGCGCGAAGAGGATCACCACCAGCGAGAAGACGAGCAGGTGGCGGACGCCCACCTCGCGGAGCGCCTCCGACGCCCACTCCACCAGAAAGGCGCCGATCAGGGGCCCGGTGGCCGTTCCCATGCCTCCGATCACCACCATGCTGATGACGAGGCCGGTCTGGAGGATCAGGCCGATCTCCGGGCTGGCCAGCTGCAGGAAGTGGACGAACAGCGCGCCGGCCAGCCCGGTGCCCGCGCTGCTGACCGTGAAGGCCAGCGTCTTGTAGCGGACGACGTCGACGCCGCGGCCCATGGCGCCGAGCTCGTCGTCGCGGATGGCCCGGAGGAAGAGGCCGGTCTTGCTGCGGAGGAGGAGCATGAGCAGGAGCTGGTAGGCGACGAGGACGGCCAGGAACAGATAGAGGATCGGAAGCCGCCGGCCGCCCAGGATCGCGGGCACGCTGAGGCCGAGGTCGCCGCGCGTGATCGAGATCGAGTTGGCGATGGCCAGCCGCAGGATTTCGGTGAAGGCCAGCGTGGTGAGGGCCAGGTAGGCGCCCCGCAAGCGCAGCGTGATCCGGCCCAGCCCGAAGCCGACGCCGGCCGACGCGACGATGGCGGCCGGGATCCCGATCGATGGGCCGATCCCGAAGTGGTGGTAGAGGAGGCCGCTGGTGTAGGCGCCGGTCATGGCGAAGGCGCCGGGCGCCATCGAGAAGAGTCCGGTGACGCCGGCCAGGAGGTTCCAGCTCACCGCGAGCAGCGCGTAATAGAGGCCGGTGACGATCACGCCGAGCCAGTAGGGCGACTCCACGGCCAGCGGCAGGAGGGCGAGCCCGCCGAGCAGCGCGAAGGACAGCGCGAAGTCCGTCCGAGACAGCGGGATCCGCCGCACCTCAGACCTCGCGCGTCCGCTCGCCGAAGAGGCCCTGGGGCCGGAGCAACAGCACCAACACCAGGATGACGAAGCCGAAGGTGTCGCGGTAGTCGTACGAGAGGTAAATCGCGCCGAAGTTCTCCAGGACGCCCAGCAGCAGTCCGCCCACGATGCTGCCCGGGATCGAGCCCATCCCGCCCAGCACCACCACCACGAAGGACTTCACGGCGGGAAAGGCCCCCACGTCGGGATAGGTGTGGAACAGCGGCGACAGGAGGGCGCCCGACAGCGCCACCACGCCGCCGGAGAGCGCGAGCACGGTGACGCTCACGCGGGCGGGATCGATCCCGGCGATGGCCGCCCCGAAGCGGTTCTGGGCGACGGCCTGCACGCGCTTGCCCCACATCGTCCATCGGATGGCGCCCGCGGCCAGCGCCAGCGTGGCCAGGGCGATCCCGCTGGCCAGCAGTCGATGGGGGCTGACGAAGACGCCGAGCACCTCCATGCGCGACAGCCGCGTGAGGTCTGGGCCCTTGAAGGGGTAGGGGCCCATGAGCTGGTGGGCGAGGTTGATGAGGAACAGCGAAAGTCCGAAGGTGACGATGATCGCGTATTCGTCGCGCATCGGGCCCGCCGCCACGCCTCCCGTGTAGAGCGGTCTCAGGAGCAGCCGCTCGACGGCGACCGCCACCGCGGCGCCCAGGACGACCGCGGAGACCAGGGCGACGGTGTGGGGCACCCCGGCCCGGAGTACGAGCATCGTGTAGGCGTAGGCGCCGATCATGAAGAACTCGCCGTGGGCGAAGTTGACGATCTTGAGGATCCCGAAGATCAAGGAGAGACCAAGGGCCATGAGCGCGTAGAAGGCGCCCATCAGGAGTCCGGTGAAGACGATCTCGGCGATCAGCACGCGGTCGGGCCCCCGGGGCCGGCGCCGCGCCGGCCCCTGGAACGGGCGCGGGGCGTCAGCGCGCCGGCCGGATCAGCTTGTCGGTGGAGAGCTCGAGCCCCGGCGCCTGGATGAGGAGCGTGTCCGGCAGCTGCTGGTTCTTCGCCGTGAGCTGATAGGTGACGTAGGGGATCTCCTTCCACTGCTGGAAGTAGATGCCCGGTTCCTTTTCGAACGTCACCGTGCCCAGCACGCCCTCGAAGCGCGTGGCGCCCAGCGCCTTGATGAGGGCATCGGGGGCCGTCGACTTCGCGCGCTCGGCGGCGTCGGCCAGGATGAAGAGTGAGTCGGCCGCCTGGAAGATGAGGCGGTTGGGCTCGCGCTTCTCCTTGGCGATGTAGATCTCGCGCACCTGCTTGCCCAGCGGCGTCAGGTTCATCTTGGGATGGTAGAGCCCGAAGGCGACCAGGCCGACGCCGGCGTCCTTCACGTTGTCCCAGAAATCGGGGTAGTCGGCGATGCCGGCCCCGTCGTAGAGCCACGTCGTCGGGCTGGGGGCCACACCGTTCTCGTAGAGCTGGTTGATCAGGATGTAGGCGGACGGCGGCAGCATCATGAGGACCACCATGTCCGGCCGCTCCTGCTTGAGCGGTAGCACGGCCGGGGTGAAATCCTTGGCCGCGCGGTCCAGCGCGCGATAGGTGAACTTCACCCCCGGGGCCACCTTGGCCAGCGTCTTCTTCAGCGTCTCGGCCTGGCCGATCCCGTAGTCCGTGTTCTCGGGATAGGCGACGACGTTCTTGACCTTCATCTTCGCGATGACCTCGGCCATCGCTTCCGAGACGCGCGTGTTGTAGTTCGAGCGGCTGAAGACTTCCGGGTAGCCCTTGAGCCGGATGGCGTCCGACCACGCGTTGGTGTTGACCATCGGGATGTTGTAGCGGTGGACGACCTCGATGTCGGCGAGAGTCACCGAGCTGGCGTGCTCGCCGGTGATGGCGATCACCTTGTCGCGCGTGATGAGCTTCTGGGCGGCGGTCACACCCTTGGTGGGCACGCTCTCGTCGTCTTCCTTGATCAGCTCGATCTTGCGCCCCAGCAGGCCGCCGGCCGCGTTGATCTCCTCCAGGGCCAGGGTGATGCCGTTGAAGATTTCCGTCGCCGCGATGCTG
>JBOHPP010000206.1:0-15049 GCA_050731755.1 Candidatus Rokuibacteriota bacterium | reverse complement strand
GATGATAAACCCGTGGCGTGCTTGATTCCAAGGGGGGTGCCCGGTACGCTCGTCCCGTGCCGGCCGCCGAGCCTCTCCTCCTCCGCGCCGCGCGCCGCGAGCCCACGCCTCGCACGCCGGTGTGGCTCATGCGCCAGGCCGGCCGCTACCTGCCAGAGTACCGTGCCATGCGCGCCCGCCTGGGATTTCTCGAGCTGTGCCGCAACTCCGAGGCGGCGGCCGAGGTGACGCTCCAGCCCGTCGAACGGTTCGCCGTCGACGCCGCCATTCTCTTCGCCGATATTTTGTTGATCGTCGACCCGCTCGACGTGGGTCTGGAGTTCGCCGCCGGCGAGGGGCCGCAGATCCGCGCGCCGATCCGGAGCGACGAGCAGGTGGCCCGGCTCAAGCCTATCGACGTGGACGGGGCCGTGCCGTTCGTGTTCGACACCGTGCGGAAGGTCGTGCGGGCGCTCGGCGGTCGCGTGCCGCTCATCGGGTTCGCCGGCGCGCCGTTCACCGTCGCCTCCTACCTCGTGGAAGGCGGGCCCTCGCGCGACTACCTTCATACCAAGCGCCTCATGTACGAGGAGCCGGAAGCCTGGCACCGCCTGCTGGCGCTCCTGGCCGACGCGACCGCGCGCTATCTCAACGGCCAGATCGCTGCCGGGGCGGCGGCGGTGCAACTCTTCGATTCGTGGGTGGGCGTGCTAAGCCCGGCCGACTACCGCGCCTTCGTCCAGCCTCACGTGCGGACGCTGATCGCCGCGCTCCGGCCCGGCGTGCCCGTCATCCACTTCGGCACCGGAACCGCCGGGCTGCTGCCCCTGATGCGCCAGGCCGGCGGCGACGTGATGGGCTTCGACTGGCGGGTCGACCTCGACGTGGCCTGGCAGGCGGTGGGTCACGACGTCGCCGTGCAGGGCAACCTCGACCCCGCGGTGCTGCTGGCCCGTCCCGCCGTGATCAAGGAACGGGTGAGCGAGATCCTCGGCCGCGCCGGCGGCCGGCCCGGCCACATCTTCAACCTCGGTCACGGCGTGCTGCCCGAGACTCCGGTCGAGAACGTGCGTACGCTCGTCGAGACGGTCCACGAGCTGAGCGCCCGGTGAGCGTCGGCCCCATCGACTCCGTGCTGCTGATCGCCTTTGGCGGGCCGACCACTCCTCACGAGGTGCGTCCCTTCCTCGACAACGTCGCGCGCGGACGCCCGATCCCGGCCGCGCGCCTGGACGAGGTGGCGTCTCACTACGCTCACATGCCGGGAGGACGCTCGCCGCTCAACGATCTCACCCACGCCCAGGCGCGGGCCCTGGGCGTCGCGCTGGAGCGCCGGGGGCCCGCTCTGCCCGTGTTCGTCGGCATGCGCAACTGGCATCCCTACCTCCACGAGGCGCTGGCGACGATGGCGGCCAAGGGGCACCGGCGCGTCCTCGGCATGATCCTCTCTCCGCTCCGTACCGAGGCGTCGTGGGAGCGTTACATGGGCGACGTGGCCCAGGCGCGGGCGAAGGCCACCGGCGCGCCCGAGGTGGTGTTTGCTCCGCCCTGGTCTAGACATCCGCGGTTCATCGCCGCCGTCGCCGACCGCTGCGGGCGAGCGCTGGAGGACGTCGCGCCGGCGAATCGCGGGGCGACGCCGCTCGTCTTCACCGCCCACAGCGTGCCCAGGACCATGGCCGACGCCTCGCCCTACGTGGCGGACTTCACCGCGGCCTCGCGCGCCGTCGCCGAGCAGCTCGGGCACCAACGTTGGTCGCTCGCCTACCAGAGCCGGAGCGGTAGCCCAAGCGACCCCTGGCTCGAGCCCGACGTCAACGACGTGCTCGGCGCGCTGGCCGGGGACGGCGCGCGCCACGCGGTGGTCTGCCCCATCGGCTTCGTGTGCGACCACGTTGAGATCCTCTTCGACCTCGACGTCGAGGCCCGGGCCACGGCGCGCGCGGCGGGCCTCAGCCTGCACCGCGCTGCCGCCGTCAACGACCATCCCGAGTTCATCGCCGCGCTCGCCGAGATGGTGAGGAAGGCGGCGACGTGAAGCTCGTCGTGGTCGGCGGCGGCATCGCCGGTCTGGCCGCGGCGCACCGTGCCCTGGAGATCGCCCGCGAGCGAGGCCTGCCTCTCGCCCTCACCGTGCTCGAGGCGCGAGAGCGGCTGGGGGGCACGATCGAGACGGAGGGTACCGGTGGGTTCCTCGTCGAGGCCGGCGCCGACTCGTTCCTGTCCGAGAAGCCGTGGGCGCTGACCCTCTGCCGGCGGCTCGGCCTGGAGCATCGGTTGGTCGGGACCGATGATCGGTTTCGCCGAACGTTCGTCTGGTTCCGCGGACGACTGCACCCGCTTCCCGAAGGGTTTCAGCTCCTGGCCCCGGCGCGCCTGGGCCCCTTCCTGGCCTCCGGGCTCTTCTCCTGGCGGGGCAAGGCCCGGATGGCGCTCGACCTCGTCCTGCCTCGTGGCACGCCGGGCGAGGACGAGAGCCTCGGCGCCTTCGTGCGCCGCCGCCTGGGCCGCGAAGCGCTGGAGCGGGTGGCTCAGCCGCTGGCCGCCGGCATCTACACCGCTGATCCCGACGACTTGAGCGTGAGCGCCACGCTGCCGCGCTTCCTCGAATTGGAGCGGAGCCAGCGCAGCGTGATCCTCGGTCTCTGGCGCGCCGCCCGTCGCCGTCCTGCGGTCACGGCGGGGACCAGCGGGGCGCGCTGGAGCCTCTTCGTCACCCTGGCCGGCGGGATGGGCGAGCTGGTGGAAGCCTTGGGGTCGCGCCTGCCGGCCGGCAGCGTCCAGCTCAAGCGGCGCGTGAGTACGATCGAGCGGCGTGGCGCGCACTGGCACGTCGATGGAAAGGACGGCGCCGTCGAGGCCGACCACGTCATCGTAGCCACCGAGGCCTACGCGGCCAGCCGCCTGCTGCGCTACGTCGACCCTCCGCTGGCGGCGATGCTGCAGGGGGTCCCGTACGCGTCGTCGGCCACCGTGTCGCTCGGGTACCGCCGCGCCGACGTCCCTCATCCGCTCGACGGCTTCGGCTTCGTCGTCCCCCGCGTCGAGGGCCGGAGCCTGCTCGCCTGCACGTTCTCGAGCGTGAAGTACCCGGGGCGGGCTCCGGAGGGCCAGGCACTGCTGCGCTGCTTCCTGGGCGGCGCGCTCGGTGGCAGCGTGCTGGAGGACGAGGACGCCGGCCTGGTGAGGCGGGCCCGCGAGGAGCTCAGAGCGGCGCTCGGCGTCGCCGTCGAGCCCGTGCTTGCCCGAGTGCACCGGCATCCGGCGTCGATGCCGCAGTACGGCGTCGGGCACGGGAGCCACGTGGAGGCGATCGAGCGCCGGGTCGCTGCGGCGCCTGGACTTTCCCTGGCTGGGGCCGCCTACCGCGGGGTCGGCATCGCCGACTGTGTCAGGTCGGGCGAGGTCGCCGCCGAGCGCGCGCTGATCGGATCCTCGGCGACCGCCTGAGCCGGCGGCGGCCCCGAGCGGCCGCGAAGACGCGCTCGAGGAACCTCTTACGGATGGCCGGATCGTGGAGCCGACCTTCCTCCTCCGCCGGCAGCGTGGGTAAGCGGTCGAGCAACGTGCTCGCGTAGAGGCCCCGACCCAGCCGGCGACCGCTGCCGCTTCGGCCCTGAACCGGAACGCCGATCAGCCCGCAGGAGGGCGAGCGGCTCTTGAAGACGTAGCCGTCGAGGCCGAGCCGCAGGAGGTCGGCGGCCTTGTCCTCGGCGAAGCGCCGCATCCGCCCGGTCAGGTCCTCGCCCGTCTCGGCCACCACGAGCCGGGGAACCCGAGGCGAGCCGGCCAGGCGGATCGGCGGGCGGGGCCCGCCGAGCCCGATCTCGACCTCGGGGCAGACCGGCACCCACTCCACCAAGGCTCCGAGGGTGCCGGCTACGACGGGATCGCGCTTGTGGCCGCCATCGTACCGAACGCGGTCCCCCAGGAGGCAGGCGGAGATCCCGACGCGCGGCCGTACACCGTGCTTTTGGGTCTCGATTTTCTGCATCGGCTCGCATAGTGTAGCAATCGTGCCCGAGCCCCTGAGCCCCAGCGCGCAGAAAGTGCAGGACGTGCTGACCAGCCTGGGCTTCGCCTACCAGGTCGTGGAGTCGGCGCAACCCACGCGCACGGCCGCCGAGGCGGCGAAGCGGGTGGGCTGCGAGGTAGGTCAGATCGTCAAGTCGCTGATCTTCAAAACGAAGCCAACCGACCGCGCCGTGCTGGTCATCACCAGCGGCGCCAACCAGGTCAACGAGTGGCGCATCGGCGCTCTGCTCAAGGAGCCGCTGGAAAAGGCCCCGGCCGCCTTCGTCCGCGAGCGCACCGGGTTCGCCATCGGCGGCATCCCGCCGCTCGGCCACGCCACGCCGCTCGAGACGTTCGTCGACCAGGACTTGATGAAGTACCAGGAGGTCTGGGCGGCCGCCGGCACGCCGAACGCGCTGTTCCGGCTCGTCCCCGCCGACCTGGTGAAGATGAGTGGCGGGCGCGTCGTGAAGGTGGCCTGATGCCGACGATCGATACCGGCAAGCTCGAGCAGCTCACCCGGGACATCTTCGCGGCTCGCGGCGTGCCGCCCGGCGACGCCGCCTGGATCGCGACGCTGCTCGTGCGCGCCAATCTGAGGGGGCACGACTCCCACGGCGTCATCCGCATCCCCCACTACGTGCGGGCCATGAAGGCGGGGGAGGTGAACCCGACGCCGTCGATCCGGATGGAGGCCGAGACGCCGACTGTCGCGATGATCGACGGCGACCTCGGCTTCGGTCAGGTGGTGGCGCGCCGGGGGATCGCCCTGGCCATCGACAAGGCCCGGGCGCAGGGACTGGCGGCGGTGACGCTCAAGCGTACGAATCACGTGGGCCGCCTGGCCGACTACGCCGAGATGGCCGCCGCCCAGGGGCTGATCGGGATGCTGTGGGTGAACGCGCCCATGTCGCTCAACGTGGCGCCCTGGGGCGGGGCGGCGCGGCGCCTGGGGACGAATCCCCACGCCATCGCCATCCCCGGCCTCGCCGGCACCGTCGCCATGTCGCTCGACCTGGCCACCAGCGTCATCGCCGAGGGCAAGCTGAAGGTGAAGCTCAACCGCGGCGAGGCCGTCGCGCCGGGGATCATCCTGAACGGAGCGGGCCGGCCTTCCACGGATCCGCGTGAGTTCTACGCCAATCCGCCGGGATCGCTGCTCACCGTGGGGGGCCATAAGGGGTACGGGCTCGCGCTGGCGGTGGAGATCCTGGGCGGGATCCTCTCGGGGACCGGGCCCGCCCGGGCGACCCCCGGCCCCGTGCAGAACGGCACGCTCATCCTGTGCCTCGACCCGAGTCGCTTCCTCGCGCCCGAGGCCTTCCACGCTCAGGTGGACAGCCTCTTCGCCTTCGTCCGGTCGGCCCCGCTGGCGGCTGGGGCCTCCGAGATCCTGATTCCCGGCGAGCCCGAGGCGCGCATGGAGCGCGAGCGCCGGGCCGGCGGCATTCCCATCGAGGACGAGACGTGGCGCCAGATCGCGGCGTGCGCCGCCGAGGTCGACGTGACCGCGTGACGGTGGAGGACACGGAGCCGGTGCTCGACGTCGTCACCATGAAGGAGATCGACGCCATCTTCGGCGTCACCGACGCCTTGGGCATCCACCGGGAGCGGCTCGTCATTCCGCTGGGACCGGCCTCGCCCGGCCGCGTGCGGCGGCTGCCGAACGGCAAGCTGGAGATCACCGTCGAGGCCGAGCGCCCCATCGAAGAGTGGGTGAAGGAGCTGCCGTCACTGATTGCCGCCGCGGAGGGAAGGTGAGCGGCGGCCGCGGCCGGTCGCGGTACGCTGGGAAGCGGGAGGAGCGGCCATGAGCGGGGTCGTCAACTGCGCCGCCTACGCGGAGGGTCGCCGCGTCGCCGACGTCGCCCTGGCGGACATCAGCGAGGTCCTCAAGCAGGACGACGAACGCTTCATCTGGATCGGCCTGCACGCGCCGGATGAGGTCCTCCTCCGCCGGGTGCAGGCCGAGTTCGGGCTCCACGACCTCGCCATCGAGGACGCGCTGCGCGCGCACCAGCGGCCCAAGCTCGAGCGCTACGACGACTCCCTGTTCGTCGTTCTGCGCACGGTCCGCACGGAGCCCGGCGCCGGACGGGTTGAGATGGGCGAGACCCATATCTTCGTGGGTCCCCGCTACGTGGTGTCCGTCCGCCACGGCTCGTCGCTGTCCTACGCGGCGGTGCGGGCGCGCTGCGAAGCCAACCCGGCGCTGTTGGTCCAGGGGCCCGGCTTCGTGCTCTACGCCCTGATGGACTTCATCGTCGACCAATACTTTCCCGTGGTCGAGGCCCTGGAGGACGAGCTGGACGTCCTGGAGGACGTCATCTTCGGCGAGGCGTTCGATCGGCAGACGACCTCCCGCATCTACGGCCTCAAGCGCGAGCTGCTGGAGGTGAAGAAGGCCGTCTCGCCCCTGATCGACATCTGTAACCGACTCATCAGGTCGGATCTCGAGCTCATCCCGGAGGACACCCGTCCCTATTTCCGCGACGTGTACGACCACGTGGTACGGATCAACGAGATGATCGACACCCTGCGCGAGCTGCTGACGACCGCGCTGGAGGCGAACCTCTCGCTGATCTCGGTGTCCCAGAACGAGGTCGTCAGGCGGCTGACCGGCTGGGGCGCCATCGTCGCCGTTCCCACGCTGATCGCCAGCATCTACGGCATGAACTTCCGGTTCATGCCCGAGCTGGGGTGGCCCTGGGGCTATCCGCTGATCATGGGCCTGATGGTCGGCGCCTGCGGGTTTCTCTATTACCGCTTCAAGCGGACCGGGTGGCTTTAGACCACTCGGAGGGAGACTCGACGGCCCCATCATGAAGTTGGAGGGGGCAGCGGCCGCCCCCTCCAGATCATCATATTGGAGGGGGTAGCGGCCACCCCCTCCAAACCTCCCCGTTTGCGCCAGGTGCGACGACCATCCCCCTCCAAACCTCCCCATTTGCCCGGGGTGTGACACGCGCGCGCGGGCGGAGCCCGCGCTCGAATGCGGTCATTCGAACGCGTGGCGCCTCGTCTGGCTGGTCATGCGGCCCGGCGGGCCGCGCTTCAGCGTGTCACACCGATGCCCAGGGGAGCAGGTTGTCGTCGATGATGCGGGCCAGGCAGGGCAGGGTCGCGAGCGAATACACGTAGGTCTTCCAGCCGATGGCGACCTGGCTCGACGCCGCGCCCGGCCGCGGGGCGGGATAGATCGCCACGCTCACGTTGGGCCCGCGACCGGCGCAGGCGCCCGCGCAGCCTTCGCGAACGCTCACGAGGTGGCCGAGCCTGCGCTCGGCGACGAGCGCGGCGAGTTGGAGCAGGATGGCTTCGGCGTCGAGCCGCACCGCCCGGCCGCCCGCCATCACTGACAGCGCGACCGAGCCGGCCTCCCGTGGGCACACGGTGATGACCAGCCGTCGGCGGAGCGGCTCCGATGGCGGCCGGGCCTTCATGATCGCCGCCGGAGCTTACACCCGAACGTTCGCCTCGCGGCGCCCGCGCGTCGAGGCCGCCAACCGCGCGGCCAGGCGCACGGCCGCCATCACCGCCTCGGCTTCGGGCGCCACCCATCGGGCCCGGAGCCCCGCTCGGGCCACGGCGCGGCGCAGACCGGCGCGGAACCACTCATCAGCCACGACGCTGCCCGCCCAGCTCAGGGCGACCGGCGCCGGCAGTCTCAATCGGCGGGTGACGTCGAGAGCCTGGGCGGCGAGGTGAGCCTGCGCCGCGTGGACGATGGCGCGCGCGCGCCGGTCACCGCGGCGCGCTCGTCTCACGACGGCTGGCGCGCGGCGGGCGATACGAGCCACGGCATCAGCCGAGGTCACCAGGCGGCGCACCGGCGCGAAGTCCTCGCCCCGGGTGGTCGTCCGCAACCATTCACGGGCCACCCAGAACGCCGAGCCCTCGTCGCCGAGGAGCGGGCCGAGTCCTCCCGCACGCGCCCACCGCCCACGGCCGTTGCGACCCAGAACGATCGACCCCGTGCCGGCCAGGATCAGCACGCCGGGACGAAAACCCAGGGCGCCCAGGAAGGCGGCCTGGGCGTCGGACAGCACGATCACCCGCAATGCCAGGCGGCGTAAGCGGCGTTCCTGAGCCCGGCACTCTCGACCGGTCCAAATCCCACGAGTGGCGACCGCCAGGGCGGCCACGTCGGACCGCATCCAGCGACGACGTTTCCAGACGGTCAGCAAAAACTTACCCACTTCCCGCACCGCGGAAGCAGAGGCCGCGAGCCGAAGCACGGGTCGGTCACCACGGAGCGCCACCACCCGGATCCAGGTCGCGCCCACGTCGGTGCCGACGACCATCGGCGGACCCACTACTGTGCCGTGTCGATTCGCGGACATGGCCGTGACTTCCTGTCCCGTATTGTCGGCCAGATACCCCCGCCCAAGGCACTCGAAATCACGCGGTTACACCCTATCCGGGCGTGGCATGGTCGATGCTCCCCTTCCCCCCGGGAGAGGGGACGGAAATGGGCCGAGCACTGGCCACATGGCTGCTCATCACGGCGGCAGCGGCGACGCCGGCAGCGAACCCGCGCGAGGTCGTCGAGGCGGCCGTGGTGCGTGTCATCAACGTGCTGGAGGAGTCCCACCGCGGCCGGTCGGAGCCCGAGCTGGCCGCCCGGATGACCCGGGACCGCGTCCGCCTCGAGATCCGGCGCATCGCGACCGACCTCTTCGACTTCCCGGAGATCGGCCGGCGGGCGTTGGGTCGCCATTGGGCCGGGCGGACCGCCGCCGAGCAGACCGAGTTCATCGCGCTCTTTACCGATCTCCTGGAGCGCGCCTACGTGGGCAAGCTCGAGGCGTACGCCGGCGAGAGGATCGTCTACCTGGGCGAGACGGTCGACGGCGACTACGCGACGGTCCGCTGCCGGATCCTTACCAAGCGGCGCAGCGAGACCACGCTCGACTACCGCTTGCACCGCAACGGCGCCCACTGGAAGGTCTACGATCTCCTCATCGACGGCGTCAGCTTCGTCTCCACGTACCGCGCCGAGTTCAACCGCATCATTCAGGCTCACTCCTGGGACGAGCTGATGGACCGGCTGCGCAAGAAGCGGATCGAAGCCCGCACGGTCCTCGACCGCGGCTGACTCGAACCCACGGAGTATGATGGGGCGTGCCCGGCACGCCCCCCGGCCTGACCTGGCCTGACTACGCCGTCCTGATCCTCGCGCTGGCGCTGCTCCTCGCCATCGGCGCCGGCTTCACCCGACAGCAACGCGACACCGTCGACTTCTTCCTGGCCCGCCGCCGCGTGCCCTGGTGGGCGGCCTGCCTCAGCTTCCTGGCCACCGAGATCAGCGCCGTCACCATCATCTCCGTCCCCGCCACTGCCTACAGCGAGAACTGGGAGTATCTTCAGTTCTTCGTCGGCTCGAGCCTCGCCAAGTTCGCGGTGGCCTGGCTGTTCATTCCGGCCTTCTACCGCCTCCAGGTGACCACGATCTACGAGTTTCTCCGGCACCGCTTCGGACCGGCCAGCCAGGTCACCGCCTCGATCTTCTTCTTCATCACCCGGCTCCTGGGTTCGGGTGTGCGGCTGATGGCCGCTGCCCTCGCCGTCTCCATCCTGCTGGGGTGGCCGCTGGGTTCCACCATCGCCCTCTTCATGATCATCTCGATCGTCTACATCGCCAGCGGGGGCGTAAAGGCCGTGGTGTGGACCAACGTCTTCCAGGCCGTGATGTTCCTGGTGGCCGGCGCGGCGACGCTCGGATGGGTCCTTTCACAAGTGGACGGCGGCCTGACGGCGATCGCTGACACCGCCGGGGGGGCCGGCCGTCTCGACATCGTCAACTGGGGCCCGGCGCCCGGGGCCCCGGATTTCTGGCGGCGCGTCTTCACCGAGCCCAACATCTTCTGGGTGGCCGTCCTCAACGGCCTGGTGGGGTCCATGGCGGCCTTCGGGACCGATCACGACCTCATGCAACGGCTGCTCACGGTCGAGACGCGGCGCGAGAGCCAGATGACGCTGTCGCTGACGCCGCTGGGCACACTGGTCACGCTGATCATCTACCTCGGGCTGGGCGCCGCGCTCTTCACGTTCTACGTCCAGCACCCGACGTTGCCGGTTTCGCGGCCCGATGAGATCCTGCCTCACTTCGTGCAGCAGACGATGCCGGCGGCGCTGCGCGGACTCATGCTTACCGCCATCGTGCTGGCGTCCATCGACTCGCCGTTGGGCTCGCTGGCCGCTTCCTTCGTCACCGATATCTACCGGCCCTGGCTGGCCCGCGGGCGCGCGGAGCGCCACTACCTGGCCGTCTCGCGGGTGAGCGTCGTCGTCTTCGGGCTGGCCCTGGGCCTCATCGCCCACGCCTTCTCGGCGGTCAGTCAGATCCTCTGGCTGGCCTTCAAGATCGCCGGCGTCACCTTCGGTTCGCTGCTCGGCGTGTTCCTGCTGGGTCTGCTCACCCGACGGCGGGTGCGCGACGGCGCCAATGTGGCCGCGATGGTGGTGATGGCGCTCGTCAACCTCGCGCTGCTCGTCCTCTCGGAGAAAGGGGTGGTGGTCTTCGCGTGGTCCTGGCTGGTGATCCTGGGCACGGCCGGTACGATCGTGCTGGCCCTGGTCGTGTCGGCTGTCTGGTCACGCCGGGAGTGATCTCGCCGGGTGGTGCTCGATTCGAGCGCCGGCTCCGCCTGCGCAACGGCCGTGGCACCTCACGCGAACGGGGAGGTTTGGAGGGGGCGGCCGCTGCCCCCTCCAACTCAATCAGGGCCATCGAGGCTCCCTCCGATCTAATAGCAGAGCCGAGCGATGACGGCGTCGAGCTGGCACCGCCGAAAACCGTAGGCGGTGAGGCCGAGCACGCCGGGCCGGAGCAGGCGGGCGTCGTAGGGATCGCGGAGCAGCACGACGGCGAGCGCGGGAGCCCTGTCTTGAAGTCCGTCGAGCAGGGCACGGTTCGACGGAAAGAGATGGGCGTCGTAGAGGAAGAGCACGGTGGCGTCGGCTCCGGCCGCCTGCGCGGCAGCCTCCTCGATCTCGCCCGGAGCTGGCTCGATTCCCACGAGCACCGTTTCAGGCTCGATTCCGGCGGGGGCGAAGGCCCGGGCCAGATAGCCCTTCTCGTCCGTCACCTCCGTTTCGATCGTGATCCGTGCGGCCAGCTCGGAGAAGCGCGGAAAGACGACGACGACGCGGCCGTTGAGCCGGCGCGCGAAGTCGGGCCGGCCGGGAGCCACCAGGGTGACGGCGCGGGTGGCCATGGCCATGGCGAGCGGCATCCCGTCGGGCTCGGCCACAGCTGGGCCGCCTGTGAAACGCGGGGCGAGGGGCTCGTGCAGGCCCCGCACGCGCGCGGCTGCGATCTCCAGCTCCTGACGCGGCACCGCGTCCGAGCGGTAGGCCTCCACCAGGGCACGAGCCGCTGCCCGCTGGGCTCCTTCTGTGTGGCACACGAGGAGGAGATCGTGACCGGCGCCGGCGGCTCGCACCGCCGCCTCTCCGATCGGGCAGGTCTCGGTGACCGCGCCCATTTCTAGATCGTCGGACACCACGACGCCGCCGAATCCGACCTCGCGCCGCAGATAGTCGGCCACGATGCGCCGTGAGAAGGTGGCCGGGACCCCCGAAGGGTCGAGCCGTGGGTAGACGGGATGGGACGTCATGACGCAGGGCACGTCAGCGGCGATGGCGTCGAGGAAGGGCACGAGGTGGACCGCGCGCATCTCGTCCCACGTGGACTCGATCCGTGGCAAGCGCAGGTGGGCGTCGAGCGGGGAGTGGCCCTTGCCGGGAAAGTGTTTGGGGCAGGCGGCCACCCCGCCCCGGGCCATGCCTCGGATACGTGCGATTCCGTAGCGGGCGACGAGGGCCGGGTCCTTGCCGTAGGAGCGGATTCCGATATTCGGGCTGTAGCGTTCGGTGAGGACGTCCAGCACCGGCCCCAGGTTGAGGTCGACGCCCAGGCGGCGGAGCTCTCGCGCCTCGATGAGGCCCTGGCGGTGGGCGAAGGCCTCCTCGCCTGCCGCGGCCACGGCCAGGTTGTCGGGGAAGATCGTAGCACCCCGGCCCAGCATGACGACGCGGCCGCCCTCCTGGTCCGTCGCCACGAGGAGCCGGCGATCCAGCGCGCCTTCCAGACCGGTGAGGAGCGCCGCCAGCTGCTCAGGACTCTCGAAGTTGCGCCGGTACAGGATCAGCCCGGCGGCCCGCGTGTCGCGAAACAGGGCGATGTCCTCGCCCCGCAGGGTGGGTCCGGGCAGCCCGAACATGAGCCGGTCGCCGACCAGGTCCTCGACGTCCACCACGAAGCGATTCTAAACGAGCGATGCCGCCACCCAGCGTTCTGTAACAGCGTCGAGCTTGTCGGTCCGCTGACACTGGAGAGAGCCGGCGCGTATACGAGGCATCGTGAAATCAAGCGCTTAGGCGCCTGACGAAATCTGGCACATCTGGTGCAACACCGGGCACCCTCCTTCGGTGGGAGCCCGCGCGATCGACACGGTCCGGCGCTGCCCCGGAGCCGGACCCGGAGAACTCGGTGAGGGGCATGCTGTCGGGACGTGAGCAGTCGGGAGAACGACCATGGTGGAGGACAACTGGAACCCGTGGAAGCTGACAGCGATCTCGATGTCCTTCCTCATGGTGATCGCGCTCGTCACCGGGCTCGTCGTCGCGATGTGGAGCGGCACGGAGGCCGACCGAAGGCTTCAGGCATCCGGCTCACGGGCTGGGGCGGTTTCGTCCCTGCCCCGACCGGTGGCGCAGGCTCCGGCGGTTCCGGTGCCAGCGGCTTCCGGGGTGTCCCAGCCGGTGGTGCCGCCGCACTCAGCCATCGAAGCCTGTAACGAGTACGCGGCGCGGCAGGCCGATCACCGCGACAAGACCCTGGAAGTGGTTAAGGACGCTGCGATCGGCGCTGCCGTCGGGACCGCGGTGGGCACCGCGGGTGCCGGGGCGGGCACCCTCTACGGCCTCAGCGAGAACCGCAAGAACGACGAGCGCTATCGAGACGCGTACGGCGCCTGCATGCGCTCGCGTGGGTACGCCGGATAACGTCGAAAGGGGGGCCTCGACGGCCCCCTCCTCCGACACGCTCCTCGCCTCGCTTCCACGCGATCATCCTCGTCCGGCTGTTGGTAAGCTGGAGGCAAGAACCAACCGCGAGGGAGGGGTCGCCCATGAGAACGTTCGTTTCTGCCCTGGTCCTGGCGTTCCTCGCGCTCTGGGCAGTGCCCGGGCGGGCCGCCGACGACTCGAAGGTGAAGGCCGCCACCGGCCAGGTGGAGTCCGGCGCCAAGAAGATCGGCGAAGGCAAGATTGGCGATGGCGTCGAGGAGACCGCCAAGGGAATCGGCAAGACCGTCGTCGAAGGCGCCAAGCTCACCGGAGAGAAGCTCAAGGAGGCTGGCCAGACGGCGGAGCCGAAGGCCAAGAGCACCTGGCAGCACGTCAAGGAGGGGGCCAACGCCTTCGGAGAGGGCGTGAAGGACTTCTTCACGAAGCTGTTCTCCAACTAGTCCTCAGCGATAGAGCAGCCAGCGCGCGCGCCTCTTCATCCAGGTTTCCAGGTCGCGCTGCCAGCGCCGCTCCACGCGGTGAAGGGGCTCCCGCCGCTCGAGCGCTCGTCTGATCTCGTCGGTGCCGCAGAGGATGTCGATGGGGAGCCGCCGCCGCTCGAACTCGTAGGGCGGCCGCCGCCAGGCGAACCCCGGTGGCGCCAGCCGCCGGGCGGCCTCGATCAGCGCGAGACCCGTGAGAAAGGGCTTGAAGCGCCCCCGGTCGGTGACATGCAGCTGCACGCCGCCACAGAGACGCCCCGCCCACTTGTGGAAGGTGGGGCGGAAGCGGACGGGGCGGAAGTGCACACCGGGCAGGCGGGCGGTCTCGAGCGCCTTCGCGTAGCGGTGGGGGTCGAGGAACGGGGCGCCCACCCACTCGAACGGCCGGGTGGTGCCGCGGCCTTCCGAGAGGTTCGTGCCCTCGATCAGACACCCTCCCGGGTAGACGCGCGCGGTGTCGGGAGTCGGCATGTTGGGCGACGGCGCCACCCACGGCAGTCCGGTGTCCTCCCAATGCATCGCCCGCCGCCACCCGCTCATGCGCACCACGGTCAGGTCGCAGCCGAGTGCCTGCTCGCCGTTCAGGTGGTGCGCCAGCTCGCCGATCGTCAACCCGTGGCGCGCCGGCAGCGGATGCAGGCCCACGAACGACGCGAAGGCCCGATCGGGGATGTTGCCCTCCACCGCCACGCCACCGAGCGGGTTGGGGCGGTCGAGGACGACGACCGGTATCCCGGCCTGCGCGCACGCGCGCATGGCCAGCGCCATGCTCCAGACGAACGTGTAGTAGCGCGCGCCCACGTCCTGGAGATCCACGACGAGGACGTCGAGCCCGCGCAGCAGGCGCGGCGTCGGCGCCCGGCGAGCTCCGTAGAGGCTCACCGCCGGCAGCCCGATGGCCGGATCCCGCGCGGTGGCGACCATCGCGTGGTCCTGAGCGGCGCCCCACAGGCCGTGTTCGGGGGCGAAGAGGCGAACGAGCCGCGCGCGGGGGAGATCGGCCAACAACGCGGCGGCGTGCTCCAGACGCGCATCGACCGAGGCCTGGTGGCCGAGCAGCGCGAGCCGCCGGCCGCGAAGCGAGGCGGCGCGGCGGTCGAGCAGCATCTCGAGACCGGACCGAACACGGGGCACGCGACGATAGTAGCCCACGTCCCCCACGGCAGAGCGCACGGCTGACGTTCGGCGAACGAATCGGGGTAGGATGCTGCCGTCATGCCGCGCTCCCGCTACGAACGCTTGGTGACGGAGCGCGGAAACCGGGCGAGCCGCGCACTGGACCGGCTCACCGCGCTACAGATCGCCCGCCTGATGAACCGCGAGGACCAATGGGCGGTGCGCGCCGTGCGCCGGGCCCTGCCGGCCGTGGCCCGCGCGGTCGACCTCGTGGTGACCGCCCTCGGGCGTGGCGGCCGGCTGTTCTTCGTGGGGGCGGGGACGAGCGGCCGCCTCGGGGTCCTCGAGGCCGCGGAGTGCCCACCGACCTTCGGCACGTCGCCCGCGCTCGTGCAGGCCATCATGGCCGGCGGCCGCGGGTC
>JBOHPP010000205.1:0-8551 GCA_050731755.1 Candidatus Rokuibacteriota bacterium | reverse complement strand
GTGATGGTGGACGATCCCGAGCTCTCGTTCACGACCCGTCTCACCGGGATCTGCTCATGTGCGTGCCACGAGCGGCATCGTCTGGGAGCATTGAGGCCAAAGTACAAACGCGGACCTCACGGCGATTCCCCCTGCGGTCGCCGAATACGGTCATCAGCTCCTGGAGATCGCGGCTTTGCCTGGCGGGCATTGGAACCTGGACGGGAAGGGCGGGATGGGCTCTGCTTGGGCCGCGACGGTCGCGAGACGCCAGCGCGTGACTCAGCGCGTGAATCGCGGCGGCACCCCGCGAGCGACACGACGAGGAGGGCAGCCAGCGCGCCGAACCCGCGTCGAGTGAGCTGCCCTTTCTCGATCCACATGGATGTCCCCTCCGATACCGGGTCATCGAGCAAGACCCGTTCCGCGCCGAAGTGCTTGTTTTCGCCGACTGTTTCGCAGCGCGGCGGGGACAGTGTCATGCCAGGTAGTCATTTGGCGACGAGAGCAGGACGTTGACCGACAGTCCCGAGGGTTTCCCTCGCCGTGCGTTGAACCGCGTCCCAGATCACGGCTCCGAGTAAGGGCGGGGTCAGAACTCGACAATCGTCCACGGAGATATCCAGGCCGAGGAGAGAGCGTCCCGATGAGGGGAAGTGAGATGGTGGACGATACTGGACTCGAACCAGTGACCTCTGGCATGTGAGGCCAGCGCTCTGCCAACTGAGCTAATCGTCCACGCGACGGAAGGTACACGCTCGCCTGACCGGAATCAAGTCAGCCCGCCGGTGGCACGGCTGACCCAAAGTGGCACCGCCCGGAATGGTTTTCCCGGAGGCCGGAGCGAACGTCGATTTGGCGGCCAGAGGGCAACATGCCGAGACACGCGATGTTTCAGGTCGCCCGCCGGGTTGGTGTGATTGTTGCTCGCTCGCTGCCCCCGAGCCATGATCACCACCCGCCGATGGACCGATCGATACAAGCGCTGCCCCAAGTGCCAGGCCAGGATCCTGCGCACCACCGAGTTCTGCCCGCACTGCGGGCTCTCGATGCCCGGGAGCTTCCCTCACGGCCCCCTCGTGACCGGCGACGCCCGAAAGGCGATGCAGGACATCGCGGAGGGCGGCGTGGGCAGCCCGATGCGGGGCCCCGGAATGCGCGGGCGATACCTGGTGATCGTGGCCCGTGACCGCCGCGATCTCTACGAGTACCTGAAGGCGGCGTTCGCCTACGAGCCCGGCGTCCACGTGCTCCAGGAGCGGCGCCAGGCCGAGCGCCGCCGGCGGTCAGACGCGCCGTCGTCCGATCGCCGCCGCAAAGATCGGAGGTCGCGCCCGAAGGTCGACGCCCACATGCGCACCTTCGGGTTTGCCGTGGTCAGGACCTGCTGAGCCCTCCGCCCTGACGACGCGGCCGGAGTAGGATAGAGGCCGCTCCATGACACGCGTCCTCATCCTCACGGCGAGCTACGGCTCCGGCCACAACGTCGCCGCCCGAAGCCTGGCCACCGCCTTCGAGCGGGCCGGCATCGCCGTCCGCGTCGTCGATCACTTCCGTGACGTCGTCAGCCCAGTCTTCGAGCGCGCCAGTCGAGCGCTCTACTACTGGACGCTGCGCCGCCTGCCCGCCCTGTGGGGCGCGGCCTACGCGCTGGCCGATCGGATGACCAGCGACTCGCCGCTGGCGTTCGGCATGACGCGGCTCGGCCTGGCCCGGCTGGCCCGGCTGCTCGCCGAGGAGATGCCCGACGTGGTCGTCACCGTCCACGCCACGCCTGCCGTAGCCATGACCGCGCTCGCCGAGCGCGGCGTGCGCGTGCCGCCCCACACCACGGTCGTCACCGACTTCGTCGCCCACAGCCAGTGGATGGCCCGGGGCGTGAATCGCTATTGCGTCGCCGCCGAAGAGGTGAGGCACGAGTTCGTCGCGCGCGGCATCCCCCCCGACCGCATCACCGTCACCGGCATGCCGGTGCGGATGGAGTTCGAAAATGCCCTCGATGCGGCGGCGGCGCGGCAGGCGTGCGGGCTGTCGTCGCAAGCGCCCGTGGTCCTGGCCATGGCCGGCGCCCATGGCCGGTTCGGTCGGCTCCGCCAGGTCGCTCAGGCCATGGCGACTCTGCCCCTGGGTGTCCAGGGCATCGTGGTGGCCGGGCTCGACCGGAACCTCGAAGCCTCGCTGGGCCGGCTCACCCAGGGCACGACGGTCCGAACGCTGGGCTACGAGGCCCACCTCCACCGGCTCATGGCTGCCGCCGACCTGCTCGTCACCAAGGCCGGCGGAATGACGCTGGCCGAGGCCATAACGGTGGAGCTTCCGCTGGTGATCTATGGTTCCCTGCCGGGCCAGGAGCGGCGCAACGAGCGCTTCGCCTCTCGCTCGGGCATCGCCTTCATCGCACGCACGCGACGCGAGCTGGGCGCCGCGCTGGAGCGGGCGCTCACCGAGCCCGCGTTGCTCGATCGGATGCGCCTCCAGATGCGCCGGCTGCGCCGGCCGGACGCGAGCCGTCGGGTGGTCAGCGCCGTGCTCGAGCGTGAAGGAATCGCGTCGTGACGGGGGCCCGGCTGGCCCTGACCGGTGCCGTGGGCGCATGGATCGGCTACGTCTGGCTTCCCCACCTGGTGACGCCCGTCTGTGTCTGGCGAGGCCCGCGTGGCGGCCGGCAGATCGCCCTGACCTTCGACGACGGCCCCGATCCCGCGTGGACGCCGCGAATTCTGGAATCGCTGGCGTCGCGCGGCGCGCGGGGGACGTTCTTCCTGGTGGGCCAGCGCGCCGCGCGGGCCCCCGACGTCGTCCGGGCCATTGCCCTGGCAGGGCACGAGGTCGCCAATCACAGCTGGTCGCACCGCAGCCTGTGGCTCTCGGGGCCCGCCCGGACCGAGGTGGAGATCGGCCGCTCGCATCTCCTGTTGAGCGAGCTGACCGGGCGCGAGCCTCGCCACTTCCGGCCGCCCTGGGGCATGGTGAATGCTGCGATGTTCGTTGCCCTCCGTCGCTGGAAGGAGCGCTGCGTGTTCTGGTCGATCCAGCCGGAGGGCCTCCGGCCGCGGGTGGCGGCCGGGCAGGCCGCTCACGTGATCCGACGGGCTCATCCGGGTGGCATCGTCGACCTGCACGATGCCGAAGGCGTGGCCGCCGCGCCGACGCGCCTGCTGGAGGCGCTGCCGGCGATGATCGACGGCCTGCGCGACGCCGGCTACACCCTGGTGACGGTTGCCGAGCTGCTCGAGCCCGCCGACGACGCCGGGGCGCGGCTCAGGCTGGTGCCGGCGGCGACGCGGGCCGGCGGCGGGCCAGGAACCGGAGGAACTCGCCACCTTCCTTGAGCCGGCGCCGCCCCCCCGCCGGGTCGCGCACCATCTCGGCGGCCATGGCGATGAGCTTTCGCGGGCGGAAGTAGAAACGCCGGTAGAACGCGTCCAGTGACGCGAAGATCTCCGTGTGCGGCAGGTGCGGGTAACCCAGCACGGCGGCCTGCACGCCGCGCTCGTCGACGAGATCGCGCTCCCCCAGCCACCCGCGCGCCACCGCCTCGCGGTACAGCGCGGTGCCCGGGTACGGCGCGGCCAGCGAGACCTGCAACGTGTCGGGGTTGATCTGCTGGGCGAACCGGATCGTCGCCTCGATCGTCTCCCGCGTCTCCCCCGGCAATCCCATGATGAAAGTCCCGTGGATCTTGATGCCCAGCGCCTTGGCTTCGCGAGTGAACTGGCGGGCGTGGTCGAGACGCACGCCCTTCTTCACGTTGTTGAGGATGGTCTGGCTTCCCGACTCGTACCCCACGACCAGGAGCCGCAGGCCGTTGTCCTTCAGAACCCGCAGGCTGGCCGCGGGCACGTTGGCCTTGGCGTTACACGACCAGGTCACCCCGAGCCGGCCCAGCGCGCGAGCGATGGCCTCGGCACGCGGCAGGTCGTCGGTGAAGGTGTCGTCGTCGAAGAAGTACTCCTGGACCTGGGGAAACAGACGGCTGGCCCGGGCGATCTCGGCCACCACGTGCTCGACGCTGCGGGTGCGATAGCGCTGGCCGCCCACGGTCTGGGGCCAGAGGCAGAACGTGCATTTGGAGCGGCACCCGCGCCCGGTGTAGAGCGAGACGTACGGGTGAAACAGATAGCCGATGAAGTACTGCTCGACGACGAGGTCACGGTGGTACACGTCAACCACGGACGGCAGCGCATCCATGTCCTCGAGCGGGCGGCGCTCGGGCGTGCGCCGGCAACCGCCGTTGGCGCGGTAGGAGAGACCAGCCACCGTGGCCAGCGGCCTTCCCTCGGCCACCTCCAGAATGGTGAAGTCGAACTCGCTGCCGCAGACGAAGTCGATGGCCGATGAGGCCGCCAGGGCCTCCTCGCGCCGCACGGCGACGTGAGCGCCCACCAGCCCAACGCGGAGCCTCGGGTTCACCGCCTTCAGGGTCTCGGCCACCCTGACGTCGTGGGCGAACGACGGCGTGCTGGTGTGAAGCACCGCGAGGTCGTAGTCGCGCGCCCGTGGCGCTACCTCGTCCAGCGTGAGGCCGGCCGGAGGGGCGTCGACCAGGCGGCTGCCCGGAACCAGAGCCGCGGGCTGGGCCAGCCATGTGGGATACCAGAATGAGCGCACCTCGCGGCGCGCCTGGTATCGCGCGCCGGCGCCGCCATCGAATCCCTGGAAGGAGGGCGGGTGCAAAAAGAGCGTGCGGAGGTACTCGGGCATCCGTCCTCTTTATATCAGGTGCGCGCGACCAGGAAGACGCCGGCGACGATGAGACCGATCCCCGCCCAGCGGGCCGGTGTGACGGCCTCGCCGAGCAGGACCGAGGCGAGCAGGGCGACCACGATGTAGTCGATGGCCGTCATCGGCAGCACCTGGCTCACGTCTGCCCGCGAGAGCAGGCCGAGGTACAGCGTGAAGAACGTGGCCTGCAGAACCACTCCGGCGAGCAACCACGGATTGCCGAGGGCGCGGGCCACCATGCCGCCCAGCCGGTGGCTCGGCGCTTCCGTGAGGTCGCCCACGCTCTTCATGCCCTTGGCGAGCAGGGTGTGGCCGGTGCCCCCGATGATCGCCGCGATCAGGACGAGGACGAAGGTCTTCAGCATGCGAGCATTCCCCCCTGGAGGCGAACGACGGTGTCGGCGCCCGCTACGACGTCCGGGCGATGGCTCACCACGAGCACGGCGGCTCCGGCACGAGCGCGTCCGCGCAGCGCCTCCCGGATCACGCGGGCGTTGTCGTCGTCGAGGTTGCCGGTGGGTTCGTCGGCGAGCAGAATCGGCGGGTCGTTCACAACGGCCCGGCAGAACGCCACCCGCTGCTGCTCGCCGCCGGAGAGCTGCGGCGGATAGTGATCCCGGCGGTCGAGCACGCCGAACTCCTCGAGCAGCGCCAGCGCCCGGCGGCGAGTGGCGGCCCCGCCGGTCCCCACGTAGCGCGTGGCCAGCAGGACATTGTCGAGCGCCGTGAGCGCGGGCAGCAGCAGGAACGATTGGAAGACGAACCCCACAGAACATCCCCGGGCCCGACTCCGCGCCGAGCGACCCAGCGCGCTGACGCGCTCTTCGCCGAACCAGACGTCGCCGGCATCGGCCTCCTCCAGCAGCCCCAGCACGTGAAGGAGCGTACTCTTGCCCGCGCCCGACGGACCCAGGACCAGCGCCAGCTCGCCGCCGGCGATCTTGAGGTCGATGCCGTCCAGCACGCGGAGGGCGCTCCCCGACGGCGCGCGGTACGTCTTGACCAGGCGCTCCGCGCGCAGCACCGCGTCAGGCGCCGCGCCGGATGGCTTCGGCGGGGGACAGCCGCACCACCCTCAGCGTGGCGTAGAGCGCTGCGGCGGCGGCCAGCAGGACCGAGAAGGCCAGGGCGCCGCCCAGCAGGCGCGGCGAGAAGACGAACAACGGCTGGCCCGGCGCGCTCCAGCCGTCGATAGCCAGGCCCAGCCCCAGAGCCAGCACAATCCCGGCCAGCCCGCCGGAGAGCGTGACGGCCAGGGCCTCGGCCAGCACCTCGCGGCCCAGCTGGACATCGGTAGCGCCCAGGGCCCGCTTGATCCCGAAGTCGCGGAGCCGCTCGAACACGGCGGCGGCGACGGTGTTGGCCACCGACAGCCCTCCGATGACGAGACCGAGCGTCGCCAGGCCGGCCAGGAGCGACGAGAAAAAGGCCGTCGATGAGCGCAGCAACGCGCTCAACTCGCTGGGGATCTGCACGTTCACCCCGACGCGCTCGCGGATGCGGCGGGCCAGCGCGTCGGGATCCTCGCCTTCGCGCCAGCCCACGGCCGCTCCGGTGTTGAGATCGGCCGCCGTCAGGGCCACGGCCCCCGAGGCCAGCAGCGTGCGCAGCAGTGGATCCTTGGCCACCCACTGCTCACGGGCGTCGGCGATGGGCACGATCACAAAGCGGTCGGGCGCCGTCAGCGTGCGTTCCATCACGCCGACCACCTCGTAGGTCTGCCCCTCCAGGGTCAGCCGCGAGCCTACGCCGAGACCACGGGCCGCGGCGAAGGCCGCGCCCACCACCGCGGTCTTGCGGTCTCCGTCGCGAAGGAAGCGCCCGGCGCGCACCGGCAACGTGCGGTAGTGGCGGTTCGGCATTGGCACCGAGAGGTCGAGCCCCAGCACCAGCTCGTGGGTGAGGGTGATGAATTGCGAGGCCGAAGGGTTGAACGGCAGCATCACCTGCCGCTGCACGCCCTCCACTCCCGGCACCGCGGCGAGGGCGCGGATGGTGGCGTCCGGCAGCAGCCCTCCCGCCGTGAATCCCGCCCCCATCCCCATCCCCCGCCCGGCGACGGAGATCTGACCGAGCACGAAGCGGTCACCGCCCTCGATGAACCGAACGATGCGCTCGCTCATCGCTCCGAGCGCGACCAGCCCGGCGACGCCGATGGCGATGCCGGCCACGGTAAAGGCATAGCCCCGCAGCAGCGTCCTGGCTCCGGCTCGCCCGATTGGGATCACAGGCTCGCCTCGCCGCGCGCGTCGCTGAGCTTCCGCGGGCGCTGCTCGGCTCGCACTACCACTCCAGCCGCGAGTCCACGGGGCGGCCGGCGCGGCGGCGCAGCCACGTGTGCATGCGCGCCACCGCGAAGAGCATGGCCAGGGCCAGGCGCGTCCGCCACCTCATCCGCAGGAGGCTGCCCCCAGAGAGGACGGCCAGAACCGCCTCGTACATCCCGAAGTACGGCTGGGGATGCAGCAACAGCTCGAAGAACGCCGGCTCGTAGTACTTGTGGATGAAACGGAAGAGCGGCGCCACGCTCCGCCACACCTGCCGCTCGTAGCCCTGGAACCGGCGAGCTCGAAAGTCGCCGTCCCGGAACGCGGCGACGATGGCCTGGGCGGCGAGCTGGCCCGTCCGCAGCGCGATGAACACGCCGCTGGAGAAGATGGGATCCACGAATGTGATGGCGTCGCCCACCGCCAGGAAGCGGTGGCCAACGATCGGCGAGTTGACGTAGGAGAAGTTCGCCTCCCGGTGCACCGCGGTGACGCGCTCGGCGCCGGCGAGACCGACGGCGACAGGTCGGCAGCGCTGGATCATGTCGGCATAGAGGTCCTCCGGCGAGCCAGTCCACGACCGGACCGTTCGCGCGTGCATGACCGCGCCGACACTCGTCAGGTCCCCGGCCAGGGGGATCCACCAGAACCACCCTTCGGGGAAGACGTAGATTCGGGTATTGCCCTCATCCTTCCCAGAGAGCCGCTCCGCCCCCCGAAAGTGCGCGAAGAGCGCCACCTTGCCGAGGTTCGGGCGCCGCTGGCGCTGGCCAAAGCGGGAGGCGATGAAGCTCGACCGGCCGCTGGCGTCCACCATGAACGCCGCGCGTCCGGTGAGTGGGCCGGCTGCGGTCGTGGCGGTAAAGGTCACGCCGGCAGCCTCGAACTCGGCACTTTTCACCGTGGCCGGCTGAAGCACCGTCACCCCGCGGGCGCGCGCGTTGTCCAGCAGGAGGGCGTCGAAATCGCCCCGTGGGACCTGGTAACTGTAGCTGGGCCACGGTTGGCCGCTGAGGAAATAGAAGATCCTCTCGGCCGACGACTCCTGATCGTGAAAGCTCCCTCCGTACTTCACCTGAAACCCGGCCTTTTCCAAGGCGTCGCGCGCGCCGAGCTGCTCCAGCAGCAGCATCGCCGCCGGCATGACGGACTCACCGACGTGGAACCGCGGGAACGGCTCTCGTTCGAACAACGCGACACGCAGACCGCTGAGGGCGAGGAACGTCGCCGCGCTCGACCCGGCGGGTCCGCCACCCACCACCACGACGTCCCAGGCCGCCGTGCTCACGACAGCCCCGGCGTGGCCACCGACTCCGATTCATCGGCGACGGCTGCCGGGCTCGCGGGCTCGGCGACGGCGGCCAGACGATCCTGGGCGTAGACCCGACGCACCAGCGGCGTGACCAGATCGGGCAGGAACCGACCGGCCAGCGCATGAACCACCGCCAGCCCCAGCAGCACGGGCGCCGTCAGGCTCGCGCCGGTCGCCGCGGTGGCTCGCCGCCGTCGGGGGTGGTGCCACCACAGGCTCAGACGCGCGCTGGCATAGTCGATGGCCACGGCCGTGGACGCCGTGGCCC
>JBOHPP010000204.1:0-10418 GCA_050731755.1 Candidatus Rokuibacteriota bacterium | reverse complement strand
CTTCACCGGGCAGGTCAACGCCGTGGGTTCGGCAAACTCCTTGCGGAGCACGCCGAAGTCCCGAACGATGGCCGTCTTGCCGTCACCGTGCGGCGTGATCTCCAGCAGGTCCACGACTACGGCGTCGCCGGGCTCCGCCCCCCGCACGCGCACGGGGCCGGCGATCGGCGCCAGCGGATGGCCGTCGCAAGCCGGGGTGAAGGGCGTGGGCACCAGACGGATGTCGGGGACGTCGGCGAACGCGCCCCGGACCTCCAGCGTGAACTCCTGCCCGGGCACGACCTCCAGCGCCGGTGGCGTCGCCGGGTTGACGTCGAACAAGTACCAGGTCTTGGCGCGAGTCGTCATGCGGTGAGCCTCCGTACGATCTCGTCGTAGGCCTTGTCAGCGAGGGCCTGCACCTCCTCGCGCGTCAGCGGCTGGATCGGATGGGGCACGACCACCGTCCGGTAGTCCCGGGCCCCCAGCGCCTCGGCCTGGGCGCGGGCGGCGTTGACGAATTCCGACGAGATCACCGTGGCCGTCGGGATGCCGTGGTCCTCGAAGAACACGCCGTCGTGCACACTGCACGTGGTGCACGACCCTCAGTCGGCGAGGGCTTCGACGAGCACGTCGGTCGACCCTACGATCTCCCGGCGCAGATCATCGGGTGCCGGCCGGGCGAAGGTCGGCTTCCGCTTGCGGAGGATCGCCTGCGGTCGAGCGCGCTCGCGCAAGAGCGCCTCGATGCGATCGAGCAGGTGGTTGCCCTTGGCCTTGGAGATGTCGAGCAGGGTCACGATCTTGCCGTCCAGAGACGCCGGGCGGCGGGCGGTGGTGCGGGGCACGGCGACAGAGTCGGTCGGGTCCAGGTACTCGGTCATGCGCGGATCCTCCTGAAGACGAGCTGTGAGGCTCGGGCAAACGTCCAGCCGGGCACGATGGCCGAAAAGCGTCCGGCCGTGCCGCCGGCCACCAGGACCTTGATGTTGTCGGGCGATCTGAACTTCGGGATTGGCGTGTCGTCGACCTCCGGGCAGGCGAACTTGGCCAACACGTGCTCGGGCAGCCCGTCGCCGCCGTCCTTGCCGGGCACCAGCTCCCGCACCGGCCGCTGCAGACGCTCCCACAGGAAGCGGCGGATGTCCGGCTTGCTCCAGCCGTCCCCGGCGATGATCTGCGCGTGCTCGGGTCCGAGCACCAGCAGCGTGTCGCCCCAATGGGTCATCTTGTGGTGCTCGATCACGGCCATACTGGCCGCGACCGTCGCCAGCAGATCGGGCGCCGTGCGGCTCCGTTGGTCGTAGACGGTGAGCGGCGAGTCGGCGGCCAGCACGGCGACCGTGCTCTCGCCGGCAGCGAAGCCGTGTTCCACGGCCAGCGAGGGCCAGGGGCTGGCCTCCTCGTGCTCGCCGATGCAGTACGTATAGCGACCCGGGTGAGCCAGCGTGGACATGCTCACGGCGCCCGGCCGAGCGCCGCCGACGTTGACGCACACCAGACGCAGCGCGCGGCCGATCGTGGCGTTGGCGCGCCAGCCGGAGCCGAACACGCCGGCGCCGCAGTTGATGTCGAGGGCGCGCCGGACGGGGCCGTTGACGATCACCAGGGGGGCCGGCGAGTTCGTGGTGGCGGCGACGCCGTGCAGGTCGAAGGCCTCGTCCGTCACCGCTTCCACGGCGGCGATGACGACGGGGACGTACTCGGGCCGGCAGCCGGCCATCACGGCGTTCACGGCGATCTTCTCGACGGTGGCGCGACCGTAGTTGGGCGGGACGAGGGCGATCAGATCCTGGGCGGCCCGCCCGGAGGCGGCCACGGCGCGTTCCACCCGCTCGGCGGTGGGCGGGACGACCGGAAGTCCGTCGGTCACGCCCCGCGCGTACAGCGTCTCGACAGCATCGGCGTCGAGGGCCTGGCCGGCGACGGAGGCGCTGTGGGGCGACATGCCCAGGAGGCTAGCACAGCCCGGCGGGCGGCGCGTCGGCCGGCGCTAGCCGCGACAGATCCGGAAGTTCGCGTAGTCCCCCTGGGCGCTCGAGCGGGTGTCGTCGGAATCTGTGAGGACGGCGACGCCGGCGGGCTTGGGAACCTCCTTCTCGTCAAAAAACTTCAGGTAGTCGTTCCGCACGTTCACGCGTTCCTCGACCCACTCGCCCTTCCGCGCGGCGCCGCTGCGCAGCACAAGCACCTGGGTGCGCCCTCGGCTGGAGCTGAGCCGCGTGCCGGGCACGACCTTCTCGCTCCAGATGTACTTCACGGACTTGAAGCCGAGGACGCGGGAGTAGGGCCCCAGCAGATATACCGCGACGGCGCTGTCGTTCTTGCCCTCTTTCTCGTCGGCGCCCTGGGGGAACTCGATCGGCCGCCACGACCAGGCCAGCACCGGGTACGCGTTGAGGTCCCACTCGTACTGCTTGGCCGCCTGGACCCCCAGCCCGCGCGCGTGCGCATGCAGGAAGTGGAGCCCGCCCTCCTCCCGGACCGAGTACACGTCTTTGCCCTCCTCCTCGCGCACCCGCCAATCCGTTGGCAGCTCGCCGACCTTGGCCTGGGCGAAGTTCTCGATGACCTTACAGTCCCCCGCCTGCTGGGCTCGCGCGGAACCAGCGACGGCGAACGCCACCAGCGCGGTGGCCAGCGCGAGAGAAGGCGACGTGATGCGCATGAGACACCTCCTCCGAGCGCGGGCGAAAGCCCCCTCCGGGCTTTATCGGCCCCGCCGCCACCAGTGATGCACGAGGTTGTCGACGACCTCGCCGAGCTGGCCGATGGTCCGACACTCGCGCACGAGATCGCAGGCGGGAGCGTAGAGCGGCATGACGCTGTCGCCCACGCCCCAGCCCCACTGGCCCTCGGGGTTCAGCCAGATGATCCCCTTTACGCGCTCGCGCATCATGCGCAGGGCCCACGCCTGCGGGTCGTTGTAGTTGTTGCGGGCGTCGCCGAGCATGAGGATGGTCGTCCGCCGGTCCAGCGTGTCGAGTTGGCTCCGTACGAACTGGTTGAACGCGTATCCGAAGTCCGATCGGCAGTGGTAATCCACGGGCGCCGCCTTCAGCGCCCACTCGATGGCCCGCTCCACCGGGTACGTATTGAAGGCCTGGGTAACCTCGGCGATCTCCGAGACGAACACGAACGAGCGCACGCGGCTGAAGCACTCCTGCAGACTCCACACCAGCTGGAGCATGAACCGCGAGGCGTTGCGAACGGAGTCGGAGACGTCGCAGACGGTGATGAGCCTGGGCTTGTCCCGATGACGGCGGCGGAGGAAGAGCTCCATGGGCACCGCGTCGTAAGCGAGGCTCCGGCGGATGGTCCGCCGCGTGTCGATGCGCCCCCGCTGCTCCTGGCGCTGCCGGAGAGCCAGGGCGTCCTTGATCTTGCGGGCCAGCCGCGCCACCACCGTCTTCATCTGGGCCACCTCGTCGGCGGTGAGCGCGAACAGGGGCTTGTCGCTGAGGACCTCGCGCTGGAGCTTTTCGCCCTGCCGCCAGGCCCGCCGCTCCAGCTCCCGCTCCACGTGCTGGCGGATCATCCGGCGAAACGCTTCCAGGCGGAGCTCCAGGTAGTTGCGGATGCGGGCGAGCTGACCGGGATCGAGGCCGCGCGCCTCCAGCATTTTGAGAATCTGCTCGACGTCGCGCTCGATGGCGGTGAGGTCCAGGCGGTCGGCGATGCGCCGCGAGAAGTACCCGACCTGCAGGAAGTACATGAGGCGCTCCAGCCCCGCGTTGCGCCCGCCGGACCGGATGGCCATCTCCATCTCGGCGCCCTGCCCGCGGAGCAGCAGCTCCGTCAGCGCATCCAGCTCCAACCCCTCGTCGGCGACCAGCTGATCGAGCAAGCCCTGGACGCGGGCATCCCGAGGTCCCAGGGCCTTGTCGACTCCCGCGCCGAGCGCCTGGAGGTCGAGGAAGTAGAGGTCGAAGATCCGGTCGAACGTGGCCCGGTCACGCGCCTCTTTGACGAGCGTGGCGGCCAGGGCCGTCTTGAACATGTCGCGGTTCTCCAGCCCGACCTCGGCGGTGGCGGCCAGGGCGTCCAGCGCCTCCGAGGGCGAGATACGGATCTCGGCGCGCCGGAGATCTCCGATGAATTCCAGAATGCGCTGATCCATGGCTAGGCCGCCCGGCAGGCCGGCCGGACGTTTCCACCTCCGCCCTCGAGTTGGCGAAGGCGGGCCCGGACGGCGCCGGTGACCGTGGCATCCGGAAACGAATCGACGAAGCCACGAAGCTCGCGCACCACGTCCGCCCGGGAGCCGCACGCGCACGTGCCCGTCAGCAGCTCGGCTTCGATGTCCTGCAGGAACGCTGCGACCTGACTGGCGTAGCGGTCGGGGTGCAGGCGGCGGTGATCGCTCCATTGACGGTACAGCTCCACCAGCGTGCGCCGACCGTAGCGAGTGCACCGCTCCCCGGCGCCGAGCCGCCTCGCCCAGGCCCGCTGGCCGGGAAGCGAGAACGTCCTCCGGTACGCCTCGAAGAACCGCCGGTCGGCGTCGTCGCCGTGGGCCCGGGCCAGGACCCGGAAAAACTCGGGATCGGGCGCGGCCATGATCGTCTCGGCGCGCTGGAGGACGAACCCGGGCATCCGCGCGGCCGCCGCGCCGACGCCGGCGGCGTCGAGTGTTTCGAGCAGCGTCGCGCCTCCGGGTGGGTCGGGGTTGAGCAGGGCCTCAGCCGCTCGGGCACCGGCGATGAAGACTTCCTCGAGGGTGACGCCAGCGCCCGCCCGCAACCGGGCCAGCGCCTCCTCGTACGCCTGGACCTCGTCGGGCAAGCCCGGACCCGACGCGACCGCTCGGAGAAACGTCAGCAGCACACCCAGGCCTCCGAGCGCCGCCCTCAACGGGCCTCGGTCGCCAGCACCTTGTCGAGCGCTCCTCGGACCCGCTCGAGGTCCTTCTCGTACTTCACGAGCATCGTGAGCGTCGCCTCGACCAGCTCGGCGTCGAGCTGCTGGGCGTTGAGGATGACCAGCGAGCGCGCCCAGTCGAGCGACTCGGACACCGAAGGCGGCTTGCGCAGGTCCATGCCTCGGATCTTCTGGACCGCCGCCACCACCGCCCGGGCCAATTCCGCCGGGATCTCGGGCACCTTCAGGCGGATGATATCCAGCTCCTCGGACGGCGTCGGAAAGTCGATGAACAGGTGCAGACACCGCCGCTTGAGGCCGTCGCTGAGCTCCCGCGCGTTGTTGGAGGTGAGCACGACGAGCGGAACGTGCTTGGCCCGGATCGTGCCCAGCTCGGGCACGGAGACCTGGAAGTCCGACAACACCTCCAGGAGAAAGGCCTCGAACTCCGGCTCCGCCTTGTCGATCTCGTCCACCAGGAGCACCACCGGCGCCTCGGCCAGGATGGCCTGGAGCAGCGGCCGCGGGGACAGGAAGCGGAACGAGAAGAACGCGTCCTCCTGCCCGGCGATCTTGGCGACGGCGTCGGGCAAGGACATGGCGTCGGCCATCAGCTCACCGATCCGTTCGCGAAGCAGCTGCGTATAGAGGAGTTGCTTGGCGTACTTCCATTCGTAGAGGGCCTTGCCCTCGTCGAGTCCCTCGTAGCACTGCAGGCGGATCAGTGGGCGCGCGGAGATGTCGGACAGCGTCTTGGCCAGCTCGGTCTTGCCGACGCCCGCCGGCCCTTCGATGAGGACGGGCCGGCCCATGCGAGCGGCCAGGTACACCACCGTGGAGATCCGGCGACTGGCGATGTACTTGGCGGCGCGAAACCGCTGCTGAACGTCGTCGACCGACTGGAACATGAGCTCTCCTGTGGGATCGGGTTACTGTAACGGGCGCCGCGAGCCCGCCTCTGACCGTGGGTGGCCTGCGCGAGGCACGTACAGCTTCATTGTATACAATATCCGCACCATGAGTCGCCGCCGCGTCCTGCGCTCACTCGTCGCGCAGAAGGCCGGACTTGTCGTTCCCGGCGCCTTCGACGCCGTATCGGCCCGACTGGTGGAGCGGGCCGGTTTCTCCGCCGTGTACATGACGGGCTACGGGACCTCCGCGTCCCGCCTGGGCCTGCCCGACCTCGGCTTCGCCGGTTTGGCCGAGATGGTCGACCACGCGCGCAACCTCGCGGCGGCCGTCGAGATTCCACTCATCGCGGACGCCGACACCGGCTACGGCAACGCACTGGGCGTCCGCCGCACGGTGCAGCAGTACGAGGCGGCGGGCGTGGCCGCGCTCCACATCGAGGACCAGGTGGCGCCCAAGCGCTGCGGCCACCTCACGGGCCACCAGGTGGTGCCGCGGGAGGAGTTCACGGGCAAGGTGCGGGCGGCGGTGGAAGCGCGCACCGATCCCGACCTGCTCGTCATCGCCCGCACCGACGCCATTTCGGCGGTGGACGTCGACGAGGCGCTCCGCCGCGGTGAGGCGGCGGCCAAGGCCGGGGCCGATGTGCTGTTCATCGAGGCGCCGCGCACGGAGGTGGAGGTGGAGCGCGTGGCCCGGGCGTTCGACACCCCGCTCCTCTACAACTACGCCCCCGGCGGACGCTCACCGCTCCTGCCCTTCGCTCGGCTCCGCGAGCTCGGCTTCGCCGTCGTGCTCCTGCCCGTCGACACGCTGTTCGTCGCCGCCAAGGCCATCGCCGACTTCCTGCGTGATCTTCGGGCCGGGGACGACGTACTCCGGCTCGCCGATCGGTACTTCCCCTTCCGGGAGTTCAACGACCTGATCGGAGTGGCCAAGCAGATGGCGCTGGCCGACCGCTACAAGGACGACCAGGGTTAGTCTGGTTATGCGCCGTTCCGGCGGCCTGCCCGGACTTCGGGCGGTTTGCCCGGGCGGCGCCGGCGCTTTCGCCGTGCAAGTCCCCGAGTTCGCTCATCTCGCCGTTTGGCACGTCCGGTGCCTGTATCGACGTGGACGGGTCGACCAGGGGCATCGAGAAGGCCCACCGGACGATGGTGGAACCCGGGGAGGGAGCAGCGATGCAGCCGGACGTGTTATACGACCTGGCGCTCCGAGAGCTCGTGGAAGAAGACGAGTCGCTACGCGAGCGCATCCGCGAGGCCGAAGATGTTCAGCCCGCGGAGGAAGAGGCGCTCGACGAGGGGGGCGAGTCCTAACCCGAGCCGTGGTCAGAGCTTTGGCGCCAGCTCCGTCGCGAATCGCTCGAGGTGCTCGATCTCGTCGAACACGGGGTTGAGCAGGAGCAGGCGCGCCCCGCCGGACACGACGGCGGCCAGGCCCGCCAGGCAGGCGGGCACGTCGCCCCACACCGCGACCTGGGCGGCCAGTTCCGGCCGGCCGTAGAACGCGCCGAACCACTCGGCGAGCCGCCGGCCCGCGCGATCGCGGTCCCGGTCCATCGCGATGTAGACACGCTTGCCCACGGCGAAGCGAGCAGGATCGCGCCCGGCCTCGGCCAGGAACCCGCGCAGCCGTTGGACCTCGTCGACGAACTCGGCCGTCGAGATCGAGCCGGCGCCCATGAAGCCGTCGCCCAGCTCCACCGCGCGCCGCAACGCGTGCGGGTGATGGGCGCCGAACCAGATCGGCGGATGGGGCTTCTGCAGCGGCTTCGGCTCCATCGCCGCGTTGTCCAGCGTCCAGAACCGGCCGGCCTCGCTGACGCGCGGCTCCGTCCACAACCGCTTCATCAGGCGGATGCCTTCGGCGAACCGCGCCGCCCGCCCATCCGCGGCCAGGCCGAAGGCCGGGTAGATCTTCGAATTGCCGCCGAGCCCGACGCCGACGATGAGCCGCCCGCCGCTGAGGTGATCGAGCGTGGCCAGGCTCTTGGCCAGGTGCACCGGGCTGCGCAGGGCCGTGAGGAGCACCGCCGAGCCCAGGCGTACACGTTCCGTCAGCGCGGCGGCGTAGGTGAGGACCTCTACCGGCTCCAGGCTCGGAATTCGGCCGATGATCTGCTCCACCACCCAGGCGCTGTGAAACCCCAGCCGATCGGCGCGGCCCAGGAACTCGCGCACACGTCCCCGGTCGATCGTCCCATCGACTGACGTCTGGGGAATGGCCACCGCCAACTCGACGCCCGTGCTCACCCGGCACCTCCCTCACGCGCTCGCCGCACGCGCCGGTCGATCTCGGAGCGCGCGCATCGTACCATACGTCACCGGCGCCCCCGCCAGGGCGCGCCCCACGGAGGCCGCGCATGAAGACCCGACGACTGACGCCCAAGGACAAGCGGTTTCTCGCCCGCGAGCGGGTCATCCGCGTCGCCACCACCGCCCGCGACGGGACGCCCTGGGTGGTGCCCGTGTGCCACGCCATGGAACGGGGCCTGGTCTACTTCGGCAGCGACGCCGATGGTCGCAAGATCAAGAATCTGCGGCGGCGACGGCGACTGGCCCTCGTCGCCGACCGTTACCGCGACAGCTGGCGCGGCCTGCGCGGCCTGGCCCTCGTCGGGCGTGCCGAGATCTTTTCCGCCGGCCCCGCCTTCGAACGCGGCCGCCGCCTGCTGTACCGGAAGTACCGGCAGTACGCCAAGACGGCGGCGCTCGATCCCGGAGAATCCGTGATCGTCCGGGTGCGGCCGACGGAGGTCATGAGCTGGGAATATTGATGCGGTGATATAGTGAACGGCGCCCGACGACCACCACCCCCGGGAGACCCTGCGATGAGCGCTGTCAAGGACGAGATCGGCAAGGCGCTGGACCGATGGGCTGACGACCTCGAGCGGCTGAGTCACCAGATCCATTCCCACCCCGAGCTGGGCTTCCAGGAGGTCAAGGCTGCCGGCTGGCTCACCGAGTTTCTGGCCGCCCGCGGCTTCAAGGTCGAGCGGGGCGTGGCCGGCGTGGAGACGGCGTTTCGGGCCACCATCGAGACGGGTGAGGGCCCGACCATCGCCATCATGTGCGAGTACGACGCGCTGCCCGGCATCGGCCACGCCTGTGGCCACAACGTCATCGCAGCAGCGGGCGCCGGTGCCGGCGTGGGCTTGGCCGCGGTGAAAGATCGGCTGCCCAAGGGCCGAATCCAGGTGATCGGCACGCCGGCCGAGGAGGGTGGCGGCGGCAAGGTCCGGCTCATCAACGCCGGATTGTTCAAGGACGTTGCCGCGGCCATGATGATTCACGGCTGGGCGGGTTGGATCCCTCACCAGGACCTGCTCGGCATCGTGCGGGTGGGCTTCGAGTTCACCGGCAAGGCCGCTCACGCCTCCGCCTACCCCTGGGACGGCGTGAACGCGCTCGACGCGGTGATCCAGACGTTCAACAGCATCAGCATGCTGCGGCAGCAGGTGCGGCCTCAGTGCCGCATCCACGGGATCATCACCCACGGCGGCGCGGCGCCGAACATCATCCCGGAGTTCGCCGCCGCCATGTTCTATGTGCGGGCCCCCACGCTCGACGAGATGTGGGCGCTGCACAAGCGGGTGATCGCCTGCGCCGAAGGCGCCGCCCGGGCCACCGGCTGCACCGTGAAGGTCATCGAGCACGACAACGCCTACGAGCCGTTCAAGCGCAACCAGCCGCTGGTCGACGCCTTCCGCGCCAATTTGCGGCGGTTCGGGGTGACCGAGACGCCCGAGGACACGGAGCACCTGGGCTCCTCGGACGTGGGCAACGTGAGCCACGTGGTGCCCACGATCCAGCCGCTGGTGAAGATCGCGCCCGACGGTACCCCGATCCATTCCCGGGCCTTCGAGGCGGCGGCCGCCGGCCCCCTGGCCCGCGAGGGCCTGCTCATCGCGGCCAAGACGATGGCCATGACGGCCCTCGACCTGCTCTCCGAGCCCGGCCTGCTGGCCAAGGCCCAACAGGAGTTCCGGGCGGCGCGGTGAGCACGCCCGCCGATGCCCTGAAGCCCGGCGTCGGCCAGGCCGTCGACCGGGTGGCCGACGAGCTGGAGCAGCTCTCCCATCGGATCCACGAGCACCCGGAGCTGGGCTTCGAGGAGCACAAGGCCCACGCCTGGCTCACCGAGCTTCTCGAGAAGCACGGCGCCCGCGTGGAGCGCGGGGTGGGCGGCCTGGCCACCGCGTTCCGGGCCACGATTCCCGGCCAGGGACCGGGCCCCACCATCGCCATCCTGTGCGAGTACGACGCGCTGCCCGGCATCGGTCACGCCTGCGGCCACAACGTCATCGCCGCGGCCGGCGCCGGCGCCGGCGTGGCCCTGGCGCGTGCGCTCGGCACCCTGCCCTTCGCGGGCCGCGTCCAGGTGATCGGCACGCCGGCCGAGGAGGGTGGGGCGGGCAAGGTCCGGCTGATGGACGCTGGTGTGTTCGGCGACGTCGACGCGGCCATGATGATCCATGGCCGGTGCGGCACACAGGTGTGGCGCCCGAGCCTGGGCATCATCAAGGTCACGGCCGAGTTCTTCGGCACCGCCGCCCATGCCTCGTCGTGGCCCTGGCGGGGGGTCAACGCCCTGAACGCCGTGATCCAGCTGTTCGTGAGCCTGGACGCCATGCGCCAGCAACTCCGGCCCGATGCCCGGGTTCACGG
>JBOHPP010000203.1:0-5345 GCA_050731755.1 Candidatus Rokuibacteriota bacterium | reverse complement strand
GTCGCGCCTCCGCCAGGAGCTGGCGAACGTCCTGGGCGACCGCCCGCCGGCCTTCGCCGACCTCGGGCGCCTGCCCTACCTCGAACGCTTCATCAACGAGGTGCTCCGGCTCTACCCACCGTTCTGGCGGTTGAGCCGGCACGCTCGCGAGGACGACACCGTGGGAGGCTACCGCATTCCGGCGGACTGCGTGGTCTTGCTCTCGCCCTGGCTGACCCACCGTAATCCGGCCTACTGGGCTGACCCTGAGCGGTTCGATCCCGACCGCTTTCTTCCCCAGCCCAGCGCCGGCCGGCCGCGCTTCGCGTACTTTCCATTCGGCGGTGGTCCCCGGATCTGCATCGGCAATGCCTTCGCGCTCATGGAATCACGCCTCATCCTGGCCCGCGTGCTGCAGCGGTACCGGTTGCGGCTCGTCCCCGGCCACCCCGTCGACGTGGAGCCCCGTATCACGCTGCGGCCCCGCGGCGGGTGCCCCATGCGGTTGGAGCCGGTGGCGTGAATATCGTCGACCGATCCGTCGCGCACGCGAAGGAGCGGCCGCAGCGCATGGCGCTCTGGACCCCCCAAGACGGCGCGGTGAGCTTCGCCGATCTGTTCGAGCGGGCCGCCCGGACGCAACGCCTGTTCCGCGACAAGGGACTGGGGCCCGGCGATCACGCATTGGTGGCCGCGCCTCCTTCAGCCGCGCTGTTCGCGGCGGTGCTGGCCATCGGGGGCCTGGGGGCCTGCGCGGTGCTGGTCGAGCCGTGGATGCCGGTCGAGAAGATCGACCACGTGGTGCGGATGGTTGCGCCCAGGGTGTTCTTCGCCAGCTCTTTCGGCCAGCTCTGGGGTATGCGGGTGTCGGCCATCCGACGCGTCCCCCACTGGGTGAGCCCGCGGGCCGCCGCGCGCACGACCGCGGCCGGCGCCTTCCACGTCGAAGACGTCGCCCCTGACGCGCGGGCGGCCATCGCCTTCTCATCCGGCACGACCGGCGCCCCCCGGGGCGTCGTCCGCAGCCACGGCTACCTGCGAAATCTGCAGTCGCTCCTCGAGCGCGGCGAGACGCCCGAGATCAGCGGCCCGGATCTGACCGTCTTCGCCAACGTCGTGCTCTTCCACCTCAGCACCGGGCGCGGCAGCGTGTGGGTCCCGCCAGGCTGGTCGCTCCGCGATCTGCGTCGGATCGCCGACCTGCCTGCCGACCTGCAGCCGCAGTCCCTCGCCTGCGGGCCGGCCTTTCTGCTGCGCCTGCTGGGGGCATCCGGCTTCACGTCGCTGCGTTCGGTGTGCGTTGGCGGCGCGCTCACCGACTGCTGGATCCTGGAGCGCGGCTTCGCCCGCTGGCCCGAGGCTCGCTGGACGCACCTCTACGGCGGCACCGACGCCGAGCCCGTCGCGGTCGCCGACGCGAGAATCGCGGTCGCCGCGAGCCGCGCCCGGGGTCACTTCCAGACGTTGTTCCTCGGCCAGCCCATCCCGGAGGTGCGGGCCGCGTTCCAACCCGAGGGACTGTGGGTCGCGGGCCCCAACGTGTGTCCGGAGTACCTCGGCGTCCCGGCGGCGAACGGCGCGGCGAAGCGGCGGGATCGGGCCGGCGTGCTCTGGCACTTCATGGGCGATCGCGTGGACGCCGACGGGGCGGGGTGGTGGTACGCGGGGCGGTCGTTCCAGCGGCCCGAGGATTTCAAGCTGGAGCAGGCGGTGTACGCCTCGCTGCAGTCGAGCGCCTGCTTCGTTCACCGCGCGGGCAACGGCGAGACGTACCTGATCGGTGAGGACGTGGGGTGCCTCGCGGTGGAGATCCGGCGGCGGTTCCCGGACGTGGCCGGCGTCGTCGAGGCCCGGATCGTCCGTGACCGCCGGCACCGAGCGCGTATCGATCGCGGGGCGACGCTGGAGCAGGGGGCGCCATGGCTCGCTGGCTGAGGTACCTCATCGAGCGTTCGCCGCCGGCGGTGGTCGGTGTCGTGGCCGCCGGCATCGCGCTCTCCGGCCTGTGGATCGGCGGCGGCGCCTTCGACTCGACCGGCTTCGGGCTGGCCCTGGCCGGCCTGGTGCTCTTCATGGTGCTGGCCCGGCTGGCCGACGAGCTGAAGGACTACGAAAAGGACGAGGTGGCTCACCCGGAGCGCCCGCTGCCCCGCGGGCTGGTGACGCCGAACGCGGTTCGCCACGTGATGCGCGGGCTCTTCGCCGCCATGGGCGCGTACGCCGTGGTGCTGATGCTTGCGACGGGGTGGCTCGCCGCCGCGCTCTATGCGGCCTCCGCGTTCTGGCTCTGGCTCATGTCGGAGGAGTTCTTCGCCGACAAGACGCTGGCCCCGCGGCCCCTCGTCTCGGCGCTTCTCCATCAACTCGTGCTGTTCCCGCTGTACGGATTCGCCGTCGCGGTGCGCGAGCCGCAGCTGGCGCTGGCGTCTCCGGGGTTGGCCTACGCCCTGGCCAATCTGGGGGCGTCGATGAGCTATGAGGTCGGACGCAAGCTCGATCCAGCCGCGCATCCAGTGCTCGGATATTACGGCACGCGGTATGGCGGCCGCCGCTGCGCCCTGATCATCGCGGGCTTCACGATCGTGGCGGCGGCTGGCGCCTGGTGGCTCGGCGCCGGGACGGTGCTGTGGCCGGTGGAGGCGCTGGTGGTGGCGGCGGTGCTGGGACTCTTCGTCCGCCCCGATATGCACCGTCCGGTCGAGCGGGTGGCCGCGCTTTCGGTGCTCGTTCACGTCTGGTCCGTCCCGATCCGCCGGGCGGTGGAGTGGCTGGGATGAGAGTGATCCTCCACGCCAGCGACGATCGGCTGATCGACGCCTGGGGCGGCGGCAAAGCGAAGAATCTGCGGCGCCTGGAGCGGCTGGGTTTCGACGTGCCACCCTGGTTCTGCGTTTCGGCCCAGGCGCTGGAGGTGTTTCTCCGCTTCAACAGCCTTGACCGGGAATTGCCGCGCGGCGGCGCCCTGGGCGAGGTCGCGCGCGAGGTGGAGCATCGGCTGCTCGGCGGCCGCCTGCCCGGACCGATCGCGGAGGCGGTGGCCATCGCGCTGGAGGGCAACGGGCTTCAGGGCCATTTCGTTGCCGTGCGCTCGAGCGGCCTCGACGAGGACTCGGATCAGAACTCCTTCGCCGGCCAGTTCTCCTCCTTCCTCTTCCGCCGCGGACGGGCCGACGTGCTCGCGGCCCTCGTTCGCTGCTGGGCCTCGGCCTTTTCGGAGCGTGCGCTGACCTACCGCGTCGAGCGCGGCCTTCCTCTCGAGCGCATTCGGCTCGGGGTCGTCGTTCAGCGAATGGTGGACGCCGAGGCGGCCGGCGTGGCCTTCTCGCGCAATCCGATCCACCCACTGGACCGGGCGACGCTCCTGATCAGCTCGGTCTGGGGGCTCGGCGAAGGCCTGGTCAGCGGCCAACTCGACGCCGATGAGTTCGAGGTGCGCCGCGACACGCTGGAGATTCGCGCCACGGTTGCCGAGAAGACCCACGCCGTGCGGCCGGCATCGCCCGGGGGGGTGCGCACCGTCGAAGTGCCGCCCCAGGACCGGGCGAGGGCTTCGCTCACCGACGAGCAGGCGCGTGAGGTGGCCGGGGCGGCGCTCCGGCTGGAGGCCACGCTGGGCCGATCCCAGGATATCGAGTGGGCCTACGAGCGCGGCCGCCTGTACCTGCTGCAGACGCGGCCGATCACCCACCTGCCACCGGACGCCGCCTCCGACCCGGCGACGAGCGGTCCCACCCCCGTCCTTTGGGACAACTCCAACATCGTCGAGAGCTTTTGCGGCGTCACCAGCCCGCTCACCTTCAGCCACGCCAGCCGCGCCTATGGCGCGGTATACCGGCAGTTCTGTGATGTGATGGGCGTGCCGCCCCGCGTCGTGACGGCCAACGAGCCGGTCTTCCGCAACATGCTGGGGCTCGTGCGCGGTCGCATCTACTACAACCTGGTGAACTGGTACCGGCTCCTGTCGCTCTTCCCGGCCGCGTCGTCGTCGAAGTCGTTCATGGAGACGATGATGGGCGTGAAGCAGACGCTCGAGCCCGAGTTGGCGGCGCTCTTCGACTTCCCCCGGCCCCGCTACTCGCCGTGGCGCCGGCTGTGGCTGGTCGTCGTCTCGCTCTGGAGATACGCGACCATCGCCCGGATCATCGGCGAGTTCGAGGCACACCTGAACGCCGTGTACGAGCGGTTCCGGGGGCGCGACCTGGCGGCGCTCTCGCTCCAGGCGCAGAGCGACCTGTACCACCAGCTGCTGGGCGACATCCTGCAGCGCTGGCAGGCCCCCATCATCAACGACGGCCGTTGCATGCTCGCGTTCGGGCTGCTCAAGCGGCTCACCGAGCGCTGGATGGGCGCCGCCCCGGAGACCGCGGCTCTCCAGAACGACCTGCTCTGCGGCCAGGGCGATCTGCCCTCCACCGAGCCCACCCGAATGCTCATGGCCATCGCCGCGCGCGTGGCCGCCGGCGACCCCGCCCGGCGTGAATGGTTCCTGGCCACCCCGCCGGCAGAGCTGTATCGCGATCTTGGCGCCCGCGCCCCGGAGATCGCCGCCAGTCTTGGCGAGTTTCTCGACCGCTACGGATTCCGGTGCGTGAACGAGCTGAAGCTCGAGGAGCCGGATCTGCACGACGACCCGGCGTTCGCGCTGGAGGCGGTGGCCAGCTACGTGCGAATGCAGAGCTACTCCGTCGGTGCCCTGGAGCAGCGCGAAGCGGAGATCAGGGACAAGGCCGAGGCGGTGGCGCGGACGCGGCTGTCGGGGTGGCGCCGCGTCGTGTACTTCCGCGTGCTGAGCTGGGCGCGCCAGGCGGTGCGGGACCGCGAGAGGCTGCGGTTCGCGCGCACCAGGAGCTTCGGGCTGGCCCGGCAGCTGTTCCGGGCTATGGGCAAGAATCTGGTGAAGCTCGGTGTGCTGCGCGACACCGCCGACGTCTTCTACCTCACGGTGGACGAGCTGATCACCTGGGTCGAAGGGCGCGCAGTCACCATCGACCTGGGGCGGCTCGTCGAGCTTCGTCGCGCCGAGTGGAATGGCTACCGGCGCACGCCGGCCCCGCCGGACCGCTTCTTGACCACCGGCGCCGCCGGCGCGGCGTTCGCCTATCCCCAGATGCTGCTCGACGGCGACCTGCTGCGGGGGGAGAGCAACTCCTCCGATCCGCATGTGCTGGCCGGGACGCCGTGCTGCCCGGGCGTGGTGGAGAACGAGGTCCGGGTCGTACGGACGATGGACGACGCCAGAGGGCTGCGCGGCCAGATCCTGGTGGCCGAGCGCACCGACCCCGGGTGGGTGCCGCTCTATCCGAGCTGCTCGGGCCTGCTCGTCGAGCGCGGCAGCCCGCTGTCCCACTCCGCGGTGGTCGCCCGGG
>JBOHPP010000202.1:0-19042 GCA_050731755.1 Candidatus Rokuibacteriota bacterium | reverse complement strand
CCGACCGGGTGCGGCTGCCCACGACGCTGGCCCTCGCGGTGCTCCTGTGCGTGCTGGGGGTCGTGATCCTGGGCGTCTATCCCAAGCCGGTCGTCATGGCGGCGCTGCGGGTCGCGGCGCCGCTGTTCTAGCCCGTCCGGACGTCCCGGAGAAGCTCCAAAGTACCTGGAATTGTAGCTGAATAACGATCGCTTGACTGAGGGCCCACCCTCTGGCTATGGTGTGTACCGACTGGTCGGTACAATGACGCACTCAGCGACGGACACCCCCGCCCGCGACGGCAGATCGACCCGGGACGCCATCGTCTCGGCGGCGACGCGGCTCATGCAGATCAGGGGCTTTCACGCCACCTCGCTCGATGACGTGTTGCGGGAGAGCGGAGTAGGCAAGGGGAGCTTCTACCACTTCTTCCGGAGCAAGGAGGAGCTGGGACACGCCATCCTCGACACCATCATCGCCGCCTTCATCGAGCGGACGGTCGAGCCCTGCTTTTCTGACCCCGACATTAAACCGATGACCCAGATCCGGTGTTTTCTTGATCGCGTGGTCGCTGCCCAGCGCGCGGTCAACTGCGTGGGCGGCTGTCCCCTGGGCAACCTGGCCTCGGAACTCTCCGACGTCCATGAGGGCTTCCGGGCTCGGCTCGCCAAAGTCTTCTCGACGTGGCGGGCGCGCCTCACCCAGGCGCTGCACCAGGCCCAGGGGAGAGGCGAGCTGAGCGGGGAGTGCCGTCCCGAGACGGTGGCTCAGTTTCTCGTCGCCTCGTTGGAGGGGGCGATCCTCATGACGAAGGTCACGAAGGACATCGGGGTCATGGAGCAATGCGTGGGCGAGCTCAAGCGCTACCTCACGGTGTACGAGCGAGCGGGGCGGTGAACGTCACCGACCGCCCGCGCATCGACCCCGACGCGGCGCTGGTGGAGGCGCTGCGGCGCGCGGAGCCGACCGCGATGGAGCAGCTTGTCGAGCGTTACGCCAATCGCGTGTATCGGCTCACCCTGCGCATCACCGGAGCCAGGGAGGACGCCGAAGAGGCCACCCAGGACGCCCTGTGGACGGCCGGTCGCAAGATCCACACCTTCAAGGGCGATGCGGCGTTCGGGAGCTGGTTGTACCGCATCGCGGCCAACGCCGCCTACATGAAGCTGCGCTCGCGCAAGGCCAAGGCCGGCGAGATCGCGCTCGACGACGTCCTGCCGGTGCTCGACGCGGGCGGGCACCACTTCGAGCCGATGGACGACTGGTCGCGGCGGGTGGACGAGCGCGCGTTGCAGAGCGAGCTACGCCGGGTGCTGGAGTCGGCCATCGCCGAGTTGCCGGCCGACTACCGCACCGTGGTGGTCCTGCACGACATCGAGGGCGTCTCCAACCCCGACATCGCCGAGACGCTGGGGTTGAGCCTGCCCGCCGTGAAGTCGCGCATTCATCGCTCACGGCTGTTCCTGCGCAAGCGGCTCAGCGAGTACCTCGCCCCCGCCGTCTGAGCGCCGCTACAACATCCGGGCGTGAGATATCCAGCGCACCTCGAACAGGCCACCCACGGTTTAAGCCGGCCTCGCGTCCCTCGCGACCGCATCACGGGCGTGCGATACCAGGGCACCTAGAGCAGGCCACCCACGGTCCAAGCCGGTCTCGCGGCCCCCGCTACAACGCATTGACGCGGCGCGAGACGCTGTGGTCTCATAAGTGCTTGCTGTCATTCATGAGCGAGGAAGGTCAGCGTCAATGGAAGCCGTCATCGCCACCGGAGGCAGGCAGTACCACGTCGCGCCCGGGCAGGTGATCATCGTCGAACGGCTGCCCGGCGACACGGGCAGCCGCGTCGAGTTCACCTCGGTGCTTCTCGTCAAGCGGGACGGCGAGGTGCTGGCCACCCCCGACCGGCTGCGCACGGCTAAAGTGTCGGGTGAGGTCGTGACCCAGGGGCGGGGCCGCAAGATCGCGGTCGTGAAGTTCAAGCGTCGCAAGAACTACCGCCGCAACCGCGGGCACCGCCAGCCGGCCACCCACGTGCGCATCACCAACATCGAGGTCTAGCGCGTCATGGCTCACAAGAAGGGCGTCGGCAGTTCTCGAAACGGCCGGGACTCGAATCCCAAGATGCTCGGCGTCAAGCGCTTCGCCGGGCAGGTCGTCACCGGCGGCAGCATTCTCGTCCGACAGCGGGGCACCCGCTTCCGTCCCGGCGTCAACGTCGGACGCGGCTCCGACGACACGCTATACGCCAAGGTCGGCGGCATCGTGCGGTTCGAGCGGCGGCGGGACGCCCGCTACGTGAACGTCGTGGCCGGATCGGCGTGACGGCGGACGGGCCGCTCCCGGCCTCGCGAGTCCGGTGTTCGTCGACGAGATCGACATCCACGTCAAGGGCGGTGACGGCGGCGCCGGCTGTGTCAGTTTCCGTCGCGAGAAGTACGTCCCCTTCGGCGGCCCCGACGGGGGTGACGGCGGCCACGGCGGGAGCGTCTGGCTGGAAGCCGATCCTGCCCTGACCACGCTGCTCGACTACCACTACCGGCGACACTACGAGGCCGAACGCGGCGCGCACGGCAAGGGCGCGAACCGGCACGGAGCCAGCGGGCCAGACCTCGTCCTCCGGGTGCCGGTCGGTACCGCGGTGAGTGACCGCGATTCCGGCGACCGACTCGGCGATCTCTCCGCGCCCGGTCAGCGCATTCTCGTGCAGGCGGGAGCGCCCGGCGGGCGCGGCAACGCCCGCTTCGCGTCGTCGACGAACCGGGCTCCTCGCCAGGCCGACCCCGGCCGCTACGGCGAAGGACGATGGCTCCGGCTCGAGCTCAAGCTGCTCGCCGACGTGGGCGTCATCGGCTTTCCCAACGCCGGCAAGTCGACGCTGGTCTCGCGGGTGAGCGCGGCCAGACCCAAGATCGCCGACTACCCGTTCACCACGCTCGTGCCCACGCTGGGCATCGTGCGGGTGGACGACGAGCGCTCGTTCGTCATCGCCGACCTGCCCGGTCTCATCCCGGGCGCTTCCGAGGGCAAGGGGCTCGGGCACCGGTTCCTGCGCCACACCGAACGCACGCGCCTGCTGCTCCACGTGCTCGACCTGGATCCCGCCACCGGGCGCGATCCTCTGGACGATCTGCGCCTGATCAACGCCGAGCTCCGGGCCTACGCCGAGGCCCTGGCCGACCGACCGCAGATCGTCGTGGGCAACAAGATCGACCTGCCGGAGACCGCCCAGCGTCGCGCCGCCGTCGAGGCCTTGTGCGCCGGGGCGGACGTCCCGTTCGTGGCGATCTCGGCGGCGACCGGCGCCGGCCTGGCCGAACTGGTCCGCCGCGTCGCGACCAGCCTCGGGGAGACGGGATGGGTACGCGCGGCCAGCTAGGCTCGCCCTCCGGCGAGGCGCGTCGGGCGTTGGGCCGCGTGCGGCGGCTCGTCGTCAAAGTGGGCAGCGGCTTGATCACCGCGACTGGCATCGGCGCCGACACCGCGAGGATCGCCGCCCTGGCCGCCGACATCGCCGCCATCCGGCCCGGCCGCGAAGTGGCGCTCGTCAGCTCGGGGGCCATCGTGATCGGCACGGCGCGCCTGGCCCTGGGCGAGCGGCCGCGATCCATTCCGGAGAAACAGGCGGCGGCGGCGGTAGGCCAGTCGGCCCTCATATGGGCGTACGAGATCGCCTTCAAGACCCACGGCGTTCCCGTCGGCCAGGTCTTGCTGACCGCGCAGGACATCGCCGAGCGCACACGCTATCTCAATGCTCGCAACACGCTGCTCACGCTCTTGCGTCTGGGCGTCATCCCCATCGTCAACGAGAACGACACGGTCGCCGTGGAGGAGATCAAGGTCGGGGACAACGACAACCTCAGCGCCCTGGTGGCCTCGCTGATCGACGCCGACCTCCTGGTGATCCTCACCGACGTCGATGGGCTGTATACCGGTGATCCCGCGGTGGACGCCGGCGCTCACAAGCTGGATACGGTGCAGGCGGTCACCGAGGACGTCGAGCGCCTGGTCTGGGACCGCGCCGAGCGCGTCTCCGTCGGTGGGATGGCGACCAAGCTGGAGGCGGCCCAGAAGGCGGCGGCCTCCGGCATTCCCATGATCATCGCCTCGGGGGCCGAGCCCGAAGTGCTCCGGCGCCTGGTGGCCGGCGAACCGCTCGGCACGTTCTTCGCGCCGAAGGCCGACCGGCTGACCGCCCGCAAGCGCTGGCTCGCCTTCGCGGTGCCGCCCCAGGGCCGGCTTACGGTTGACGCCGGGGCGCTCCGGGCATTAACTCTGCAGGGGCGGAGCCTCTTGCCGTCGGGGGTGATCGAGGTCGAGGGCAACTTCACCGCTGGCGGGGTGGTGGCCGTTGTGAGCCAGCCGGACGGCAAGGAGTTTGCCCGCGGGCTGGTGAATTTCGACGCCGACGAGCTGCGCCGGATTCGCGGGGCCAACACCCGCGACATCGAGACGCGGCTGGGCTATCGCAGCGTGGACGAGGTGATCCACCGCGACAACCTCGTGATCCTGTGAGCAGGGAGACCACGGCATGGACGTGACGACGCTGGTAGAGTCAAAAGCCCGGGCCGCCCGGGCGGCGGCCCAGGCGCTCGCCCTCTGCTCGACGCGCGTCAGGAACGAGGCGCTCCTGGCCATGGCCCGGGGCCTGGAAGAGAAGACGGCCGCCCTGCTCGAAGCCAATCGCGCCGATCTCGAGCGGGCGCGGGCCGGCGGGCATCCCACGGCGTTCCTGGACCGTCTCACCCTCACCGAGCCGCGCATCGAGGAGATGGCCAGCGGGCTGCGCCACATCGCGGCCCTGCCCGACCCGGTGGGGACGGTGGTCGAGTCGTGGCGCCGTCCCAACGGGATCGAAATCGCGCAGGTGCGGATCCCGCTGGGGGTCATCGGGTTCATCTACGAGTCGCGTCCCAACGTCACCGCCGACGCCGCTGGCCTCTGCGTGAAATCCGGCAACGCGGTGGTCCTGCGCGGCGGCAGCGAGGCCCTCGGGTCGAATGGCGTGATCGCCGCGGCGCTGGCCAAGGCTCTGGAGAAGACGGGCGCGCCGCCCGACGCCATCCAGTTCATCGACACCACCGACCGGCAGGCCGTGGCCGTCCTGCTGCGTCTGGCCGGTCTCGTGGACCTGATCATTCCCCGCGGGGGCGAGGAGTTCGTTGGCTGGGTGGCCGAGCACTCGCGGGTCCCGGTCCTCAAGCACGACCGCGGCCTGGTCCACGTATACGTTGACGCCGACGCCGACCCGGAGATGGCCACGGCGATCGTCATGAACGCCAAAGTGCAGCGTCCCAGCGTCTGCAACGCGGTGGAAACCGTGCTGGTCCACCGTGAGGTGGCCGAACGCTTCCTGCCCCAGGCCGCCGGACAGCTCGCCGACGCCGGCGTGGAGCTGCGCGGCTGCCCCCGCACGCTGGCCCTCGTGCCCGGGGCCCGGCCGGCCACCGAGCGGGACTGGGACGAGGAGTATCTGGATCTCGTCCTCGCCATCCGGGTGGTCGACGACCTCGACGAGGCGATCCGCCACATCCGGCGGCACGGCTCGGGGCTGGCCGAGGCCATCGTGACCAACACGCTCGCCCACGCCCGCCGCTTCACGCGCGAGGTGGATGCCGCCGTCGTGCTCGTCAACGCGTCCACTCGCTTCGTGGACGGCGCCCAGTTCGGCATGGGCGCCGAAATGGGCATCTCCACCTCACGTATCCACGCCCGCGGGCCGGTGGGCGTACGGGAGTTGACGACGACGAAGTACGTGGTGTACGGCGACGGGCAGGTGCGGGACTAGTGGGACTCACGCAGGCTCGCCTCGCGCCACGACGGCGCTGCGGCTTCGCACTCCCATCTCCGGCTCACCGCACGGGCTGACCCGTTGGCCCGAACCGCGGTCCTGGGCGGATCGTTCAACCCCATCCACTACGGCCACCTGCTCCTGGCCGACGAGGTGCTAGAACAGCTCCGCCTCGACCGGGTGCTGTTCGTGCCGGCCGGCCTGCCGCCGCACAAGCCGGCCACCGCGCTGGCGCCCGCCGAGGACCGCTACACCATGGTGAAGCTGGCCACGGCTGATCACCCGCGCTTCGCCGTCTCCGATCTCGAGCTGCGGCGCCCGGGCCCCTCCTATACCGTCGACACGCTGGAGACGCTGGCGGCCACCGGGGACGAGCTGTTCCTGCTGGTGGGCTCAGAGACGTTCCTCGACGTGCTCTCCTGGCGGGCGCCCCGCCGCATCGCCGAGCTGGCCCGCCTGGTGGTGGTGCCGCGCGCGGGCAGCGCGTTCGATCCCGAAGGCGCGGCCGCCCAGAAGGTGCTGCGGGCGATCGGGGTCAGTCGGTTCGCGCGCGTCGACGGCGGCGGCATCGCCGACGGCGTGCTCATCGTCCACGCCACCTCGCTGGCGCTGTCGGCCTCCGATCTGCGCCGGCGCGCTCGAGAGGGTCGGTCGCTGGCCTACCGGCTGCCGCCGGCCGTCGTGCAGTACATCGGGAGCCGGCGACTGTATGGGAGCGCCGCGACGTGACGGCTCGGCTGAGCGCCGAACGCAAGGCGCGCCACGCGGCGCAGGCCGCTCTCGACAAGAAGGCAGGGGACGTCCTGGTGCTCGACGTCCAGGCCCTGAGCGGCGTCACCGACTACTTTCTGCTTTGCAGCGGCCGATCCACCACCCACGTTCAGGGGATCAGCGAGGCCATCCGGGACGGGCTGAAGGCGCTGGGCGTCCGGCCGCTGCACGCCGAAGGCGTCGCCGACAGTGGGTGGATCCTGCTCGACTATGGCGACGTGCTCATGCACGTCTTCCTCGAGGACACGCGGCTGTACTATGCGCTGGAGCGGCTGTGGGGCGATGCGCCGACGCTGTCGCTGGAAGCGTGACAACCGGCGCGAATCAGTTGCACGCTCCGACGGTTGATGCTAGCGTAACCCAGCACGCCAGGAGTACGGGAGGTCGTGATGAGAAAGGATCGGCTGGCGTCCTTCAAGAAGCGGCTGCTCGAGAAGCAGCACCAGTTGTTGGAGGAAGTGGGGCGCAGCGCGCTGTACGGCAAGGACCAGGAGGACGACTCCATCAAGGACCTCGGCGACCAGGCCAACACCGCCTACACGCGGGAGTTCTTCTTCGAGTTGGGCAACGGAGACCGTCGCCTGCTCCGCGACGTGGTCCTGGCGCTGCAGAAGATCGAGGACGGCTCATATGGCACGTGCGAGCGGTGCAACGAACCCATCGCCGAGAAGCGCCTCGATGCGCTCCCGTTTGCGCGCCACTGCATCGACTGTCAGCGACTCGTGGAGGAAGAGGAGCGCATGGCCACGGGCTGATTCCCCAGGGCCAGCTCCCCACGCTCCGCTCCATACGTCTCATCGTCCGGTCATGCCTTCGGTGCTTTCCTCTCTCAGCGTCCTGAGCTCGGTCGGGCGTTTGCTGGCCCGCGTTCTCGGGGCGGCGCCGCTGGGCTCGCCCGAAGACCCCGAAGTGGCGGCGCTCGCCCGCCGGGCCGAGGAGGCCCGCCGGGCGGGACGGCGAGAGGAAGCGCGCCGGCTCTACCGGCAGGTCCTCGATCGCCGCAAGAACGATCTGACGGCGCTCCGGGGGCTTCGCGACATCGCGGTCGAGAGCGCGGCGTGGTCGGAGGCGCTTGGACTCCAGGATCGAATCCTCAACGCGGCCTCCGCCGGCGAGCGGGCTCGCGAGGCGGAATGGCTGGCCGGGATCCACTACGAGCTCGGGCGGACCGAGGTCGGGCGCGGCCAACCGGCGGCGGCCATCGGCCACTTCAAGAGCGCGCTGCGCGCCGACCGCGGGTTCGTACCAGCGGCCCTGGCCCTCGGTGACGCTCACGAGGCGACCGGCGATCGCCGGGAGGCCGTGCGCGCGTGGGAGCGCGCCGTCGAGCTGCAGCCGGCGCTGCCGCTGCTGGGCCGGCTGGAGCGCGCCTACCGTGAGGAGGGTCGGCCCAGCCGCATGATCGCGCTCTACCGGGCCGCGGTGGATCGGGCGCCCGACGATCCCGCGGTGGCCCTGGCCCTGGGCCGGGTCTACTTCGGGCTGGAGATGCTGGACGAAGCCGCCGACCAGTTCGAGAAAGTAGAAGTGCAGGCCCCCGACCTCCCGGTGGTGCACGCATTCCTCGGCGCCGTCTTCGAGCGGCGCGGCGAGACGCGCGAGGCATTCGAGGAGTACCGGCGGGCGCTCCGGCTGAGCGGGGCGTTCGACTGGCCTCAGCGATGCTCGGCCTGCGGCGCCACCGTGTCGGTGTGGCGGGAGCGGTGCGCCCAGTGCGGGCGGTGGAACACGTTCCGTCCGGTCGGGGGACGCTGAGCCCTCCCACGCTGCGCACCGGGCATGCGGGTCTGGGCCACCGCCGCGCTCGATCTCCTGTTTCCGGCGGTCTGCCCGGTATGCCAGAACCGGCTCGGCGCCGGGCGGCGGGATCCGCTTTGTGGGGCGTGCTGGCGGTCCATCGCGCGCATCGAGGCTTCCGCCTGCGCGCTCTGTGGCCTTCCCTTTCCGACCTTCGCAGCGGTGACGGCGGCGACGCCGGTCACGTGGCCGCCGTCCGCTGGCGCCTTGTGCTCCGGCTGCGCCGCCGACCGTCCGCCATACGACTACGCGCGCGCCGCCGCCCAATACATCGACCCGCTGCGCGCGGCGGTGCACGCCCTGAAGTTTCACGGCAAGCGCGCTCTGGCCCGGCCGCTGGCCGAGCTGGTGGTGGAACAGTGCGGGCCGGCGCTGCCGTCCGACGTGGAGGCCATCGTCCCCGTGCCGCTCCAGCCCGCCCGGGAGCGCGAGCGCGGCTTCAACCAGGCGGCGCTCCTGGCCGAGCACGTGGCTCGGGCGCTGGGCTGGCCCGTCGAGCGCGCGTGGTTGGCCCGGGCCCGCCCCACGCGGCCTCAGAGCGAGCTGACCGCGCCCGAGCGGTGGGCCAACGTGCGCCACGCCTTCCAGGCGACGGCGGCAGTTTCCGGGCGACACGTCCTCGTGGTCGACGACGTGCTCACGACGGGCGCCACTGCCGCCGAGTGCGCCCGCGCGCTACGGGCTGCCGGGGCGCGGGCGGTCGGCGTCCTCACCGTGGCCCGCGTGGTCTAGTGCCTCGGCGTTGCCGCGGTGCTCGCGCGCGCCGTATAATCGGGCAGCAGCGCCCGGAATCCCTGCAAGGAGCCTCCCATGAGCCTTCGAGTCGGTGTCAACGGCTTTGGCCGCATCGGGCGAGTCTTCGCCCGGACGGCCCTCAACGATAGGGACATCGAAGTCGTCGGGGTCAACGACCTCGCCGATGCCAAGACCCTGGCTCATCTCCTCAAGCACGACTCCGTCCACGGCGCCCTGCCGGCCGAAGTGAAGGCCAAGGACGGCGCCATCTTCGTCAATGGCCGGGAGATCCGGGTGATGGCGGTCAAGGATCCCGCGAGCCTCCCCTGGAAGGACCTGGGGGTCGACGTGGTGATCGAGTCCACCGGCGTCTTCCGGGATACGGCGACCGCCTCCAAGCACCTGCAGGCCGGCGCCAAGAAGGTCATCATCACCGCGCCGGCCAAGGACCCGGACGTGACCGTCGTGCTCGGCGTCAACGAGAAGATGTACGACCCGGCCAAGCATCGCATCATCTCCAACGCCTCCTGCACCACCAACTGCCTGGCGACGACCGTGAAAGTGCTCGACGACAAGTTCGGGGTGAAGCGCGGCTTCGCCTCCACCGTGCACTCCTACACCAACGACCAGAACGTGCAGGACTTCCCCGACAAGGACCTCCGCCGGGCTCGGGCCGCCGCGGTGAGCATGATCCCGACCACCACGGGAGCCGCCACCGCCGTCGGCCTCGTGCTGCCCAAGCTGAAGGGCAAGCTCGACGGCATCGCCATCCGCGTGCCCACCATCAATGTGTCGGTGGTGGATCTCGTGGCCGAGCTGGACAAGCCGGCCTCCGTCCAGGCCGTCAACGAGGCGTTCCGGGAGGCGGCCGCCGGTCCGCTGCGCGGCATCCTGGACACGACGGACGAGGAACTGGTGTCGGTGGACTTCAACGGCAATGCCCACTCCTCCGTCATCGACCTGCCGTCGACGGCGGCCATCGAGGGCACCCTCGTCAAAGTACTGGCCTGGTACGACAACGAGTGGGGCTACTCGTCGCGGCTGCGGGACCTCGTCCGGCTCGTCGGCAAGACGCTCTAGCAACGCCGGCACCGGTGGCCAAGCTCGCGATCGAGCACCTGGACCTCCCCGGCAAGCGCGTTTTCGTCCGCGCCGATCTCAACGCGCCCCTCGAGGCGGGCGCGGTCACCGATGACACGCGCCTGCGTGCGGCGGCGCCCACGGTCCAGTACGCGCTCGGCCGCGGCGCCGCTGTCGTCCTCGCCTCCCATCTGGGCCGGCCCAAGGGCCGGCCGGCCCCGGAGTACTCGCTACGCCCCGTGGCCGAACGCCTGGAGGCGCTGCTGGCCCAGCCGGTGCCTCTGGCCCCCGACTGTATCGGTCCCGAGGTCATCGAGCGGGCGCAGGCGCTCAAGCCCGGGCACCTCCTGCTGCTCGAAAACCTGCGCTTTCACAAAGGAGAGGAGGCCAACGACGACGCCTTTGCCCGCGCCCTGGCCGGCCTGGCCGACTGTTACGTGAACGACGCCTTTGCCGCGGCCCACCGGGCGCACGCCTCGATCGCCGCCATCACGCAGTTCTTGCGGCCGGCGGCGGCGGGCCTCCTCATGCAGCAGGAGCTGCAGGCGTTGACACGCATCCTGGAGCGGCCGGAACGGCCCCTGATGGCGGTGCTGGGCGGGGCCAAGGTGTCCGACAAGCTGGGACTCGTCGAGCACCTGCTGGCCCGGGTGGACGCGCTCCTCATCGGCGGAGGCATGGCCTTCACGTTTCTGGCCGCCCTCGGCCACGAGGTCGGCCGCTCGCTCATGGAACGCGAGCAGATCGGGACCGCCGGCCGCGTCCTCGACGCCGCCCGCCGCCGCGGCGTGCCTCTGGTGCTGCCCGTGGATGTGGTGGTGGCCGACGGCGTGGAGAGCTCGAGCGGCCGCGCCGTGAGCATCCGTGAGATTCCGGCCAGCCTGATGGGCCTCGACATCGGCCCCCGCACCGTGGAGCGGTTCGCCGATACGCTGCGGTCAGCGCGGACGATCGTCTGGAACGGGCCCATGGGCGTGTTCGAGAAGGAGCCGTTCGCCGCGGGCACGGTGGGCGTGGCCCGTGTGGTGGCCGCGGCCTCCGCCTTCTCGGTCATCGGGGGCGGCGACACCGTGGCCGCCGTGAACGTCGCCGGCGTGACCCAGCGGATCGGCTACATCTCGACGGCGGGCGGGGCCTTCCTGGAGTTCCTCGAGGGACGGCCGCTGCCCGGCGTCGAGGCGCTCACCGAGGCGTCCTGATGCGCACGCCTCTCGTCATCGGCAATTGGAAAATGCACGGCACGATCGCCGAGGCCCGCGCGCTGGCCGCCGCCGTCCGCGACGGTCTCAAGCGTCCCCGAGGCGTGGAGGTCGTGCTGGGCCCGCCGTTCACCGCGCTCGCCGCGGTGGGGGAGACGCTGTCCGGTAGCCCCATCCGGCTGGGCGCGCAGAACTGCCACTGGGAAGCCGCCGGGCCGCACACCGGAGAAATCTCGCCCGCGATGCTCGCCGAGCTCGGATGCCGGTACGTGCTCGTGGGTCACTCGGAGCGGCGGCGGGAGCTGGGGGAGACCGACGACCAGATCAACCGCAAGGTCCGGGCCGTCGTCGCCCACGGGCTGACGCCGGTGCTCTGCGTGGGCGAGACCGCCGACGAACGCCGTCAGGGGCTCACCTTCACCACCGTGGAGGGGCAGCTCCGCGCCGGCCTCAGCGCGACGGCGCCGGAGGCCATCGCCCGCGTGGTCCTGGCCTACGAGCCGGTGTGGGCCATTGGCACCGGGGTCAACGCCACCCCCGCCCAGGCGGCCGAGGTCCACGGCTACCTGCGCGGCCTGCTCTCCGAGCTGACGTCCAAGGACACCGCGGGAACGATACGGATCCTCTACGGGGGCAGCGTCAAGGCTGAGAACGCTGATACGCTGGCGGTGGAGCCGGAGATCGACGGCGCGCTGGTGGGCGGGGCCAGCCTCAACGCCGCCGGGTTCATCGCCATCGTGCGAAAGACGGCGCGGGCTGGCGCCGCCACGAGGAGCGAGTGATGTACACGTTGCTGGTCGTCATCCACGTCGTCGCGTGCTTCGGCATCATGGGCGTCGTGCTCCTGCAGGCGGGCAAGGGGGCGGACATCGGCTCCGCCTTCGGCGGTGCCGGGAGCCAGGCTGTCTTCGGGTCGATGGGGACGCCCACGATCCTGGGCAAGATCACGGGAGTGATCGCCGTCGTCTTCGTGCTGACCTCCTTCACCCTCGCCCTGTTGGGCGGGGAACGCAGCGGGTCGGTCGTGCGGGAGCCAGCTCCCCCCGCGGCGCCGGCCCCGGCCGCTCCCGCGAACCCGCAAACGGCGCCTGCTCCGCCCTCGGCGCCGGCGACGAAGTAGGAGGTGCCGTCGTGCCCACGCCCGTCTTCCGACTCGGCGCTGTCGTCGCCCTCGCGGCCCTGGCCGCCGCCGGATGCTCGAGCGAGGCCGGCCTGCCCGGCGAGCCCAAGAGCGGCACCATCGCTCCGGCCTACGGCGACACGCTCATCGAGGCGTCCATCGGCAACGTCTCGAGCCTGATCCCGAACATCACCAGCGACGCTTCCTCTCGCGAGGTCGGCGATTTCATGTACAACGGTCTCGTCACCCTGGGCCGCGACCTGGAGATCCTCCCGGAGCTGGCCACGTCGTGGACCTTCAGCAAAGACTGCCTGACCCTCGACTTCCAGCTCCACCAGGGCGTGAAGTGGCACGACGGCGCACCCTTCACCGCCGACGACGTGGTCTTCACCTGGGAGGCCACGATGCACCCCAAGACGCCGAGCGCGTACAAGGCCGACTTCGACGCCGTCGAGCGCGTCGAGGCACTCGGCCCCCATGCGGTGCGGGTGACGTACAAGCGGCCGCACGCCCGGGCGCTCCTGTCGTGGGCGATGACCATGCTGCCGCGCCACCTGCTCGACCCCTACGTGAAGGCCGGCAAGATCCGGGAGGCGCCGCAGAACTGGAGCGCGCCGGTCGGGACCGGCCCCTATCGCTTCAAGGAGATGAAGAGCGGCGAGAAGATCGTCGTCGTCGCCAACCAGGACTATTTCAAGGGCCGGCCCCACATCTCCCGGATCGTCTACCGCATCATCCCGAGCCAGGCGACTATCTTCCTGGAGTTGAAGGCCAGGGGCGTGGACGTGGCCAGCCTCACCGCGCTGCAGTACAAGCGCCAGACCGAGTACCCGGCCTTCGAGAAGGCGTACCAGAAGTTCCGCTACCCGAGCAGCGGCTACACCTATTTCGGCTTCAACCTGAAGGACCCGCGCTTCGCCGACCGCCGGGTGCGGCTGGCGTTCGCCCACGCAATCAACAAGCAGGAGCTGCTGGACGGCGTCGTCATGGGTCTGGGCCGCGAAGCGACCGGGCCGTTCCGGCCCGGGCACTGGGCCAACAACTCGGCCGTCAAGGGCATTCCCTACGACCCCCAGCGAGCGGCGGCGCTGCTGGCCGAGGCGGGGTGGCGGACGCGCAACGCCGACGGACTGCTGGTGAAGGACGGCAAGCCGTTCACCTTCGAGCTGATGACGAACCAGGGCAACGACGAGCGCAGGAAGATCGCCGAGATCATCCAGGCCTCGCTGCGCGAGCTCGGCGTCGGTGTGGAGATTCGCATTCTCGAGTGGGCGGCGTTCCTCAAGGAGCACATCAAGAAGCGGCCAGTGCGGTACGATGCCATCATCCTGGGGTGGGCCACGGCGGCGGACCCCGACCAGTACGTCATCTGGCACTCGTCGCAAGTCGGGCCCGACGAGCTGAACCACATCTCCTACATCAACCCGGAGGCGGACGCGCTCCTCGAAGCGGGCCGCACCACGTGTCACCAGGCCGACCGGGTGACCTTCTACCACCGGCTCCACCAGGTGCTGGCCGACGATCAGCCGGTCGTATTCCTGTACTGGCGCGATGCGCTCCCGGCGATCGCGTCGCGCATCCACGGCATCGAACCCGGCCCGGCGGGGATCCGCTGGAACTTCCAGGGGTGGTTCGTGCCGAAGCACCTGCACCGCTACACCGCCGGCTGACGCCCCGGCGCGGTCGCCGGAGCGCCGCGCCGTCTCTGACGTAGAATAGCCGCCCATGCTCGCCTACGCCCTGCGGCGCCTGCTGCTGGCGATGCCCCTGCTCCTCGGCATCACCTTCGTGTCGTTCGCGGTCATCCACCTGGCCCCCGGCGACCCCGTCGAGCTGCAGACGGGGGACATGAGCATGCAGCAGAGCGCCCAGGCCTACCAGGAGCTGCGCAAGCTCTACGGGCTCGACCAGCCGCTCCCCGTGCAGTATTGGAACTGGCTGACCCGCATCGTGCGGCTGGACTTCGGACGCTCGTTCGCCCCCGATGGCCGCCCGGTGCTGAACAAGATCGCCGAGCGGCTGCCCATCACGCTGATGCTGAACCTCGTGGAGATGATCATCATCCTGGTGCTGGCCGTGCCCATCGGCATCCTCAGCGCCACCCGCCAGTACTCGCTCTTCGACAAGGTGACGACGGTCTTCGTGTTCGTGGGCTTCGCCACGCCCGACTTCTGGCTGGCTCTGCTGCTGATGATCCTGTTCGCCGTGCAGCTCGACTGGCTGCCGGTCTCAGGGTTGCGGTCGCTGAACTGGGAGTACCTGTCGTTCTGGGGCCGGCAGTGGGACTTCCTGAGCCATCTGGCGCTGCCCATCCTGGTGGCCACCTTCGGCGGCCTGGCCGGCTTCTCGCGCTACATGCGGCAGAGCATGCTGGAGGCGATCCGCCAGGACTACATCCAATCGGCGCGGGCCAAGGGCCTGGCCGAGCGGGTGGTGATCGGCAAGCACGCCCTGCGCAACGCCATGCTGCCCATCGTGACCGTTCTCGGCCTCTCACTGCCCGGCCTCATCGGGGGCAGCGTCATCGTGGAGTCGATCTTCGCCATTCCGGGCATGGGCCAGCTCATGGTGCAGTCGGTGTTTCAGCGCGACTACCCCGTGATCATGGGCAACCTGGTGATCGTGTCGGTGCTCACGTTGCTGGCCAACCTGGCGGCCGATCTCTCCTACGGCCTCGTCGATCCTCGCATCCGGCTGGCCGGCCGGCGCGGCCGGCGCTGACGCCCATGCGCGGGCTCTGGCAGGCGTTCGCCAAGAACCGGCTGGCCGTGATCGGCGGCCTGGTGGTGGCGGCGCTCGCGGTGCTGGCCGTCCTGGCCCCGGTGCTCGCCCCCTGGGACCCTCACCGACCCGACGTGAGGAAGATCCTGGAGCCGCCGTCGGCCCGGCATCTGCTGGGGACCGACCAGCTCGGGCGCGACGTGCTCTCCCGGATGCTCTACGGCGCCCGCGTCTCGCTGGCCGTCGGCTTCGTGTCGGTCGGCATCGCGGCGGCCATTGGCATCATGCTCGGCTCGATGGCCGGCTACAACGGCGGGTTCGTCGACGCCACCGTGATGCGGCTCGTCGACCTCATGCTGGTCTTTCCCCGCTTCTTCCTGCTCCTGGCCGTGCTGGCGTTCCTGAGCCCCTCCATCTGGACCATCATGGTGGTGATCGGGCTCACCGGCTGGATGGGCGTGACTCGGCTCGTTCGCGCCGAGTTCCTGAGCCTCAAGGAGCGTGAGTTCGTTTTGTGGTCACAGTCGGTCGGGGCCACCGGCTTCCGCGTGATCTGGCGCCACATCCTGCCCAACGCCATGGCGCCGGTGCTGGTGGCGATGACGCTGGGCATTCCCGCTGCCATCCTCACCGAGTCCGGGCTCTCCTTCCTCGGGCTCGGGGTGCAGCCGCCTTTCGCCACCTGGGGCAACATCCTCAACGAGGGCAAGGACACGATCGAGATCGCCTGGTGGCTCTCGGTGTACCCGGGGGTGGCTATCCTGGTGACCGTGCTCTCGTACAACCTCATGGGCGAGGGGATCCGCGACGCGCTCGACCCGCGGCTGCGGCGCGGCGCCGGGCGGTTTGTCGCTCGCGGACGTTGACGGTATACTCGGGCCTCCGGGACGCCCGAGGGCCGAAGTGGCGGAACTGGCAGACGCGCACGTTTGAGGGGCGTGTGGGGCAACCCGTGGGGGTTCGAGTCCCCCCTTCGGCACCAACGCAACCGCGCCGTCACCCTCCCGGACTGACGACGTTAAAACGTCCGGCCGCCACCCCCGCCGAACCCGCCGCCCGACGAGCCACGAGAAAAACCGCTCCCGCGACCACTCCAGCCACCGCCGCCGGCCGCGCGCCGGGCGGCCACCAGCGCCTCGGTGTTGCGGCGGCCGAAGACGTCGAGATCGCGGCGGAAGGTCGCCAGTCGAAATGGCTCGACGGAGCAATACCACGTCGGCGCGTCCACCGTCACGGCCTGGAAGCGGTGGATCCACTGCTCGGTCACTCCCAGCGCGATGGCCCAGGGCAACCACCGGTGGAAGGTGTCCGGCGGTAAGCGCTCCAGGCGGTCCTTCTCGGCGCGCTCGAGAAACTCCTGAAAGCCGCGCAGGTGGACGAGCAGCTTGACCCCGCGCCACGTCCGCCGCGGCATGAGGTAGGCGAAGCCGCCGACGACGAGGCCGGCCAGCCCCACGCCCGCCGGCAGCGGCCAGCCCAGCGGCCCGAAGCGGTCCAACCCGATGAAGAGCGCGCCGGCGGCGAAGAGGATGACGACGCCGAGGACGCCCCAGCCCTGGCGGATCCAGAACGGCGAGCGCGGAAACAGGCGGCGCTCCACCATCGTCCGGTAGATGGCGTCCCGAATGGGCGCGAAGACGTACTCGGAGTCGCGCCGCAGCTCGGAGAGATGGCGCTCGCGCAATGACAGCTGCTCGCCGAAGACCTTCTGGAGGACGTAGCGCTCGAGCGGGGTGATGGTCGGATCGCCGTCCAGGGGCTTCACCCGCCGGAACAGATAATCGCCGTCGTTCAGCGGCTCGATCGTCATGTAGCCGCGCACGGCGAGGTCGACGAGGGTGGCGATGACGTCGCTCGGCTCGGCCTTCTGGTCGATGAGCGTGCCGCCCTCGGCGGGTGTGAGGCCCGACGGCGGCTGGTACTCGGGCTTGATGGAGCGATCGACCTCGGGGTCGCGGCCGTAGGCCCGCCAGACGAGCCCCATCACCACCAGCGCCAGCAGCGGCAGCGCCAGCGGCCAGTGGTCCACGGTCAGCCACCAGGCCTCGCGCCAGAGCGTCGGGCGGGCGACCGCGCCGCGGGGCCAGCCCACGACGATCGTCAGCCCCTCTCGCGGGCGGAGCGGGCGCGTGGTCTGGAAGGTGATGGCGCCATCCCGGCGAACCTCCTGATACGCGGCGCCGGCGGCGCTCCACGGCCCCGTGTAGGCGAGGGTCCTGACGTCGCTGCCGGCCAGGCCGCCCGGCAACGTCACCGTGGCCTGGGCCTCGGCGATGGGGACCTCCCACTCGTCGCCCGTCACGTTCCAGTAGAGCTCGTCGTGGTCGTCGAGGGCCAGGAGCCCCCGGCGCACCCGGTAAAGGACCCGTACGGTCTTGGTCGTCTCCACCGCGCCCGGCACCCACGCCTTGATCTTCACGTAGCGCCCCGGGTAGGAGACCTCCGTGCGGAGCGGCTCGTGCCCCTCGTCCAGCACGTGGACGTCGTCGATGCGAAGGGCGAACTCGAGGCCGTGGCGCAGGGAGCGGACAGGAATCAGGCGGAGCACGCCGTTGTGCCGGCCGCGGAAGTTGATGGTGAGCGTCTCCTGGACGGTCAGGCTGGCGTCGGGGCGGACGTCGAGCGCCACCGCGAAGCGCTCGATGGCGAACGATTGAGCATAGACAGTAGCCGGAGGCGCCAGGACGAGAGCAAGCGCCAGAAACGCCGGAACGGCCGCCGCGCCTATACCCTCAGCTCCCGAAGCTCACGCGGGGAACCTGGCGGTCCTCGGGGCGGTCCAGCTCGAAGTACGCGCGCCGGACGAAGCGGAAGAACGTAGCCACGAAGTTGGACGGGAAGCTTTCGATGGCCGTGTTGAGGTCGCGGACCACGGCGTTGTAGTAGCGCCGGGAATCCTGCACGGCGCCTTCGATCTCGCCCAGCGAGTGCTGCAGGGCCTGGAAGTTCCGGTTCGCTTTCAGCTCGGGGTAGCTCTCGGCGAGCGCGAAGAGCTGGCGCAGCGCGCCGCTGAGCTGGTTCTCGGCCTGGGCCCGGACCTCGGGCGTGGCCGCCCCCACGGCCGCCCCCCGGGCGCGGATCACCTGGTCCAGCGTCGTCCGCTCGTGGGCGGCGTACCCCTTCACCGTTTCCACGAGGTTGGGGACGAGATCGGTGCGCCGCTTGAGTTGCACGTCGATGTCGGACCATGCGGACTCCGACCGCTGCCGGAGCCCGACCAGCCGGTTGTACGTGACCACGGCGAACCCCACCACCACCGCGATCACCGCGAGGAAGATCCAGCCGCCGAGCGTCATCGTGTTCCTCCCGTGGCTATCATAGCGTGCACCACCGTGGCATAATGAAACGGTTTTTGAGAGTTCACAGTCTGGTGGCTACGCGAACATCGCTGCCCGTCATCGACTCACCCGTCGCGCCCGACGGGCGCAAACCGGCGTGGCTCAAGGTGCGCGCGCCCGGAGGGCCGAACTACATGCGGCTCAAGGAACGGCTGCGCGCCTGGAACCTGCACACGGTGTGCGAGGAGGCCCGGTGCCCCAACATCGGCGAGTGCTGGGAGGACGCCACCGCCACCTTCATGATCCTCGGCGACGTGTGCACCCGGAATTGCGGGTATTGCGCCGTCGCCCATGGGCGGCCGGTGTGGGAGGATCGCGAAGAGCCCGAGCGCATCGGGCGGGCCGTGGCCGCCCTCGGCCTCGATTACGTCGTCATCACCTCGGTCAACCGCGACGACCTGGCCGACGGGGGGGCCGCGCACTGGGCGGCCACCCTCCAGGCGGTGCGACGGCACGCAGCGGGCTGCCGGGTCGAGGCGCTGATCCCCGACTTTCAGGGCCAGGCCGGGGCGTT
>JBOHPP010000201.1:0-9407 GCA_050731755.1 Candidatus Rokuibacteriota bacterium | reverse complement strand
CGCCTGGCCATCGCGATGGCCCGAACCGGGCTCAGCGCCGGGGCCGCCCGCCGTCGGCTGCGGACGGCCGGTTCCCTGCGTGCTGTGATCGACGCTCCCCGCCGCTGGTAAGCGCCTTCACACGGGTCGCGAGCCCGCGCGACATCGGCGCGAAACCATTCGGTCTTCGCGGCGGCGGGCGCGGCACATGTCTTGCTCGGGAACGAAAGCGTGGTGCTCCGACGCTGCGCCTGGCACCGACGCTACTTCGGGTACCCGGTCGTTTGCGGCATCGCCGGCTGGGGCGGGCGCGGCGTCGATTTCAGCGACTGGATCTGCCGGCGTTGCGCCGCGCGGGTCCGGCGCGACCTGGGTCACCGGCCCCCCAACAGCCGCACCGAGCCAGCACTCGCGGCGTGGTGGGATCCGTTCCTCGTCCTGCCTCCGGCGGCGGCGACGCTGCTCGTCGCCGCCATGATCCTCGTCGTGGCGAGCCCCTTCGATCACCTGCCGCCGGTGATCGCGCTGCAGGCACGGCCCGAGCCGGCGGCCCTCCCGGTCCTGGTCCAGACGCCCAAAGCGGTCCCGCGGCCGGGTCGTTCTCTCGCCGACGCTCCGCTGATGGGCCGGCGGGTCGCATCGACCGAGCTCCGGGTCGAGCCACCGCGATCGCCCGCGCGGTTGCCCGGGCATCGCTCCGACTCCGCAGGGTCACCGCTCGGCCCATCCTCCCAAGCGCCCTGAGAGGGGCCGCCGAGGCCCCTGCGACCTAGGAGTGCGAGGGACCCGCGGTATCCTCGAGCCGCACCGGCGTCCGGCCGCGCAGGAAGTCGAAATCGCAGCCCTGATCGGCCTGGAGCACGTGATCGAGGAAGAGCTTGCCGTAGCCGCGTGTGAAGTGGGGCTGGCGTGGGATCCAGGCCGCGCGCCGCCGGTTGAGTTCCTCCTCGCTCACGCGCAGGGTGAGGCTGCGCTTGGGCACGTTCAGCTCGATCTCGTCACCGTCGCGCACGAGGGCCAGAGGGCCGCCGACGGCGGACTCCGGCGCCACGTGCAGCACGACCGTCCCGTAGGATGTCCCGCTCATGCGCGCGTCGGAGATGCGCACCATGTCCTTCACGCCCTGCTTCAGCAGTCGCGTGGGGATGGGGGCGGCGCCCCACTCCGGCATCCCCGGCGCTCCCTTGGGCCCAGCGTGCTTGAGGACCAGCACGGAGCGCTCGTCGATGCGGACCGAGGGGTCGTCGATGCGCCGGTGTAGATCGCCGTGATCGTCGAAGACGACGGCGCGACCCCGGTGCGTGAGCAGATGGGGCGAGGCCGCCGACTGCTTGATCACGGCACCGTCGGGGCAGAGGTTGCCGACGAGAACGACGGTGCCCCCCTCGGCGGCCAGCGGCACGGCCAGCGGGCGGATGACGTCCTCGTTCCAGCACCGGGCCTCCCGGACGTTGTCGGCCATGCTACGGCCGTTCGCGGTCAGCGCGTCTCCGTGGAGCAAGGGCAGAAGCTCCTTGAGGACGGCCGGCAGGCCGCCCGCGTAGAAAAAGTCCTCCATGAGGTACTTGCCGGACGGGCGAACGTTGACGAGCAGCGGCGTCGTCTTGGACAGCTCGTCGAAGCGTGAGAGCGGCAGGCGGAGGCCGAGCCGCCCGGCGATGGCCACCAGGTGGATGATGGCGTTGGTGGAGCCACCGATCGCCATGTCGCTCCGGATGGCGTTGTCGAACGCCCTGGCGGTCAGGATATCGGACGGCCGTGGCCCGCCGGCCCGGGCCATCTCGACGGCCCGGCGCCCGGACAGCTCGGCCAGGGTCAGGCGCCGCGAGTCGGGGGCAGGGATGGCAGCGTTGCCGGGCAGCGTCATGCCCAGAGCCTCGGCCATCGCGGCCATGGTGGAGGCGGTGCCCATCACCATACAGTGGCCGGCCGAGCGCGACATGCAGGACTCGGCTTCGGACAGCTCCTCGTCGCTGAGCTGACCCGCCCGGCGCTCGGCCCACAGCCGCCAGGCGTCGGTGCCGGAGCCCAGATCCTCGGCGCGCCACCGGCCGCGTAGCATGGGCCCGCCCGTCACCATGATGGCCGGGATGTCGGCGGAGACCGCGCCCATGAGCATGGCCGGCGTCGTCTTGTCGCAGCCGGACAGCAGGACCACCGCGTCGAGCGGATAGCCCCGCAGGCATTCTTCGACGTCCATGGCCATCAGGTTGCGAAAGAGCATCGTGGTGGGCTTCATCAACACCTCGCCCAGCGAGATCGTCGGGAACTCCAGCGGAAAGCCGCCGGCCGCCCACACGCCCCGCTTCACGGCGTCGGCCACCTGTCGGAGGTGGGCATTGCAGGTGGTCAGCTCGGACCACGAGTTGGCGATCCCGACGACGGGCCGGCCGTCGAAGACGAGGTCACTGAAGCCCTCGGTCTTGAGCCAGGAACGGTGGACGAAGCCGTCCAGATCACGGCGACCGAACCAGTTGCTACTGCGCAGCGGCTGTGCTGTCATGGGTCCCTCCCGGGCACTCGATTATAGAGAATCGGAGGACGCGCATGCGGCTGGCCGGTAAGGTGGCGATGGTCACGGGCGGGGGCAGCGGGATCGGGCGGGGCATCGTGCTCACCATGGCGCGCGAGGGCGCTGACCTCGCTATCCCGGACCTGCAGGTGCTCAACGCCGAAAAGGTGGCCGAGGAAGTGAAGACGCTGGGGCGGAAGGTCGTCGCCATGAAAGCGGACGTCACCAGCGCCGCCGACGTCAAGACCATGATCGACCGCACCCGCGAAGCGCTGGGCCGGATCGACATCCTTGTCAACAACGCGGGTATGGCATCGCCGCCGGGCATGCCGTTCACCAACAACACCGAGGACGACTGGGACCGCACCTTCGCCGTCAACACCAAGTCGATCTTCCTCACCAGCAAGGCCATCGCCCCCTACTTCATCGAGCGCAAGGCCGGGCGCATCATCAACATCGCCTCGATCGCCGGACCGCTCTCGGCGGTGACCATGCCGGCCTACAGCGTGGCCAAGCAGGGCGTCATCACCTTCACGCGGATCGTGGCCAAAGAGCTGGCGCCGCACCGGATCACGGTGAACGCCATCTGCCCCGGCGTGCTGTGGACCGACTTCTGGCAGAAGCTGGCCGCCCACCTCGCGCAGACCAACCCCACCTTCGCCGGCATGGCGCCGCGGCAGGTGTTCGAGAAGCGGGTCAACGACATCGTGCCGATGAAGTGCGAGCAGGAGCCGGAAGACATCGGCTGGGCCGCGGTGTTCCTGGCCTCGGACGAGGCCCGGTACATCACCGGCCAGGCCCTCATGGTCGACGGCGGCTGCGTCATGTGGTAGCGCGGCCCCATGGACTTCGACTTCACCCCCGAGCAGGAAGCCTTCCGCAAAGAGGTCCAGCAGTGGCTGGAACGAAATCTTCCCGACGATCTCCGCGGTCGCGGCTTCGCCGCGTCGCGCGCTGGCCAGGACGAGATCCAACGGCTCCGGGCCTGGCAGCGGACGATGTACGAGGCCGGCTATGTCGGCATGAACTGGCCGACCGCGTTCGGCGGGCGGGGCGCCACGCTGGTGGAGCAGGTCATCCTCTTTCAGGAGATGGCGCGGGCCGAGTCGCCCCAGTTCGTGAACCGGGGCGGGCTGTCCATGTTGGGCCCGACGCTCATGCAGCACGGCACGCCGCCGCAGCAGGCGCGGTTCCTGCCCAAGATCCTCACCGCCGAGCACCTCTGGTGTCAGGGGTTCTCGGAGCCCAATGCCGGATCCGATCTGGCGAATCTCCAGACGAGAGCCATCCGCGACGGCGACGGCGGGTTCGTCGTCACCGGTCAGAAGGTGTGGACCAGCATGGCCCACGCGGCCGACTGGTGCTTCCTGCTGGCCCGTACCGACCCCGCCGCGTCGAAGCACAAGGGCCTGAGTTTCCTGCTGGTGGACATGCGGTCGCCGGGGATCACGGTGCGGCCGCTCCGGCAGATGACGGGCGAGGCCGAGTTCAACGAGGTGTTCTTCGACGGCGTGCGGGTGCCGGGCGAGAACCTGGTGGGCCGGCTCAACGAAGGCTGGGCGGTGGCGATCACCACCCTCGCTTACGAGCGCGATCTGCTGACGTTCATCCGGCACATCTCGCTGGGCAACGCCGTGCACCGGCTGCTTCGCCTCGTCCAGGAGCGCGGCCGGGCCCAGGACCCGGTCATCCGCCAGAAGGTCGCCGCCATCTGGATCGGCGAGCAGGCACTGCAGCTCAACGCCTACCGCGGCCTCACCAAGATCCTCAACGGCGGCCAGCCGGGCCCCGAGGGCTCCACCTCGAAGCTTTTCTGGAGCCAGGTGGATCAGGAGCTGGCCCAGGTGGCGGCCGAGGTGATGGGTCCCTTCTCGCAGGTCGGCCCCGGCTCGCCGTGGGCGCCCGACGAGGGCCAGTGGGAGTTCTACACGCTGCTGGCCCAGGCCAGCGGTATCCGGGCCGGCACCTCCGAGATTCTCCGCAACATCCTGGGCGAGCGCGTGCTCGGCCTGCCCAAGGATTGATAGGCATCGACGAGCGCACGAGGAGTGATCGGCATGAGTGACCTGCTCTACGAGGTGAAGGACAAGATCGCGACGATCACGCTCAACCGGCCCGACAAGCTCAACGCCTTCACGTCGGACATGGTTCTGGCGTGGGCCCGCTCGCTCGCCGAGGCCCAGGCCGACGACAACGTGAACGTCGTCATCGTCACCGGAGCCGGCCGCGCGTTCTGCTCGGGCGGTGACGTCGGCCGCATGCGGCAGGGCGAGCCGAGCGCGCTCGATGGCAAGAACAGTCTCTGGGAGGGGGTGCACCGGGTGCCCAAGCAGCTCGAGGCCATGGACAAGCCGGTCATCGCCATGGTCAACGGGCTGGCGGTGGGGGCCGGCATGGGGATGTGCGTGATGTGCGACGTGCGCGTCGCCGCCGAGAGCGCGCGCTTCTCGACCGGCTACGTGCGGGTGGGGCTCGTCCCCGGTGACGGCGACACGTATTTTTTGCCGCGGCTGGTCGGCGCCGCCAAGGCGCTCGAGCTGCTGTGGACGGCCGACTTCATCGAGGCCCCGGAAGCACACCGGCTCGGGATCGTCCAGCGCGTGGTGCCCGACGCCAAGCTCCCCGACGCGACCTACGCGCTGGCCCGGCAGATCGCCGACGGCCCGCAGATTCCCATCCGCATGATCAAGCGGCTCGTCTACCAAAGCCTGAGATTGGATCTGCGCACGCATCTCGATCTGGTGAGCTCGCACATGTCGATCGTGCGCCAGACGACCGATCACGCCGAAGGCGTGGCCGCGTTTAAGGAAAAGCGCGCGCCGAAGTTCCAGGGACGCTGAGCGAACTGTCAGTTCGGCGAGAATCTCCGCTGCCACCCTGACACCCTTGGCGCCGATGGGCGCGCCCAACTGCTTGAAACATCGGTGACTGGAGCGCTGGGAAGGTATGGCCCGGCGATTGCTCCTCGCGCGGGGCATGGACTTGCACGAGGCGAAAGAGCGGATCGCCATCGCCCTGGTGGAGTCGATCTTCCGCCGCGCCGGGTATGGGATCCGTCAGTTCGCCGGAGAACCAGCCCCGCGGGTGGCCCCCGAAGACTTCACGCCGACCTTCTACGTGGCCGCGGCCGGCGCTCACACGCCGGAGCGAGAGTTTCCCATCGGTGTGGCCTACCGGCCGTTCCTCGAACCGTACATCGCCCTCGAGAACCAGCGCCGGCAGTCCTCGGTCTTCATCCTGGCGCGCCGCCAGTGGCCGGGACTGCAACTCGTCCTGGTCACCGACCATCCGGAGGGCGGCCGCTCGTGCTTCCAGGCCCTCGCCGGCGGCGAGCGGGGGACGGAGCTGAGAACGGTGGACCTGGTCCACATGCCCGAGTTGGCCATCCTCCCCCGCGACGCCGCCGACAACGAGGATCTGCTGCTCCGAATCTACGCGCTCCTGTCACCCGACCGGCCCCGGCGTACGCTGGCCCGCGTCTAGCGACATGGGGGCCCCGAGATGGCCCCCCATCCCCTCGACGCTCGCAGCGCCCCGGCGAAGCCGTGGCGCTCCTCGATATGCCGACAGGGCTCCTAGGCCTCTCGGAGGGGGCCTCGACGGCGTCGGGGCTTCAGGTCAGCGCGCGGGCGATCGCGAAGGCGGCGCCGGCGGCGAGTCCGCCGATGAGCGTGGTCTGCAGCGCGCTCCGCACCGGCGGGGCTCCGGTGAAGCGCCCCTTGGTATAGCCGAACACTATCAGGGCGACCACGGTGACGATCGCTGACACGCCGAGCGCCGTCGTGGCCAGGCCAAAAACCATGTACGGCCAGAGGGGAATGAGCCCCCCCAGAACGTAGGCGCCGCCGATGGTAACGGCGCTGACCAGCGCCCGACGGGGGTTCGGCCGCTCCAGCCCCAGCTCGAAGCGCATCATGAAGTCGACCCAGCCCTCGGGATTACGCTGGAGCGCGTCGACGAGCGGCGCGGCTGCCTCCGCCTTCACGCCGTACGTCTCGAGCGCCTCGAACACCTCTGTGGCCTCGGCCTGGGGCTTGTCGCGGACCTCGCGTTGCTCCCGCTGCCGCTCGGTGTCGTAGTGCTCGGCGTCGCTCTTGGCCGCCAGGTACCCGCCGAGCCCCATGGCGATGGCCCCCGCGGTGATCTCGGCCAGCCCGGCCACGACGATGATCCACGTCGCGTCGATGGCGCCGGTGAGGCCGGCGGCCAGGGCGAAGGGCACCGTCAAGCCGTCGGCCATGCCGAGCACGAGGTCGCGCACGACGCGGTTGCCCGTGAAGTGACGCTCGGGATGTCCGGCCAACATCATCAGGGCACGGGCTGGACGCCCTTCCGGTGGCGCTGGGCCAGGGCCTGATAGCCGCTGGGATTGGCGCGCACCCAGAACTCGGCCGGCGTGCCGGCCAGCGGGCCCTTGACTTTGGCCGGCGCCCCCAGCGCCAGCATGCCGTCGGGGATGTCGGTGCCGGGAGTGACGAGTGCGCCGGCGGCCACCATTGCCCGCGCCCCGATGCGGGCTCCGTCCAGGACGGTGGCGCCGTTTCCGACCAGGGCTTCCTCTCCGAGCACGGCGCCGTGGACCACGCAGGTGTGCCCGATGGTTGCTCCGGCTCCGACCTCCACCGGGTTGACCGGCGTCACGTGCACGACGGAGCAGTCCTGCACGTTGGCGCCGCGCCGGATGACGATCGGGCCGAAGTCGGCGCGCACGACGGCGTTGTACCAGACGGATGCGTGCTCTTCCACGGTCACGTCGCCGATCAGCACCGCGGTGGGCGCGATGAATGCCGACGGGTGCACGCGCGGCTGCTTTCCTTCGAAGCTGAAGAGTGGCATGGCGCGGGACCTCGCAGTATCCTCGACGTTGTCCCACATCTTACGCGAACTCGCCGATCGCATGGAGGATCGCATGTCGATACCGAGGGTCGCCGCCGTGGCGACGGCGACACCGCCCCACCGGTTCTCGCAGGACCAGCTGCTCGCCCTGGCCGGCTATACCGACGTCCAGCGCCGCGGATTCTTCGAGCATAGCGAGATCGAGAGCCGCTACCTCTACGTCGACCCTCGCCACTTCCGCGGCGACGAGACCATCGACGAGCTGCAGACTCGCTTCCGCCGCGGCGCGCTGGAGCTCGCCGAGGCGGCGGCGCGCGCCGCCCTGGCGCGAGCCGGCTGGCCGGCGGCGGACGTGGACTTCATCGCGACCACGACCTGTACCGGGCGGCTCACGCCCAGTCTGGACGCGCACCTCATCGGGCGGCTGGGTTGTCGCCCCGACGTGCAACGGGCGCACATCGGCGATACCGGCTGCGCCTCCGCCCTGGTGGCGCTGCAGCAGGCATGGAATCATCTGCAGGCGTTTCCCCGGCACCAGGCCCTCGTGGTGGCCGTGGAGATCTGCTCGGCGGCCTACTTTCGGGACGAGCGCCCCGAGTCGGCGGTGGCGCACGCCATCTTCGCCGACGGCGCCGGGGCGCTGGCCCTGTCGCCGACGGCGCCGGGGCCGGCCATCGTGACCCATCGGTCCCGCTGGCGCTCGGAGCATCTGGACGCCATGGGTTTCGAGTACCCGGGCGGCCGGCCGCGCGTGATTCTCTCCAAGGACGTGCGCCGGATCGGGGCGGCCATGCTCAAGGAGATGGCGCAGGTGCTCATGGACGCCCAGGGCCTCAAGCGCGAGGACGTCCGCTATTGGGTGCTGCACTCCGCCGGACGGCGCGTGCTCGAGCGCGCCGGCCTGCTGCTCGGCCTGGGCGAGGCCGAGATGCGCCACGCCCGCGCAGTGCTTCGCCGGTACGGCAACATGTCATCGGCGACGATCCTTTTCGTGCTGGAGGAGACGTTGCGCACGGAGTCGCCGGTGCCCGGGGAGTGGGCCGTCATGATCGGTCTGGGGCCCGGCTTCTCGGCCGAGGGCGCGCTCCTGCGCTGGTAGGCCGGTGCTGGCGCGGGCGCGAGGCGTGCAGGAGTACCTCGACGGACCCGCCTCCCCGGCGGACCGTGAGGCCTCGCTCGCCGATATCGATCGGCTCAACGCGTGGTTCGGAGGCTACTGGCTGAGCGAGCGCGCGATCGCGCGGCTGGCCGCCCGCGTGCCGGCGGGCGAGCCCATCCGGATCATCGACGTAGGCGGAGGACGGGGCGACCTGGCCGCGCGGCTCCTCCGCCACGGGCGGCGGCTCCGCGTCATCGTGGTCGACCGTGAAGCGGCGATGCCCATCGCCGGGCCCGGGGTCGCGGTGGTGCGGGCGGATGCCACCGCGCTGCCGTTCCGCCCGGGCGCCGCCCACGTCGTGGCCGCCGCGCTGCTGCTGCATCACCTGGAGCCGACCGCCGCCGCGCGCTGCCTCGGCGAGATGCGGGCAGCGGCTCGCATCGGTGTCGTGATCAACGACCTGCTGCGCACGCGGCTCGCCCTCTCCCTGGTGTGGCTGGCCACGCGCTTCTTCACTCGTCACCCGTTCGCCCGCCACGACGGGCCGCTCTCGGTCCGCCGCGCCTACTCGCCGGACGAGATCACCGTGCTGGCGCGGAAGGCCGGGGTGAGCCGGCCGACAATCCGCCGTTACCCGTGGCTCGGCCGCCTCGTGGCAATTTTCGAATGAATCCGAGATGAATGACCGTGGTCGACGAATATTTGTCAACGAGTCTCGAGATGAACAATCGGTTTAGGGGAACGAAGCCCTGCGCACCCAGAACAGGCCACCCACGGTCCAAGCCAGCTTCGCGGCCCCCGCTAGAAAGAAATGCGCCCTGAGTCAGGCCGCGCGCACCTCCACCGTAAGGTCAAGATCGTGAAGCCGTGCGATGAGGCGCTTGGCAAGCTTGGCCTTGTCGCGGCGGGCGAAGTAATCGCCGCCGAGGTCATGGTCGTCAACTTGGCGCCGCAGCACGTAGTAGGCGGCGGTGAGCATGG
>JBOHPP010000200.1:0-9816 GCA_050731755.1 Candidatus Rokuibacteriota bacterium | reverse complement strand
GATGCCGAGACCGCCGCCGCGCTGCAGCCGGTGGTACGCACGCTGTCGACGCTGGTGAAGGAGGTGCGCGAGGACCTCCTGGCGCCGCCGGGGCTGTCGGTCTGGTCACGGGCGCAGCGCACCCTTCAGCTCCACGAGGCCTGGCTCACCTTCAAGGACTGGATCGATCGCGACAACCCGCGCCTGGCCTTCAACGTGGCGCGCGGCCTGACCCTCGCCAGCACGACCCCCGAAGCCGAGCGGCAATGGGCGGCGTTGATGCGCGCCGAGGCGCGCGCCCGCCTCGCTTGGCTGCTGCCGCCGGGGACCATCCTGTGCCTGCCGACCACACCATTCCCGGCGCCCCGGAAGGGACTCTCGCAGGCGACGCTCGACCCGCTGCGCGCGCGCATCAGTTGCCTGACCGCCCATGGCGGCCTGGCCGGTGTGCCGCAGGTGAGTCTACCGGGCGCGCACGTCGACGGGCTGCCGGTGGGCCTGTCGATTCTCGGCGCGCGCGGCAGCGACGCAGCGCTGGTGGCGATAACGAAGGCAATGGAGGCCAGTCGATGATCGACGTGACGTTCCGGGAGGTGATGGGCCAGTTCGACGATGACTGCGGCCAGGGCTTGTGGACGTGGCTTCCCCTCACCACCGCGCTCGCGGCGAGGGCGGCGGCGGCGTTCGCGCGCCTGCCGCGGCCGGTGTTCCTGCGGGCGGCCGACGCGCTGCATTTGATCTGCGCCCAGGAGCATGGTCTCCCGGAGATCTACACGAACGATCGCCACGTGTCAGCGGCAGCGCGGCACTTCCGGTTGAAGCCCAAGACCGTTGCGCCACTGTAGAGGGCGCCTTGAGCGCTTCTTGCGGCGCGCCTGAGCAGAAGGCGCGCACGAGCCGCGCCCACCGCCGGTGCCCTCAGCAGCGGGTGACGTGGGCGGACACGGCCAGCCAGCGGCCCTGGCGGCGCGCCCAGACGTCGGTGTACCGGCCCGATCCCGCTCGACCGTCCGGCATCGTGTATGTCGTGCGCGCATGGATGATCGCGACGTCGCCGATGATCCGAACGCGCACATCGTGGGCTTCGAGATTCGAGATCGCCACCGGGCGGGCCGTCTGGACGAGGAAGCCCGCGCGGTCGACGAGTGAGCCGTCGGGGTTGCTGCACAGAAAGTCCTCCGCGAGGATCTCGTCGAATCGGTGGACGTCCGAGGTCTGGACGGAATTGATGTAGTCCCGATTGAGCGCCTGCAGGGTGTCGACATCCGCGTGGGCCACGGTCTCAACTGGCATGGGTCTCCCCTCCTCGAGGACCTGCGTTATCGGATCTGCTTGTGCACGAACTCGATGATCAGCTCGATGGCGCGATTTGAAGCCGGTGAGCCGGCCTTCCGCATGATGAAGCCCTGTCCCTCGCCGTCGAACAGCTCGAGATCGACCACGCCGCCCGCCGTGCCATAGGCCGCGACGAAGCGATCGAGGTGGGGGCGGGGATGCGCGAGGTCCTCGGTGCCCTGCAGGTACAGCACGGGCGGGAGCTGTATCGTCTCGCCCCGCTCGAGCGCCAGCGCCGGGCTGCCCTCGGCCATCGCCGCCTCGCTCTGCCAGTACGCGTCGTGGCAGGGCAGCACCTCGTCGACCAGGGGCGGATACGGCTGCCCCTTGGCCTTGACCTGCTTCGCGTAGTGGTAGCGGCCGAGCGGATCGATGACGGGCGAGCACATGACCACGCAGCGCACGGTGGCGTCGGCGGCCGGCGCGCCCGCCGGCTGCGGCAGCGCGCCGTAGCGCGCATCGAAGGGCCGCATCCCGAGCAGCATCGCCTGGTGCCCGCCGCTCGAATTGCCCATCGAGCCCACCATGTCGGGCCGGCTCCCCAGCTCTGTCGCGCGCGCCTTGAGCCAGCGGATCGCATAGTGGATGTCCTGGAACGAGGCCGGGTACGGGGCCACCGGCGGCTGCCGCCAGTCGAGCGCGGCCACGATCACGCCGCTCCTGGCCAGCGGCTCGTGGATCACTGTGTCGGCCAGGCGGTCCTGGCGGCACCACGCGCCCCCGTGCAGCTCGACCATGATGGGAAACGGCCCGGGGCCTGGCGGCCGGTAAAGACGCGCGAGCAGCGGTACGCCGTCGTGGCGGATGTACTCGACGTCCTCAATTTTGATGTCGTAGCTCATGACGACCTCCTGGCCGGATCGGTCGCGCGCCCGATCCCGTTCGCTGCGCCGACGACGATCGCGGTCTTCTTCTCGAGCGTGAACGTCGGGTCGATCATCGTGTCCGGCTCAGGCCGAGACGATCCGTTCGCTGACGATGTACCGCTTGTTGAAGGTGTAGGGCCGCACCTCCGGCTTCCAGCGCCCGACGTCCGAGGTGTCGTTCCACAGCTTCGACATCGGCAGGTTGGCGCGCTCGACCTCGTACGCGCAGAGGTAGCGCGGCTCTCCGGCCGCCGCCGTGCGGTAGCGCACGACGTTGACAGCCGCGGGCAGCTTCATCAGCAGCGGCAGGTGCTCGGTGTCGTACAGGTCGTTGAAGAGGGCCTCGCGGTGGGGCTCCACGTCCATCATGACCCAGAACACGTACGGGGTTTTCCCGGTACGCGCCGCGCTTCCACCGACCCACTCGTACAAGGCCAGATGGCGATTCATCGTGTGCGGGCGCACCGCGGTGGGCCAGCGGCCAGCCTCGCCGGCCGCCTTCCAGGCTGCGCTGTCGACGACCGCCGGCCCGTCCAGCTCGTAGGCGGCGAGGTAGCGCGGGTCGGTCGGCGAGGGCTGCCGGTAGCGGCTGGCCCGGCGTACCCCGGGCACGGCCCTGAGGTTGGGGATGTGTTCGCGGTCGTAGACCTCGTTGAAGGTGGCCTCGTGGTCGTGGGCCACGTCCATGCGGACCAGGTACAGCGCGTGAGCGCCCATGCTATCCCTCCCGAAGGCGGTACCGCCGGTTGATCGCCGGCGGCCCCTTTGCGCCTCATCGCTCGAGGATGTGCTTGTCGGGCACGATCGCAAGAAACTCTCCCTCGGCCACTGGCGTGCGGTCTCGGCGCACCACGACCTTCACCCAGCGCTTCCGGCCCTCGCTTCGCTCGACGGCGGCCTCGGCTTCCATGCCGTCGCCCGCCACTACGGGGCCGAGGAACTTCACCTGGGCGCTGGCCAGCACCACGGTGGGCTCGTTGACGGCCAGCATGGCTGCGTAGTCCGCGAGCCCAAAGGTGAAGCCACCGTGCACCAGCCCACGATCGTCGGCGGCCATCTCGCGCGTGGTCTCCAGCACGACCCGGGCGCGCCCGGCACTGAGCTCGACCGGGCGCCCGCACAGGTGGGGCGCGATCTTCTCGTGAGTCCGCTGCTCCATGCTCGCCTCCCGCGCCCAAGTGTAAACGACGGTGGGTTGTTGCGACCGCACTGGACCAGGACGATCGACAGCGGTAACGTTGCCGCACCAGACCGACGGAGGTCCCCATGGCGAGCACGGGCAACGGAACGGCCACGCTCTACGCGAAGCTCGAGGATCGGTACCTCGCGCGGGACCAGGTCGGAGCGACCGAGGTCTTTCACGGGCTCGTCAAGGCCGGACGACCGCTCGCGGAGATCGCCCGGGAGACCGTGCGCATCCACGCCCCCTACACCCACGTGCCCTACCACCAGCGGATCGATCACGGCTTCTTCCGCTTCGTCAACAACGACCACTGTCTCCTGAGCACGCGGGCGAGCCTCTTCCTGCCCGCGTACGTGGCGCCCGCGCTCCGCTACCTGCCCATGGCCCAGACCGTCTGGTACGTCCCGACGGCGCTCGATCAGTGGAACCAACTCCTCGGCCAGGCGCCGGGCCACTACGGGCGCCGCACGTGGCCGGGCGGCCAGACGCCGCCGTTCCCGAAGCCGACCGCGCACTGGGCGGATCAGACCCCGCTCCACCTCGACGGGCCGTACGAAGACCGGCTCGATCACTGGCTCACCCTCGTGCAGCAGGGACGGGTGATCGAGGCCTATCGCGTGTTCCTCGGGCTGTTCGAGGAGCGTGAGCGCCGTCGCGATCTGTTCGCCCAGCTCGCCTTCGCCGGGCTCATCGACGTGCAGGACCGGATGCTCTACAACCGGTCCTACACGACGGGCCACAAGTCGTATCGGGCCCGCGCCACCATCGAACTCGGCAACGCGATCGGGTGGGACGACGCCCACGACGTGATCTACGCGGGCGCCCTCGATATGGCGGTCGGCCCACGCTGGCACGGCGCCTACGAGATGGCCTGCCAGGTGAGCTGGATCCATCTCGCCGACGACGAGCACCGGAACCAGTCCTCGCTCGACCCGAGCCCGTCCGTCGTGGGCGAGGAGCGCTTGCTCGCCAACCGCGACCCGCTGACGCCGGCGGACGGGCACGAGCTCATTCAGGCGCTCACCCAGGCGCCCGAGCCCGCCTACATCGACGTGATCACCGCGCTCCTGCTCGCCGGAAAGGACCCTGGGCAGATCATCGACACCATGCAGGTCGCGATCGCCGACCTCCTGCTCGAGACCGGCGACGGGCGCAACTTCTCGATGCCCCAGCACTGCTTCCAGTATTCGAACACGCTGCGCTGGTTCTTCGGCACCTTCGCCCACCCGCACCGGCTCAAACTTCTCTACGTCGCCGGCTCGTTCATCAACCAGGTCGCCCACTGGCTCCGCGCCACCCCGGGCAACGGCAAGGCCGACACCCGCCCGCCGCACGGTGCTGACACGATGTCGGCGGACGAGATCCTCGGCCGGCTCGACGCGGCCCAGGTGGCGATGAAGCCGGCCGAGAGCGTGGCGTGGACCCGCGCCTACCTCGCCGCCGGTCACGCCCGCGAGCGCGTCGTGGGTACGCTCGCGCTCTGCGCCCTCAAGCACGGCAACGACACCCACAACCAGGAGATCGCGCTCTGTCTCCTGGACGACTACCGCCGCAATCCGCACGGCGAGCGTGAGCGCCTGCTGCTCGCCTGCGCCCAGCACACCGCGGGGCATCAGAAGTACGGGGACACGCTGGAGCCGTACCGCCGGTATCTGGAGGCCCTCGGGCTCGGCGACAGCTGATCCGGCGGATTACCGCAAGCCTTCCTGCTCGCGGAGGCGCTTGATGGCCTCTAGCTGGAGCAGGGACTCTCTATCTTTAGGACGGCCGAGGTACCGCCTGATGCGGATGAGGTCGTCGAGGCCGATCACGTGCGTCGGACGGCCGCCGATGGACACGATCTCTGCCTGCGGCAGCAGGTCCTCGTACGTCCCGATTGGTTCCAGGTAGCCGAGGAAATCCAGCGGGTACTCGCCGTCGACCTCGAACGTGTAGTTCTGGCCCAGCGCGAGCGCCTGTGCGTCCAGTCGGAACTTCAGTTCCGGAGGGGCGCCACGCAGGGTGAGATTCAGGGTCCCCAGGGCCGTCGCCAGGCGCTCGAGGTTGTCCGGGGTGCGCCGGTAGCAGAGGTCCACGTCATAGGTCACGCGGGGACTGCCCATGAGCGCTTCGGCTTGGCCGCCGACGATGATGAACTCCACGCCGTGATCGGCCAGCACTGCGCAGAAGCGTTCAAGCGGGCTTTGCTCGAGCCGCTCGTCCAATCCTCTGCACCCTGAGCGCGGCCCGTCGTGCACGCTCCGCCCGGCGCGCCCGCTCCGCGAGCGTGACGCGCATGTTGGAGCGGATGAGCGAGAGGTCCACACCGCTCTCGTCGTACTGACCCGGCGCCCCGAACAGCCCGGGCGTAAGCGGAGTGCTGGTCGAGGAATCGTCGTCGGTGCTCACCATCGCCGTCATTCTACTCCCAGGGCAGGACGAGCGGCTTGATCTCGCGGAACGCGCGCATGTTCTGGATCGCATCGTTGATCTGGTCCAGCGGATACCGCGTGGTCAGCATGGCCTCGAAGTCGTAGCGCGAGCCGGTGCGGCGCACGAACTCGAGCGCCTTCCAGAACTGGCCGATGTCGGCCGACTGCACGCCGAGGATCGTCGCCTGCTTGCGCACGAAGAGCGCGGCCTGCACGGGCGTGAGCGGCCCGCCGAGCTGGCCGACGACGGCGTAGCGGCCGCCCGGGCGCAGGAAGTCGAGGCCCTCGGCGAAGGCATACGCCGCCCCGGACATCTCGAAGACCACGTCGGCCCCGAGCCCGCCGGTCAGCTCTCGCACCCGGGCCAGGCGCGCCTCCGCGCTGGCCAGCTCCTCCACCGACACGACCTCCGTCGCGCCCCAGCGCCGCGCCAGGGCCAGCCGGCGCTCGGGGGCACCAACCACGATGAGCTCGCGGACGCCGGCGTCGCTGGCCATGGCGGTTGCGAACAGCCCCAGCGGGCCCGCACCCTGGATGACGACACGCTGGTGCGGCTCGATGCGGTCGACGCGGTCGAAGGCATGGACGACGGTCCTCAGCGCGCAGCTCGCCGCCGAGGCGACGCCGTCGGGCACGCCGTCTGGAATGCGCACGCGGCCGGAGGACGGGAACACGTAGCAGTACTGGGCGAAGCCGCCCACGAGGTAGGGGAAGCGCTCGCAGTTGGTGCGCATGTACTGCTTCTTCCGGCGGCACAGCGTCGGCGTGTGCTGCACCCGGCACTCGTAGCACTGCCCACAGTACACGTGCGTCCACAGGAGACGGTCACCCTCCTTGAGCGGCTGGCCGATGGAATCCTCGCGCGGCCCCGGGCCGAAGGCGACCACCGTGCCCATCATCTCGTGGCCGAGGACGATGGGCAGCGACGCCGGCGCCAGCGCCTGGGTCATCCCGTCCCACTGGTGGACGTCCGAGCCGCAGATCGACGCGACGTCCACCCGCACCAGCAGCGCTCCCGGCTCGAGCTCGGCCTCGCGCGGCACGGGAAGCTCGCGGATCTCGATGGGCTTGCCGTACTCGGCCACGACGGCAGCGCGAGCGGTCTTGGGCAGGCTCATGGTGCAACCTCCTCGGCGAGCGCGAGTATACCGATATTTGGCGATGCCGAGCAGCTCGATGCATAGTAAAAGCATCCCCTCCATGTCACATTCGCGCGCCGCCAGAGTCACTTCCCGAAGGACGCGCGTGGCGATCCGTATCCTCGTGGGTGCGGTCGTCATCCTGGCGGTTTGGTGGACGGTGAACTGGGCCTACCAGGTGATCCGCAAGCCGAGCGAGCTGTTCTTTCCGGTGAGCGGCGCGCTGGCCAAGACGCCGGCCGAGACCTGGCGGCAGTATGGGCCGTTCTTCCGCGCGCATTCCACCGCCGTCATCACGCCCGAGCTGCTGGCCGCGCTGGCCCAGGTCGAAGGCGGGGGCAACCCGCTGGCCCGGACGTACTGGCGGTGGCGTCTGACCTGGAACCCCTTCGAGGTGTACCAGCCGGCGTCCAGCGCGGTCGGCATGTACCAGATCACCGACGCGACGTTCCGGGAGGCGAAGCGGTACTGTATCCACGAGCACGTGGTGGTCGAGGACGGCCCTTGGTACGACGTGCGATCGTGCTGGTTCAACGGCCTCTACACTCGCGTCGTGCCGAGCCACGCCGTCGAGCTGACCGCCGCCCGTTTGGATCGGAGCGTCACGCACACGATGGAGCGCCAGCGGATCGTCGCGGCCACGCTCCAGGAGAAGCAGGACCTGGCCGCCGCCATCCACCTGTGCGGCGCCGGGCCGGGCGACGCCTACGCACGACGCGGCTTCCGGCTGACCGCCGGCCAGCGGTGCGGCAGCCACGACGTCAGCGGCTACCTCGCGCAGATCAACGCGATGAAGCGGCAGTTCGCCCGGCTGGCGGCCGCCGGGTAGCCCGCCCCGTAAGCGGCTAGGAAAGCTCTGACTGGACGACGCGCGCGCCGGCGCTGAGTGCCCTGAGCTTCCCGAACGCGACGGTGATCCCTGCGAGGGCCCGGTTGATCGCGGACACGGCGTAGCGCTTGGCCGCCTCGGGATCGTTCCGGAGCCAGGGCTCATCGAGCTGAATGACGTCCGCCCCGGCGGCCTGGAGGTCGTGGGCCTCGGCGTTGACCGCCGCGGCGAAGTCCATGGCCATCTCTTCCTCGTCGCGGTAGAACTCGTTCTGGGCCTGCTGGGCCAGCGTGAAGGGGCCGGGCAGGCTCAAAAGGAGAGGCCGAAGCCGACCGTGAAGTTGACATCCTCTCTCGAAAAGCCCACGTCGGCCCGGAAGAGCGCAGTGCGCTCCAGGCTGAAGCGCAGCCCGGCCCCGTAGCTCGTGTGGACCCGGGCGGCCGGGAGTTTGTCCAAACTGTCCGCGACCGTGCCGGCCTCGTAGAACAGCGCCAGCCCGACGCGCTCGATGCGGATCGTGTCGGTGAACGCGAAGCCCCGGGGGATGACCCAGAAGCGATATTCGGCCACCGCGTGCCAGGTAGCATCCCCGGTGAAGCGGTTCGCGATGTAACCGCGCAGGGTATGGGTGCCGCCGAGGCTCGGCCGCGCGTAGTACGGCAGGTCTCCGGCGCTGGCCTGCACCGCCACGCCGAGGGCGAGAGTGTCGGTGGGCGGGTTTTCTTCGCGCTCGTCGCCGCCTCCGTGGAACAGCGGAGGCAGGCGCAGGGCCAGATTCCCGAACGTCGTGACCACGGCCCCTGAGTCGCCACCGCTCTGCCACAGCGGCGCGTCCACGAACATGCCGACCTGCCACCCCGCGTAGGGGTGGTGCTGGCTGTCGCGGGTGTCGTAACGCAGCCCGGCGCTCAGGATAAGGCTCTGGTGACCATCGCCGGCGGCGAACAGCCCTGGGAAGACCTCGTCCGTCGTCGGCCGGCCCGACACCCGCCCAGGCGCCAGGTTGTGGTGCTCGCCCCGCGCGCCGGCGGTCACGATCCAGTTGCCGCCCGCTTCAGGCAGCGCGAACTCGCCGCGGGCGCCGAGGTCGGTGACCTCGTCGACGTAGCTGGTCTCGTCTCGCGCACGGGTATTCGGCCCCAGCCCGAAGAACCGCCGGGTGAGGCTCTTCTCGTAACCGCCGAATGCGTTGAGGTGGCTGCGTTCCTCCACGATCACCCCGCCCGCGGGCAGGTCCCGATGGAAGAGCCAGCGGCGCCAGATCACCCGGTACTTCTGCTGACCTTCGGTCGTGTATGTCACGAACGCGCCCAGGAACTCCCGGCGGCGCTCGTTTCGAAAGTCGATATCGGTGAGCGCGATGCCTCCACCGGCGCCCACGTCTTGCTCGAAGAAGAACACCGGGGCGATGAAGCTCGAGACCAGGAACCGCTCGAAGATATTCCCCGGCTTGATGCGCCCCTCGGGCAGGTAGCGCCAGCGCTCCGGATTGGGCAAATCGGCCGGCAGCGGAACCTTGGGGATCCGGCCGCTGGGTTCCATCCCCTGGAGCGGGTCGTGCTTGGGCGATTCCGCCTTCTGCGCCTCGGCGGCGAGCGCGGTGGCGGCGATCGCGACCGCAAGGGCCACGACCAAGGGTCGCAAACCCAACCGGGCTAGCCGGCGCGCCATAGCCTCCCTCCTGCGCTGAGAGTACACTGCCCCGGTGATTGCCTCGGCGGAGGTGGTCGTCGTCGGCTCCGGCGCCTTCGGCGCGAGCGCGGCGTACCATCTGGCCCGGCGCGGCGTCCGCGTGGCGGTGCTCGAGCGCGCTGGGCTTGCCTCGCAGACCTCGCCCCGCGCGGCCGGGCTGTCGAGCCAGGTCCGCGCGACCCCGGCGCTCACCCGGCTCGCCCAGCGCGCGGTGGCCAAGCTGGCGGCCTTCACCGACGAGACGGGTGAGCCGCTGCGCTTCACGCAGAGCGGCGCGCTCAAGATCGCGCGGACCGAGCGCGACGCCGAGCAACTCGCGCGCGAAGTCGCGCGGGGCGCCGCCGTCGGCGTTGCCCTCGACTTCGTGTCGGTGGCCGAAGCC
>JBOHPP010000199.1:0-8163 GCA_050731755.1 Candidatus Rokuibacteriota bacterium | reverse complement strand
CCGGGCAGCCGCCCGCTGGCCACGCTGGATCCGCCGCCCGCGGCCCCCGACGCGCCCGCCCCAACCCCTGGCCCGGTGAGTCCACAGATGTTGCAGGGGATGCTGCAGGCGGCGCGGACGAGCCTGTTCGAAGGGCGCTACGGTGAGGCGATGGCCGCCTACCGGGCGGTGTTGGCCCGCGACCCCAAGAACGTGGACGCCATGACCCACCTCGGACTGGTCGTCGCCATCGGCGGACACGCCGACACCGCCCTGGAAACGTTCGAGCGCGCGCTGGCCATCGACCCCCGCTATCCACCGGCGTTGCTCTATCGCGGGCAGGTGCTCTACGAGAGCAAGCAGGACCGGGAAGGCGCGATCCGCTCGTGGGAGGAGTTCCTGAAGGTCATCCCCGCCGGCGAGGACCACGAGCGCGTGAAGCGCCTGATCGCCGAGGCGCGCGCGCGACGCTAGGACCGCGAGCCGGCCCCAACCGCCCGCCGGTCGGGCACGTACACCCAGATCTTCGTGGCCGCGGGCAGTCCCAGCGCGATCGTCTGCCCGTCGCCGCTCAGGGTGATCGTCCCCGCCCACGGGGCCAACTCCACGACGCGCAGCCGCCGGCCCGGGCGCACGTCGTTTCGCCACAGGTGCTCCAGCAGCTTCTTGTCCGCCTCCGCCTCTTCCGTAATGCGCTCCACGACGACGGTCGTGCCCGCCTTGGCCTGGGCCAGCGGGAACGGCTCCACGCGCGGCGGCCGCGGCATGCCGGGGATGGGATTGCCGTGCGGGCACGTGCTGGGCATGCCGAGCAGCTCGGCCAGCCGCTCCTCCACCCGGGGCGAGATGGCGTGCTCCAGCCGATGAGCTTCCTCGTGAGCATCCGTCCAGTTCAGGCGCAGCGTGTCGGTGAGCCATCGCTCGAGCAGGCGGTGGCGGCGGGCTATGACCTCGGCGATGGCCCGGCCTCGGGGCGTGAGCGACAGCGTCTTGCCCCGGCCCACCTTGACGTAGCCGCCGCGGGTCAGACGCTGGATGGCCTCGGTCACGGCGGGGGCGGAGATGGCCATGTGCTTGGCCAGTCGGGCGCCGATCACGGGCTGGCCGCTGCCGGCCAGGTCGTAGATGGCGGCCAGGTAGTCCTGAACGGACGCGGTGGTCGCCGCGGCCCCTTTCGAGTTTAGGCTTGACGTTCTTTGCATATTAGGTGAGCCTAATGCCGGAGCCTCTGCCCGGGTCGAGTATAGCGTGCCGGTACGGACCGGTGCAACGACCCGCGAAAGGATCAGGCATGCGCATCCTCGCCCGCGTGCTCGCTCTCGGTGCCCTGCTCGCCTCCGGCGACGCCGGTGCCCAGGGCGCCGAGGTCGTTGTGTATTCGGCCCGACATTACGGGCAGGAGGCCGCGTTCGACGCCTTCACCCGGAAGACCGGCATCGCGGTGAAGATCTTCACCGGCAACACCGGCGAGCTCTTCGAGCGGCTCAAGGCCGAGGCGGAGCGGACGCCGGCCGACGTCCTGCTGACGGTGGACGCCGGCAACCTCTGGAACGCCGCCCGGGCCGGCCTGCTCTCCCGGGTCGATTCCCCCGCCCTCGAGGCCAACGTGCCGGCCCACCTGCGCGATCCCGAACACCGCTGGTTCGGGCTCACCGTACGGGCCCGCACCATGGTCTACAACACGCGCAAGGTGCAGCCGGCCGAGCTCAGCACCTACGAGGCGCTGGGTGATCCTCGGTGGAAGGGGCGCCTCTGCCTGCGCACCTCGAGCTACATCTATAACCAGTCGCTGCTGGCCACGATGATCAAGCGGCACGGCGAGGCCAGGACGGAGAGCATCGTGCGGGGCTGGGTGGCCAACCAGCCAACCCTCATCAACGGCGACACCAAGATCCTCGAATCGATCGCCGCCGGGCAGTGCGACGTCGGGCTCGTGAACCACTACTATCTCGCCCGCGTCGTGGCCAAGGACCCCGGCTTCCCGGCCGCGATCTTCTGGGCCAACCAGCACGCGACCGGCACCCACGTCAATGTCTCCGGCGCCGGCGTGACGGCGCACGCCAGACATCGGGCCGAGGCCATCAAGTTCCTCGAGTTCCTGTCGAGCCCCGAAGCCCAGCAGCTGTTCGCCGACCTGTCCTTCGAGTTCCCGGCCAACCCCCAGGCCACGGTGAACCCGCTGGTGGCGAGGTGGGGTCGGTTCAAGCAGGACGACATCAACGTGGCGTCGGCCGGGGAGCTCCAGGCCGCGGCGATCCGTCTCGCCGACCGGGTCGGCTACAAGTGACTCGCCGATCGTCCGGATGAGCGTCGTCGCGCAACGATCCGCGGCCACGACTCGGACGGAGGCCTCCTGGCTGCCGTCGCCCTGGGGGGTGGCGGCGGCGCTGATCGCGGCCGTGCTGGCCGTACCGATCGTCGCCGTCCTGTCCTCGCTGGCCCAGCCTCGGCTGGAGGTGTGGACGCATCTCTGGCGCACGCAACTCGGTGAGCTGATCATCAACACGCTGCTTCTGCTCGCCGGCGTAGGGGCCGGCACGCTGATGCTCGGCACCACGCTGGCATGGCTCGTGGTGGGTTACCGCTTCCCGGGGCGCGGCGTCTTCGAGTGGGCGCTCATGCTGCCGCTGGCCGTGCCCGCCTACGTCATCGGCTTCGCGTTCCTCGGGCTCTTCGACTACGCCGGCCCCGCGCAGAGCGCGTTCCGGCGCTGGGTTGGCGCGGGCGCGCGACTGCCCGAGCTGCGCTCGTACGGCGGCGTCGTGCTCATGATGACGCTCGTGTTCTATCCCTACGTGTACCTCCTGGCCCGCGCGGCCTTCCGCGAGCAGGGCGCGGCGACCCTGGAGACCGCGCGCAGCCTCGGCCATAGCCGGCGGCGGACCTTCTTCGAGGTGATACTGCCCATGGCCCGTCCTTCGCTGGTCGCCGGCGTGTCGCTGGCGATGATGGAGGCCCTGGCCGACTTCGGCACCGTCGCCACATTCGGGTACCGCACGCTCACCGAGGCGATCTATCGCGTGTGGCTTGGCATGTTCGACCGCGTTGCCGCGACGCAGCTCGCCTGTCTCCTGCTGCTCTTCGCCTTCCTGCTCCTGGCCCTCGAGCGGGCGCTCCGGGGCCGGGCTCGTTTCGTGCAGAGCCATCGTCGCGGCCCCGGCGTGACCCCGATACCGCTGCGGGGTTGGCCGGCCGCCGCCGCCACCGGCGCCTGCGCCCTGGTACTCGGGCTGGCCTTCCTGCTGCCGGTGGGTCAACTCCTGGTGTGGGCGAGCGGCGCGGTCGGCACCGGCCGTCTCGCTTTCGGCCGGCTCCTCGCCAACACGTTGCTGCTGGCCAGCCTGGCCGCGGTGCTCACCTGCGTGCTGGCCGTCGTGCTCGCCTATGCCGCCCGCCTGCACCCGTCGGCCCGCGTCCGGGCGGTGTCACAGTTCGTGTCGATGGGCTACGCCTTGCCCGGCTCGGTGATCGCCGTCGGTGTGCTGATGCCGGTCGCCTTCCTCGATCACGCCCTGGTGGGCGGGCTCGAACGGCTTTGGGGCCGCTCCCTGGGCCTGGTTCTCACCGGCTCGGCCGCGCCACTGCTCTACGCTTACGTCGTGCGCTTTCTCGCCGTGAGCTTCCAGACGCTGGAGGCGAGCCTCGGCAAGGTGCCGCCCACCTTCGACGACGCCGCCCGCTCGCTGGGGGCGGGCGTCTGGGGCACGCTGGGGCGGATCCACCTGCCCCTCATGCGGGGTGGTCTCCTGACCGCCCTGATCCTCGTCTTCGTCGAGACGATGAAAGAGATGCCGGCGACGCTGCTGCTGCGACCCTTCGGGTTCGACACCCTGGCCGTCGGCGTCTGGGAGCGCACGGCCGAGTCTCTGTGGGGCGACGCCGCGGTCCCCGCGCTGGCCATCGTCGCCGCCGGTCTCCTGCCCGTTTTCCTGGCCATCCGCCTGAGCGCGGCCCGCGCCGGACTGCGAGGCGGAGGCTCACGACCCTCATAACGCGGCTCGATCCTCGCGCCCGCCCTCGGGTCAAGCCGGGTGCGCGTGCGTGATACCATCTCTGCCATGAATCAGGCCGACGCTGCCCAGCGCGTCGCCGAATTGCGCGAGCAGATTCACCGCCACGACTACCTCTATTACGTTCAGGCTCGGCCGGAGGTCTCGGACGCCGAGTACGACGCGCTCGTGAGTGAGCTGCGCGATCTGGAGGGCCGGTTCCCTCAGCTCGTCACCCCCGACAGCCCCACCCAGCGCGTCGGCGGGCAGCCGGTGGAGGCGTTCCGGCCGGTCGCGCACCGCGTGCCGATGCTTTCGCTCGACAACGCCACGACCCCGGAGCAGGTCCGCGAGTTCGCGGCCCGGCTGGGCCGGGCGCGGCCCGGGGCGCGTTTCACCTATGTGTGCGAGCCCAAGATCGACGGCCTCGGGGTGGCGCTCCTCTACGAGCGCGGGCGGCTCAGCCGCGGCGCCACCCGCGGCGACGGGCGCGTCGGGGAGGAGATCACCCAGAATCTGCGCACGATCAAGAGCCTGCCTCTCACGCTGCGCGGCCCGCTGGCCGAGGGCCTTCAGGTGGAAGTCCGAGGGGAGGTCTTCATGCCCCGGGCCGACTTCGAGCGGCTTAATCGGGCGCTAGAGGAGGCGGGCGATCCGAGCTTCGCCAACCCGCGCAACGCGGCCGCCGGCGCCGTGCGCCAGAAGGACCCGGCCATCACCGCGCGGCGGCCGCTCGACATCTTCCTCTACCACCTGAGCGATGCCGAGGGCCTGGGTTACGTCTCGTACTGGCAGACGCTGGAGGCCTTGCGGGCGGCCGGGTTCAAGACGAACGCCCGAGCCGTCCGCTGCGAGACGATCGACGCCGTCCTCGAATACTGCGCGCGCCTGGAGAGCGAGCGCGACGCGTTCGGCTACGACGCCGACGGCGTCGTCATCAAGGTCGACGCCCTCGAGCAGCAGCGCCGACTGGGCAGCACTACCCACCATCCCCGCTGGGCGCTCGCCTTCAAGTTCGCCGCCCGACAGGCCACCACCGTGATCCAGACTATCGAGGTTCAGGTGGGCAAGACCGGCACCCTCACGCCGGTGGCCAAGCTCCAGCCGGTGGAGCTGGCCGGCGTGACCATTCGCAACGTGAGCCTCCACAACGAGGACGAGGTCCGCCGCAAGGACGTGCGCATGGGCGACACCGTGCTCATCGAGCGCGCCGGCGACGTCATCCCTTACGTCGTCCACGTCGTGCTGGCCAAGCGCCCCTCCGACACCGCCCCCTTCGTTTTCCCCGACCGTTGCCCGGTCTGCGGGCACGCCGCGGCCCGCTTGCCCGGTGAGGCGTACTGGCGCTGCCTCAATACCGCCTGCCCGGCGCAGCTCAAGGAACGGCTCCGCCACTTTGGCTCGCGCCGGGCCATGGACATCGAGCATCTCGGCGAGGCGGTGGTGGACCAGCTCGTCAATCGCCACCTGGTCCGTGACTTCGCCGATCTCTACCACCTCGACGTCGAGCGTGTGGCCGAGCTGGAGCGCCTGGCCCAGAAGTCCGCCGAGAACCTCGTCAACGCCATCCAGGCGTCCCGGGAGCGCGGTCTGAGTTGCCTCCTCAACGCGCTGGGTATCCGGATGGTGGGCGAGCGCGTGGCTCAGCTGCTGGCCACGCGGTTCGGGAGCATGGATCGCCTCCGCAAAGCCGCACTAGAGGAGTTGGGGGAGGTGCATGGCGTGGGACCACAGATCGCCCAGTCCGTAGCCAAGTTCTTCGCCGACGAGACGAACCTCGGCGTCCTCGACCGGCTGGCCGCCGCCGGCGTGGTCATGACCGACGGTCAGCCCGACGAGGGCCCGCGGCTCCTCGAGGGCCGGACGTTCGTGCTGACGGGGACGCTGCCGAACCTCACCCGCGACGCCGCCCGCGACCTCGTCCTGCGCCTGGGCGGACGGGTCACCAGCTCGGTTTCCAGGAAGACGGACTACGTCGTCGCCGGCGACGCGGCCGGCAGCAAGCTCGACGATGCCCGGCGGCTCGGCGTGCGGGTCCTGGACGAGGCGGACTTCCTGGCCCTGACGAGTCGGCCATGAGCCGCCTCGTCGTCCTGGCCGCCCTGATGATCGCGCTCGCCGGCGGATGCGTCGGTTTCACCACCGAATCCCAGGCGCCTGTCGATCTGACCGCGCCCGGCTCCTGGAGCATCCTGGCCCCGATGCCGACGGCGCGGCAGGAGGTGGCGGTCGCCGCGCTCGACGGCCGCGTCTACGTGATCGGCGGCTTCGGGCCGGGATTTCGTCCGGTCGCCACCGTGGAAGCCTATGACGCGGAGGCGAACGAGTGGGAGCCGCGCGCTTCGCTGCCCGAGCCGGTTCATCACGCCGCCGCCGCCGTCGTGAACGGCCGCCTGTTCGTGATCGGCGGCTACACCGGAGGCCGCCTGAGCTGGGAGGCCTCCCCGACCGTCTACGAGTACGATCTCCAGGGCAACACGTGGAAGGCCCGGGCCGTGATGCCCACCCCGCGAGGCGCCCTGGCTGTGGCCGTGGTGGCCAACCGCATTCACGCGCTGGGCGGCAGCGGCGAGAAGCTCAGCCAGGCTCACGAGGTATACGACCCCGCTGCCGACCGTTGGACGGCGGCCAACCTTATGCCCACCGGGCGCGATCACCTGGCGGCGGTGGCCTACCAGGACCGCGTGTGGGCGATCGGCGGGCGCACCTCCTTCCGGGGCACCCAGTTCGCGAACGTGGAGATCTACGAGCCGGCCACCGATAGCTGGCGAACGGGCTCCTCGCTGCCCTCGGCGCGGGGCGGTCTCGCCGCCGCCGTGCTCCGCGACCGCATCTTCGTGTTCGGTGGCGAGGCGCCCTTCCGCATCTTCAATGCGACCGAGATGTACGACCCCGGGAGCAACCGCTGGATCGCCAAGGCGGCGATGCCCACCGCGCGCCACGGGATCGGCGCCGTCGTCGTGGGCGGGCGCATCTACGTTCCGGGCGGCGCTCGCCAGCCCGGCTTCGACGCCACACGAGCCAACGAGGCGTACACGCCGTGAGCCGGTTTCTGAGCCTGTCCCTGGCCGGGCTCGTCCTGGCCGGGCCGGCCGTGGCTCAGCCGTCGCGCGAGCGCGCGCTGGTCGATCTGCGCGATCAGGGCAGCATCGAAACCAGACGCCACGGAGCCCAGAGGCTCGGCGAGACCGGAACCATGGGCGACGTCCCCGCGCTGGTCGAGGCGCTGCGAGACTCCGATGCCCTCGTGCGGGCGCTGGCCGAGCGCGCGATGTGGGAGGTGTGGAGCCGGTCGGGCGACGAACAGGCCGACCGGCTGCTCGCCATCGGCATCGAACAGATGACCGCCCGGGAGCCCGAGGCCGCCATCGAGACCTTCAGCCGCGTCATCGACCGCCGTCCCGACTTCGCCGAGGGGTGGAACAAGCGGGCCACCGTGTACTTCCTGGTCGGCGAGTACCGGAAGTCTCTGGCCGACTGCGACCAGGTGATGAAGCGGAACCCGCTGCATTTCGGCGCGCTCTCCGGTTACGGCACGATCTACATGCTCCTCGGACAGCCCGACAAGGCGCTCGACTACTTCGAGCGCGCGCTGGCCATCAACCCGAACCTCCACCAGGTCGAAGAGACGGTGGAGGAGCTGCGCCGCCTGCTCCACCAGCGCCGGAAGGACACGATCTGATGGGGCTCGTGGCCCGCGTGGCCTGTCCTCGCTGTGCCGTCGACGTGCCGGACGCGACGCCCACCACCTACTGCCCCCGCTGCTCGGGCGTGCTGGAGGTTCAGGTCGACCTCGGCGGGATCTCGCGCGGCCTGGCCGACGAGATCCGGCAGCGGCCTCGAGGCCTCTGGCGCTGGCGGGAGTTTCTGCCCATCGCCGACGAGGCTCACATCGTCTCCCTGGGCGAGGGCGACACCCCGCTGGTTTCCACGCGCCGCCTCGCCGCCGAGACCGGTCTCGAGCGTCTCATGATCAAGAACGACACGCTGCTGCCCACGGGCTCGCTCAAGGACCGCTCGACCACGGTCTCGCTCTCCCACGCCCACGAGGTCAAGGCGAGTGCCGTTGCCGTGTCCTCCACCGGCAACCATGCCGCCTCGGTGGCGGGCTATGCGGCGGCGGCCGGACTGCCCGCCTACGTCTTCGTGCCCGCCGCCACCGCGCCGGCCAAGATCATGCAGGCCCGCGCCTACG
>JBOHPP010000198.1:0-5604 GCA_050731755.1 Candidatus Rokuibacteriota bacterium | reverse complement strand
ACGTGGAAGTTGTCGACGAGCCATTCCGCCGCCGGAGTGATCGCGCGCTCCTCCCGGATGGCGTTGGCGATCAAGCGGTACGACTCTCGGAGCACGCGACCGTTGTCCTCGACGCGCGGCAACAATCGCCGCCCCCGGCCCGCCTTGACGGGCTGGGCGGCCGCCAGGCTCGCGGCGTGCTGTTCGAGGCGCTCGATACCGAAGAGCTCGGCGCGGATCGGGTTTTCGAGAGACTGCCGGACGATCGGTAGGCCGCCTTTCTGCAGGGGTTGGACGAAGGGGCGCGGTCAGTGTAGCACTGGCGTTATTCCTGAGCAGCGGGGGCGGCATTCAGCCGCCCCCGCCTGGGCATCCGACCGGCGAAATTACCGCCAGCTGCCGCGCCGCTCACCCCCGTACCCGCCTTCGCGGGTTCCGTTGGCCTTGGGCTTGGCGATGTCCACGTTCAGTCGCCGACCATCGAGCTCGCGCCCGTTGAGTTCGGCGACGGCCTTCTGAGCCTCCTCAGCCGTGGCCATTTCGACGAAGCCGAAACCGCGGGATCGGCCGGTGGATTGGTCGGTCACGACGTTGGCCGAGAGCACGGTGCCGGACTTCGCGAAGAACTCGCGGAGCCCTTCACCCGTGGTCGCGAACGCGATGCCGCCTACGAACAGTTTTTGCGCCATGGTGGCGTCTCCTGTAACTTCCGCCTTGGGTTGAACGCCTCTCGCGCGCGGAAGTCCGGGGAGACGTATCTGACGAGGAAGGGACTCGGGAGTGAGCCGACGACCGAACCAGACGAAGCTTAGTGTACACGGCCGGAGCGTCAGTGGCAATCTTCTCCGCGACCTACGCCATGAGCCTCACAAAGAGAACCGCGCGAGCGCTTGACTCGCTGGGTCGCGAGGTCCATGCTCTGAAGTAGCTACTCGTTCCGGAGTCCGGCCCAATCAGTCCACAGCCCGAGGCAGGGCCTTGCTGGTTCGGCTGTACACCTCTCGTCGATAACGGGCGGGGGGAGAGGAGACCAAGCTCGTGCGGCAGGATGTCCCTCCGATCCCGATCGACCGCTCGCGACGAGTCGAGCTTTCTGGTCCGGCGTCTCGAGGTCTCCGCGTGATCGCGGAAGCCTACGACATGAAGGTGGAACTCGTGCTTGAGCGGGCGGTCCTAGAGTTCCTAGCACAACATCTGAAGGAGATCGAGCAGATCAGAAGATGTAGCGCCGAGACGCCCAGTCGACCGCACCCGACGATCATCGACCTTGATGCGCAACGCCGGCGTCGTTCGGCGACCGGCCTACCGCCCGGAGCGGCCCCGCTCGCGTAACACCCCGCGGCAAAACCGGCCAGCGCTGTGAGACCTTTGTTGAGCGCGAACGTGCGGCTCCGTGGTGCTACTGCAGGCGGGAACGACAGCTCGGGACGATAACCGTCTGACGGTGGTGGCCTCAAGGGGACACGTTTGAACTTACACATAATTCCACTGCGCAATTTTATTGCCCGCTGAGAAAGCGGCCTCCCGCAGGTGCCGGTCGAACCTTTCGCCCCTCGGCCCCGGCGGCTCCGCCGCGCCGGCAAGCTGGCCAGACGGCTGCCGGCTCCGCGTGAGGTTCCCCACCGACCGGGAACTCTCGATGGCCAGGGCCACCGAGGTGGTGCGCCATCTGATCGACCACGTCTGACTGGTGCCCGACCAGCTTAGGCCGTCGGCCGGGCTACCTGCCGGTAGACCTGCCTGCTACTCAACTTTGTAGACTTTCTAATAGCCCGCGCAATGCCTGGCAGATCAATTCGAGACATCGCCGACCATTTTTATCGGAGATCGTCCGGGTATAGCCTAGAGGTTTGGCGGAGGGACTGAGAGGACAGGGTCGCGGCCCACGCATGGCACTGAAAGGTTCGGAGGCGGCAGTCAGGGAGGGAGCAAGGGAGCGTTCATGAGCACGACAGCCAAGACACTCGAGGCTCTGGCCAACCGGGAGTACAAGTGGGGCTTCGTCAGCGATATCGAAGCCGACACGCTTCCGCCAGGGCTGAACGAAGATGTCATCCGGCTGATCTCGGTCAAGAAGAAGGAACCCGAGTTCATGCTGGAGTGGCGCCTGCGCGCCTACCGCCACTGGGTAACGATGGAGCGGACGGCCGGGGCGCCGACGTGGGCGAACGTGAAGTACCCGCCCATCGACTACCAGAAGATCGTCTACTACTCGGCCCCGAAGCAGAAGGGCGAGGGCCCGGCGAGCCTCGACGAGGTCGACCCCAAGCTGCTGGAGACCTTCGAGAAGCTGGGCATTCCGCTGGCCGAGCACAAGCGCCTGGCCGGGGTGGCGGTGGACGCCGTCTTCGACAGCGTGTCGGTGGCCACCACCTTCAAGGAGAAGCTGGCCGAGCTGGGCGTCATCTTTTGCTCGTTCTCAGAGGCCGTCCAAAACCATCCCGACCTGGTGCGCAAGTACCTGGGGTCGGTGGTGCCGTACACGGACAACTTTTACGCGGCGCTGAACTCGGCCGTCTTCAGCGACGGGTCGTTCTGCTATATCCCCAAGGGCGTCCGGTGTCCGATGGAGCTGTCCACCTACTTCCGCATCAACACGGCGGGCTCCGGACAGTTCGAGCGGACACTGATCATCGCCGAGGAAGGCAGCTACGTCAGCTACCTCGAGGGCTGTACGGCCCCCATGCGCGACGAGAACCAGCTGCATGCGGCGGTGGTCGAGCTGGTCGCGCTGGAAGGGGCCCAGATCAAGTACTCCACGGTGCAGAACTGGTACGCGGGCGACGCCGATGGCCGAGGAGGGATCTTCAACTTTGTCACCAAGCGCGGCAAGTGCGCCGGGCGGAGGTCGAAGATCTCGTGGACGCAGGTGGAGACGGGGTCGGCCATCACCTGGAAGTATCCGAGCGTCATCCTCCAGGGCGACGACTCGGTCGGCGACTTCTACTCGGTGGCGCTGACCGCCAACTATCAGCAGGCCGACACCGGCACCAAGATGATCCACATCGGGAAGAACACCCGGAGCACGATCCTGTCCAAGGGCATCGCGGCCGGCCACGGGAACAACACGTATCGGGGGCTGGTGAAGATCCTGCCCCGCGCCACCAACGCGCGGAACTACACGCAGTGCGACTCGCTGCTTCTCGGCGACCGGTGCGGGGCCCACACGTTCCCCTACATCGAGGTCGGCAACGCCTCGTCGATCGCCGAGCACGAGGCCTCGACCTCCAAGATCAGCGACGAGCAGCTCTTCTACTGCAAACAGCGCGGGATCTCGGGCGAGAACGCCGTGTCGATGATCATCAACGGCTTCTGCAAGGAGGTCTTCAAGAATCTGCCCATGGAGTTCGCGGTGGAGGCCACCAAGCTGCTCGGCGTGAGCCTGGAAGGGAGCATCGGCTGATGCTGAGCATCCGCAACCTGTGCGCAGGCGTCGAGGGCAAGGAGATCCTCAAGCGCATCGAGCTCGAGGTGCGAGCCGGCGAGGTCCATGCCGTCATGGGCCCCAACGGCTCGGGCAAGAGCACGCTGGCCCAGGTGCTGGCCGGGCACCCGGCCTACACCGTCACCGCCGGCCAGGTCACCTATCTGGGGCAGGATCTGCTCGCCATGCCGCCCGAGGAGCGAGCCCGGGCTGGCGTGTTCCTGGCCTTTCAGTACCCGGTCGAGATCCCGGGCGTGAGCAACGCCTACTTCCTGAAGGCGGCGGTCAACGAGCAGCGGAGCCGGCAGGGGCTGGAGGAGCTCGACGCGATGGAGTTCCTCGAGCTGCTGGAGAAGAAGCTCGAGCTGGTCGAGATGGACCGAAGCTTCGTCAACCGGCCGGTCAACGAGGGGTTCTCGGGCGGCGAAAAGAAGCGTAACGAGATCCTCCAGCTCGCCGTGCTGGAGCCGAGGCTGGCCATCCTGGACGAGACCGACTCCGGGCTGGACATCGACGCCCTCAAGGTCGTCGCTGAGGGCGTGAACCGCCTGCGGCGGCCCGACAACGCGATGGTGCTGGTGACCCACTACCAGCGGATTCTCAACTACGTCGAACCGGACCACGTCCACGTGCTCTTCGACGGCCGCATCGTGAAGTCGGGCGGCAAAGAGCTCGCGCTTGAGCTCGAGCGGAAGGGATACGACTGGATCCGGGAAGAGGCAGCCGCCGTCCAGCCGGCGGGGGCGTAGCGAGGAGGGGATGGACACCGTCGTGACCGCCAAGGACCGCTACGTCGCGGAGTTCGAGACGCTCGAGCGGCAAGGTGCGCTCGAGAGCCCTTCGTGGCTCGTGCCGGTGCGGCGCACCGCCATCTCCCGCTTCGCCGAGCGCGGCTTTCCGACGACCCGGGACGAGGACTGGCGCTACACGAACCTGGCCGCGCTGGCCGCCACGCCCTTCCGGCCGGCCGGGGACACCGTGGCCGCCGGCCTGCCGGCCGAGGCCCTCGAGCGGCTAGGCCTCGGCGGTATCGACTGGCCGCGCCTGGTCTTCGTCGACGGCCGGTACTCGGCCAAGCACTCGTCGGTGCGGCCGCTGCGGGGCGGTGGCCGGGCGGGCAGCCTGGCCGACGCGATGATCATCGACGGCGAGCTCGTCGAGCGTCACCTGGCCCGCCACGCGGCCTGGGACGCCAACGTCTTCGCCGCGCTGAACACGGCCTTCGTCCAGGACGGCGCCTTCGTGTACCTGGCGCCCGAGGCGCGGGGCGAGGTGCCGATCGAGCTCCTGTTCGTGGCCAGCTCGCCCGGCGTCCTGGCTCAGCCACGCAACATGATCGTGGCCGGTCCCCACAGCCGGGTCACCGTCGTCGAGCGGTACGTGGGGCTCACCGACGAGGCGTACTTCACCAACGCGGTGACCGAGATCGTGGCCGGCCCAGGATCCGCGATCGACCACTATGCACTGCAGGAGCAGGGGGCGGACGCCTTCCACGTGGCGACCATCCACGCCACGCTCGAGCGGGACAGCGCGTTCTCGACGTGTGGAGCAAGCTTCGGCGGGCGGCTCGGCCGGACCACGCTGACTCTGAAGTTCGGTGGCGGGGGCGCCCGGGGCGCGCTCAGCGGCCTCTACGTCGTCGGCGGCCACCAGCACGTCGACAACCACGTGACCGTGGACCACGCGGTGCCCCACTGCTCGAGCCGCCAGCTCTACAAGGGCGTGCTCGACGGCCACGCCCGCGCCGTGTTCAACGGGCGGATCATCGTCCGTCCGCACGCCCAGAAGACCGACGCCAACCAGACCAACAAGCACCTGCTCCTCTCCGACGGGGTCGAAGTGGACAGCAAGCCGCAGCTCGAGATCTTCGCCGACGATGTCAAGTGCACCCACGGCGCCGCCGAGGGGCAGCTGGCCCCCGAGGCGCTGTTCTACCTCAAGAGCCGCGGCCTGGGGGAGGAGACCGCGCGCGCCCTGCTGACCTACGGGTTCGCCCGCGAGGTCGTCGAGCGGGTCGCGGTGGAGCCGATCCAGGCCTACCTCGACCGCACGCTGATGGCCCGGCTCCACCGGCGCCGCGCCACGGAGGAATCATGATGAGCACCGCCCGTGCAACCATGGCCCGCGACGCTCCGGGGACGCTCTGGGACGTCGAGCGCATCCGGAAGGACTTCCCGGCCCTGCACCAGGAGGTGCACGGG